>JANOXQ010000164.1:0-35325 GCA_031418495.1 Sphingomonadales bacterium
GCTGGGCTGAATCGACTGTCGTGATCCGTTTCTGGATCGTGGCGTTCGTCCTCGCGCTTGCTGGCCTTTCAACGTTGAAGCTGCGGTGATTACGAGCGCAGCCTTTCGCGGCAAACGCTACGCCGTGCTCGGGCTGGCGCGTTCTGGGTTGGCGACGGTTGAAGCCTTGGTTGCTAGCGGGGCAGAGGTTGTCGCATGGGATAACAATGAAGATGCGCGGGCTAAACTTCTTAAAGCCCCTCCCTTTCAGGGGAGGGGTTGGGGTGGGGACTCTCAGCAAGCGTTACCCCCGTTGACAGTCCCCACCCCCAGCCCCTCCCCTGAAAGGGAGGGGAGTTTAGTGCTTGCCGATCCCCTCACCATTGATCTCGTTGGCTTTGATGGCGTTGTCGTTTCGCCCGGTGTGCCAATTAACCGTCATCCGATTGCCGAACATGCCCGCGCCGCAAACGTGCCGCTTATCGGTGATATCGAATTATTTGCGCAGGTGTGCGCCAGCCTGCCGCCGCACAAGGTGGTTGGCATCACCGGCACCAACGGCAAATCAACCACAACCGCGCTGATCCACCACGTCCTTCAGACGGCGGGTATTCCGAGCCTGATGGGCGGCAATATCGGTCTGCCAATCCTTGGCCGTGATCCATTGCCTGCAGGCGGGGTCTATGTGCTTGAGTTGTCGAGTTATCAGATTGATCTGACCCAAAGCCTAGACTGCGATATTGCGGTGCTGCTCAATATCACGCCCGATCATTTGGATCGCTATGATGGGTTCGCCGATTATGCGGCGAGCAAAGAACGGCTGTTTACGCTCCAGCATGTGGATAAGCTGGCGGTGATTGCCACCGAAGATGATCGTACACGGATGGTGGCGAGCCGGATCAATCACCGTCTGATGCGCGTCACATCAGCTTCAGTCACTGATCAATCGCGCTGGCCGTCGCTCCAAGGGCCGCACAATGCGCAGAATGTTGCGGCGGCGATTGCGGTTGCACAGGTGCTTGGCGTTGATGCCGATGTCATCGAGCGCGGCCTCGCGACGTACCCCGGTCTACCACATCGGATGGAGCGCGTTCGTGAGCGTGGCGGCGTCCTCTTTGTTAATGACAGCAAGGCGACCAACGCGACCTCGACTGCGCCCGCACTCGCTGCATATCCCGCGATCCACTGGATATTAGGCGGACAGGCCAAAACGGACGAGTTGGACGCTTGCGCACCGCATTTCGGCAACGTCCGCGCGGCCTATACTATTGGCGAGGCTGGGCCGATGTTTGCCAAGCTGCTTACCCCCCACATGCCCGTCACAGAATGTGTCACGCTTGATGTCGCGGTGATTAAGGCGTCTGCCGTGGCGCAACTTGGAGACACTGTGTTGCTCTCACCTGCTTGTGCATCATTCGATCAATTCACTGATTATGAAGCGCGCGGGGCCGCGTTCCGCGCCGCTGTGGAGGCTTTGTCATGACAACCACCGCCACTGTCGCCCGTGCGAAAGGCCGTTCCGTCACCCGGCTTGGCCGTGCAGACCGTTCAGCGCTTGGGCTGTGGTTCTGGGAGATTGACCGGGTACTGCTGTTGCTTGTCACGATCCTGATTTCCATCGGGCTGATCGCGGTTGCCGCTGCTGCCCCTGCTGCTGCGCAGCGCTATTCGGGGGGCGATGTTATCGTGTCGCCGCTCGCCTATTTCTGGAAGCAGCTCTTTTGGGTCGCGCTTGGTCTGCCCGTAATGATCGGCGTTTCGATGCTGCCAACACAGGTGGCACGCAGGCTTGCGCTCTGCGGCGCTGCGTTTTTCAGCGTGATGCTCGCGTTTGTGCCACTGATCGGAATTGAGAAAAACGGCGCGATGCGCTGGATCGGGGTTGGCATTGGCCAATTTCAGCCTTCCGAATTTTTGAAGCCTTTATTTGTCGTCGCGGTCGCGTGGATACTTTCCTTGAAGGCGCAGGATCGCGCGTTGCCTGTCATGTCGATTACGGGCGGGCTGACAGCGATTATCGCTGTGCTGCTGATGATGCAGCCCGATTTCGGCCAGACGATTATCTATGGCACTGTGTGGATGGCGATGCTGATGATCGCGGGAATGCCGATGCGCGTCATCGGGTTCCTTGCTGGGGGCGGTTCGGTTGGCATTGTTGCCGCCTATTTTCTTTATCCAGTCGCGACGACGCGGATCAACAACTTCCTCTTCTCAAGCGGTGACACTTATCAGGTGGATCAGGCGCACGCGACGATTACGGCGGGCGGGCTGTTCGGCACTGGCCCCGGCGGCGGCGAACGCAAATTTCACCTGCCAGAGGCGCATACCGACTATATCTTCTCTGTGATTGGTGAGGAGTTTGGGCTAATTGCGTGCATTCTCGTCGCGGCCATATTCGTTGCGATTACCGTGCGAGTGTTCGTCAAACTACTTGATGAGGAAGACCCGTTCCTCGTTCTGGCCTCGGCTGGGCTGGTGAGCCAATTCACCATTCAGGCGTTCATCAACATCGCGGTGAACATTGGTATCGCGCCGTCAAAGGGGATGACGCTGCCGTTCATCAGCTATGGCGGGTCATCAATGATTGCGCTGTCGATTGGCTTTGGCTTGCTGCTCGCCTTCACGCGGCGTAATCCGTATCTCACAAGGTCTCCCTATGTTGTGAAGTGGAGCGGGCGATGAGCATTACGCGTCATTTCGTTCTTGCCGCTGGTGGAACCGGCGGACACATGATGCCAGCGCACGCGCTTGCCGCTGAACTGATCGCGCGCGGGCATCAGGTGGCACTCATCACTGATGAGCGCGGCGCGAAAATACCGGGGCTGTTTGACGGCGTTCAAACGCACATCCTGCCTGCTGGCAGGATTACCAAAAACCCGATGAGTTGGCCCGGCGGTGCGCGCGCGATCCTTAAAGGGCGGCGAATGGCGCTGCGGCTGTTTGACACGTTTCAGCCGTCGGCAGTGATTGGCTTTGGCGGATACCCGGCTTATCCTGCACTGATCGCGGCGCGCGCCGCAAAAATCCCAACTGCGGTGCATGAACAAAATGCCGTGCTTGGCCGCGTCAACCGAATGGTTGCCAATACGGTGACGGCGATTGCGACATCCTATCCCGACGTTGCGCGCATTGCCGAGAAAAACCTCAAGAAAGTTACACTCGTTGGCAATCCGGTGCGTGATGAAATCCTTGAACTGCGCGATCAACCTTACCCGGCGATTGACGGTGAGGCGGTGTTCAGCATTCTTGTTGTTGGCGGCAGCCAAGGGGCTACGGTGCTGTCTGATGTTGTGCCCGACGGTCTGGCGATGCTACCGCCCGCGCTCACCCGGCGCTTGCAAGTCACGCAGCAATGCCGCGTTGAAGATATTGATGCAGTGCGCGCGCGCTACTCTAGCCTTGGCATTCCTGCTGATCTTGCCACTTACATGACCGATATGCCCAAAAAAATTGAATGGGCACATCTGGTGATCGCGCGCGCGGGTGCATCGACGATTGCCGAATTGACTGCCGCCGGCCGTCCGGCGATCCTCGTACCGCTCCCTTCGGCAACCGATGATCATCAAACCGCTAATGTCCGTGAAATGGTGGCGGCAGGCGGTGCGCGCGCAATCCCGCAGAGCCTCTTCACTCCGGTTGAACTGGCCAAGCAAATGCAAAAATTGGGGCTTGAGCCCGTTGGCCTCACCAATGCCGCCAAGGCAGCGTGGGGATGTGGCCGCCCACACGCAACGCGCGATCTTGCCAATCTGGTTGAAAATCTCGGTCGCCCGCCGGTGGTTGATGGGCTAAAGGCCGAAGATTGGGGCGGCGGCGCACTTGCTGGGGCAGGCGCGTGAAGGGTGTCGCAACCGACATTGGCACGATCCACTTCATCGGCATTGGCGGCATCGGTATGTCTGGCATTGCTGAGGTGATGCATAACCTTGGTTACAAGGTGCAAGGCTCCGACATGGCCGAGGGCTATGTTGTTGAGGGTCTGCGCAAGCGCGGGATCAACGTGATGATCGGGCATGACGCCTCCAATCTTGGTGATGCCGTGGTCGTCGTCACCTCAACTGCCGTCAGCCGCAAAACCAATCCCGAAGTAGAGGCCGCCTATGAGCGGCGTATTCCCGTCGTCCGCCGCGCAGAAATGCTGGCCGAACTGATGCGCCTTAAATCCACCGTTGCAGTTGCGGGCACCCACGGCAAGACGACGACGACCTCGCTTGTCGCCGCCATGCTTGATAGCGGCGGGATTGATGCGACGGTGATTAACGGCGGTATCATCAACAGTTACGGATCAAACGCGCGGCTTGGCACGTCAGAATGGATGGTGGTTGAGGCCGATGAGAGTGATGGCTCGTTCCTGCGTCTTGATGGCACCATCGCGGTCGTCACAAATATCGATCCCGAACATCTTGATCATTATGGCAGTTTTGATACGGCCAAGGATGCTTATGTCGAGTTTATCGAGAATGTGCCGTTCTACGGAGCAGCGATCCTTTGTCTTGATCATCCCGAGGTTCAGGCGATCTTGCCGCGCATTCGTGACCGCAAGGTTGTCACTTACGGATTTTCAGCCCAGGCCGATGTACGCGGGGACAATGTAACCCCAGTTCCGGGCGGCAATCGCTTTGATGTGACCGTGCGGTCGCGTGATGGATCGACGCGGGTGATTGAAGGCGTCCAACTGCCAATGCCGGGACGGCATAATGTCCAGAATGCGCTTGCCGCGATTGCAGTCGCGCTTGAAATGAATGTTGATGACGCGCGGATTGCCAAGGGTTTTGCCGGGTTCGGCGGGGTCAAGCGGCGCTTTACCAAGGTTGGTGAAGTGAACGAAGTGACGATCATCGACGATTATGGTCACCACCCAGTCGAAATCCGCGCAGTGCTCGCCGCCGCGCGTGAGGGCGTGAAAGGACGCGTGATTGCGGTCTGTCAACCGCATCGTTACTCACGGCTTGGCGGATTGATGGATGAGTTCGCGCTCGCGTTCAACGATGCGGATATCGTCTATATCGCGCCGGTGTATGCGGCGGGCGAAGCGGCTGTTGAGGGCGTGAGCGCTGAGGCACTGGTTGGCAAGATCAAGCGACGCGGGCACCGTGCCGTAAGTGAAATTGGCGGCGCTGATGATCTGGCAAAGACACTTGCTGGCGTGATCCAGCCCGGCGATATGGTCGTTTGCCTTGGTGCGGGCGATATTACCAAATGGGCGGCTGGCCTGGCCGACGCGATATCGGGGGCGCGAGGATGAGCGCGCTTCTTGACATGCCAAGGGTGCAGGGCAAGCTTACCCCTGATGCTCCACTCGCTCCACTTGTGTGGTTCAAATCGGGCGGGTCGGCGCAGTGGCTGTTCGAGCCTAAGGACATCCAAGACCTTCAGTCTTTCCTGCACGATCTTGATCCCGCGGTTCCGGTCTGGCCGCTGGGGCTTGGCTCAAACCTGATTGTGCGAGATGGCGGGATGGCGGGCGTTACCGTCCGGCTTGGCAAGGCATTTGCAAAGGTTACTGCCCAAGGGATGACGCTTACCTGCGGCGGCGGCGCATCGGGAATATTGGTATCGAGCAACGCGCGTGATGCTGGTGTTGCCGGGCTCGAGTTTTTGCGCGGGATCCCCGGCACAGTCGGCGGTTTTGTCAAGATGAATGGCGGTGCTTATGCCCGCGAGGTGCGTGACATATTCGTCAGCGCCGATATCATCCTCCGCTCAGGCGAAGCGCGGACTTTGCTGCCACGCGATATGGGTTACTCCTACCGTCACTCGATGCTGCCGCGTGAGGCGATTGTGGTTGCCGCGACCTTTATCGGCACACCGGGTGATCCTGCGGTCATTGGTGCCGAGATGGACCGTATCGCGGCTGAACGCGAAGCCTCGCAACCGCTGCGATCCAAAACTGGCGGATCTACGTTCAAAAACCCCGATGGTCATAAAGCTTGGGTATTGGTCGATGCAGCCGGCTGTCGCGGGCTGACGATTGGCGGCGCGCAGGTTTCGGAAAAGCATTGCAATTTCCTCCTTAACCTTGGCGGCGCAACAAGCACTGATATTGAGGCGCTAGGAGAGGAAGTGCGCAAGCGCGTATTCGCGCATTCAGGCGTGACGCTTGAATGGGAAATTCAGCGCGTAGGAACGAGTTTATGACTGATCATCCAATCCATGTTGCAGTCCTAATGGGTGGCTGGTCTGCCGAGCGCGAAGTCTCGCTGATGAGCGGGCACGGCGTCGCCGATGCGCTCGCGCGCAAGGGCTACCGCGTGACACGGATCGATATGGGGCGTGATGTCGCGGCCAAACTTGCCGAAGCTAAACCCGATGTCGTGTTCAACGCGCTCCACGGTACACCTGGCGAGGATGGCTCAGTGCAGGGCATGATGGATTTGATGGGGCTGAAATATACCCATTCGGGCCTCGCGACGTCGGTGATCGCGATTGACAAGCAACTTACCAAATCAGCGTTGATTCCGTTCGGCATTCCGATGCCAGGCGGGCAGGTCATAGAGAGCAAGACGTTGTTTGACCGCGACCCGCTGCCGCGCCCTTATGTGCTGAAGCCCGTCAATGAAGGCTCGTCAGTGGGCGTCGCGATTGTTACCGACGAGGGCAATTACGGCAATCCGATTGGCTGCGATGTGCCGGGGCCGTGGCAGGAATTTGATGAACTGCTTGCCGAGCCATTCATCCGTGGCAAGGAACTGACCGTCGCTGTGCTGGGCGACCGCGCGCTTGCCGTGACTGAGCTTCAGACCAGCACTGGCTTTTATGATTATGAGGCGAAGTATACCGAAGGCAAAACGATGCACATTTGTCCGGCGGTGATGGAACCTGAAGTCTATCAGGCGATGCTCGCCTATGCGCTTAAGGCACACCGGTTGCTCGGTTGCAAAGGCGCATCACGCTCTGATTTTCGCTGGGATGATAGCCAAGGGTTGGCGGGAATTTACTTGCTTGAGGTTAATACCCAGCCGGGGATGACGCCGCTCAGCCTTGTACCCGAACAAGCGAACTATGTTGGCATTTCATATGAGGATCTGGTCGATCAATTGGTGAAAGAGGCGCTGCAATGAGTGGTTCGACAATTAAACGCGGTGCTTCCCCGCGCAAGCGCGCGGCCGTCAAAGGCAAAGCGCGCAAGCCTGTGGCCAAACAAGTGTCGACTTGGGAAAAAATCATGCGCGTGATGCCGTTTGACCAACGCGTGGTTGACCGCTTTGTGACGGGTGCAATGATCATTGCCTTTGGCGGGGTTGTGATTGCTGGCGCTACGCTTGCGGGCGTGCCGCAATATATCGGCACTGAAACGGCAAAGGCAATTGGCCGCGCAGGCTTTGAGGTAAAGCGTGTTGAAGTCACCGGAATTGACCGGATGGAACGACTGACGGTCTATGCCATCGCGCTTGATCAACATAGCATGGCGATGCCGCTGGTTGATCTCGACAAGGTGCGTGATCAGCTACTCAACTATGGTGGCTGGATACAGGATGCGCGGGTGTCTCGGCGTTTGCCCGATACACTGGTGGTTGACATTGTAGAGCGCAAACCTGCTGCGATCTGGCAGCATAATCAGAAGCTCTCTCTGATTGACAAAGAAGGCGTAATCCTTGAGCCCGTGAAGCCTGACCGGCCCGCGCCTGAGCTGCCGCTGCTGATTGGCAAGGACGCTAATCTTGAGGCGGTTCGCTTGGGTAGACTGATGAATCAAGCACCCGCACTCAAGCCGATGCTTGCTTCGGCAAGCTGGGTTGGCAACCGGCGATGGGATTTGCAATTCCAATCGGGCGAAGTGCTTGCGCTGCCTGAAGGCGATGAGGCGGCTGCTAAAGCGCTGCTCCGTTTTGCCCGAATTGATGGCGTCCGCCGTTTGCTCGGGCGCGGCTTTGCCCGATTTGATATGCGCGATCCGACGAAGTTTGTCGCGCGGATCAAGCGTGAGCAGCAAACGATTGATATGCCGGTGCCGATCACGTCACCAATTGCCGTAGACACTCCAAAAGCCGAAGGGGGAAACTCGACCAATGGCCCAGCCTAAAAATGACCGACTGATTACAGCACTTGATATAGGGAGCTGGAAGGTTTCGGCGCTGATCGCCGAGCGAACGCCGGGGGGCGATATTCAGGTGCTTGGCACAGGCCAGCGCGAAAGTCGCGGGGTCAAACGCGGCTATGTCGCCGATATGGCCGCAACCGAGGCTGCAATTCGTGAGGCGGTTGAGCAGGCAGAGCGGATTGCGGGCACCAATATCGAAGATGTCTGGGTCAGCTTTTCGGGTGGCAGTCTGGTAAGTGATATTGCCAGTGTCGAGGTTGAACTAGGCGGCAACCGGATCGAGCAGGAAGATATAGACGAACTGCTCGCGGCGGGGCGCAGCACGCTTGATCCTGACGGGCGGATGATCCTTCATGCCCAGCCGACGCTTTACACGCTTGACGGGCTGACAGGCGTGAAGAAGCCGCTCGGGCTTCATGCCGACACGCTCGGCGTCGATATCCACGTCGTTGCGGCTGATGGTTCACCGGTGCGCAATCTTGACCTGTGTGTGCGCAGCGCGCATCTTGAGGTCAAGTCGATCATCGCCTCTCCCGTTGCGACTGGCATGGCCTGTCTTTCAGATGAGGAACGAGAACTCGGCGTTGCGCTGGTTGAACTTGGGGCGGGCGTTACCAACGTCTCGCTCTTTGCGGGCGGAATGCTTGTTGGGCTGACGTCGATCCCATTCGGAGCGGCGGATATTACTGACGATATCGCGAGCGCATTTGGTACCCGACGCCATCAGGCCGAACGAATGAAATGCTTCTACGGGTCTGCTACAGCGTCCCCGCGAGACAATCATGATATGATCGAAGTCGCGCCGCTGTCTGCCGAGGATGATGCGACCGAGGCAACACGGATCACGCGCGCACAATTGATTGCGGTCGTCCGGCAGCGGCTTGAGCATCTGACCGGCGAAATTTCAAAGGCACTCAAAGCGCTTGGTTTTTCGGGGCCAATCGGTCGGCAGGTTGTACTGACCGGCGGCGGCGCTGAGCTTAAGGGTATCGCCGATTATATGCAGGGTGCGCTTGGTCGTGCGGTACGGATTGGTCGTCCGCGCGGACTTTTGGGCTTGCCTGAGGCGCATAGTGGATCAGGTTTTGCAACGCTTGCCGGCCTCATCCATTATGCAGCATCTGATCCGATTGATTTGCGGGCGATCATGCCGGCTCCAGCACCGGTCATCCCAGTTTTTGGCGGCGGAGTAATAAAGCGGTTGATGACCGCGTTTCAATCAGGCTACTAGATATTGTGGATTAACAGTCGCTATGTGACAAAATAAAGAAAATTAACCATTTGTTAACTTTTTAGGTGATTCGTGGAATCAAATAGTGCAAAGAGTCAATAGGGCAATGTACGCCCGCATATTTTTTGAAGGGGAATGGACGTCATGAGCATCGAATTTCTTCCGCCTGAAGTGGATGAGTTGCGGCCACGGATTAGTGTTATCGGCGTTGGTGGTGCGGGCGGAAACGCCATCGCCAATATGATCGCCAGTCAAGTGCAGGGCGTTGATTTTATCGTTGCAAACACTGACGCACAGGCGCTCAACACTTCGGCAGCCGAACGGCGCATCCAGCTTGGTCTGAAGATCACTCAGGGGCTTGGCGCGGGTTCGCGCCCAGAAATCGGTCGTGCAGCGGCTGAAGAAACCATAGAGCAAGTCGAAAAGGCACTCGAAGGCGCGCACATGTGCTTTATCGCCGCTGGCATGGGCGGCGGCACCGGAACGGGGGCGGCTCCGGTTATTGCCAAAGCAGCACGTGATCGTGGTATCCTTACCGTCGGAGTGGTTACCAAACCGTTCAGCTTTGAAGGTTCGCGTCGCAATAAAGCCGCTGAGGCCGGGATCGCCGAACTGCAAAAGCATGTCGATACGCTGATCGTCATCCCCAACCAGAATCTCTTCCTGATCGCCAATCCCTCAACCACGTTCAAAGAAGCGTTTGAGATGGCCGACGAAGTGCTGCAACAGGGCGTTCGCGGCATTACTGACCTGATGGTGATGCCGGGGCTGATTAACCTCGATTTTGCTGATGTGCGTTCCGTAATGGGCGAAATGGGCAAGGCGATGATGGGCACGGGCGAAGCCGAAGGCGACAATCGTGCGATTGAGGCTGCTGAAAAGGCGATCAACAATCCACTGCTTGACGGTGTTTCGATGAAGGGCGCTAAGGGCGTAATCATCTCAATCACAGGCGGCGAAGATATGCGCCTAATGGAAGTTGACGAAGCGGCAAGCCACATCAAGGAACTTGTTGATCCCGATGCGAACATCATCTGGGGTTCTGCCTTTAACAATGCCCTTGATGGCAAAATACGCGTTTCGGTCGTCGCAACGGGTATTGAAGCTGAGGCCGCGACATCAGCTGAACCAGCACGCGTGTTTGCCTTTCCGACGGCGCGTAAATCAGATGAGATTATTCGCACGCCTGAGCCAGTAATTGCGCCAGCGCCTGTCCTTGAGCCGGTGGAGCTCGCTGCTCCGGCTTGTGAAGCAGAACCAATCAAGGTTGCGGCTGAGATTGAGATTGCTGCACCTGTTGAGGCGTTTGTCTCAGCACCGCTAACGCTTGATCCGCCTGAATTGGTGCCAACAATGAGTTTTGACGATAACTCCGATGGTAGCGAACTTGTGCTTGATACGCAGTCAATGCTTGATGATCCTGTGATCAGTAATCCCCTGCCACCAGTGGCCCAAGATGCTGTCGCTGATGCGGCTGCGCCGCGTCGTCGTTGGCTAGTGGGCGGTGATGCAGAAGAGGTAGCTGCGCCGCGCGCACCTGCATCAGGGGCAACGCTGTTTGAACGGATGTCAAATATCGCGCGTAGTGCTGCACGCGGTGATACCGATACGCCTGAGGCAAGTGATCCACTTGATATTCCGCGATTCCTTAATCGACAGAATAACCAGTAAGGCTACACTTCAGAAATAAGGGGTGTTGTTGAACGATTTTACTCGGTTCAACAACGCCCCTTATTCATTTCACCGTGAATCGCCTTGCCTCGCGGCCCGTGCATGGGGTAGATAATAGCAATGTTGCACTCGAAAACATTTGGCCGGACTCACTGGCTGACGCTTTCTTTGCTTTTGCCATTCTCCCCTTTATTCGCTCAGTCTTTTCCGCCTACCGATGGTACTGTCATCATCGCGCCGCTCCCATCAAGTGACCCGGCAGATAGGCTCGCTGCAAATCTCGTTTTGCTCTCACAAAATCCCAAAAATGTGAGCGCTTTGATTGATGCAGGTAGAAGTGCGCTTGCGGTTGGCGATTATGATGCTGCCCTCTCATTTTTAGCGCGCGCTGAGGAGCTTGCACCAAGCAATGGTAGGGTAAAGGCTGCCCTTGGTTCGGCGCTTGTCATGGTTGAGCGTCCAGCCGACGCGATCCGCTTGTTTAACGAGGCGACGGCGCTTGGTGCACCTGAGAGTGAGATTGCAGGTGATCGTGGACTTGCCTATGATCTTCAGGGGGATAATCGCCGTGCTCAGCGTGATTATCAGATTGCCTTGCGCGCACGATCCGATGATGAAGTAACCCGTCGGCTCGCGCTATCGCTTGGTATTTCAGGTGACCGTGACCAAGCGCTTCGTATGCTTGATCCTTTACTTCGCCAGCAAGATTTAACCGGCTGGCGCGCGCGCGCGTTTGTCCTTGCGATGAATGGCGATGTGCGTGGTGCAGAAGGGATTGCCGCAAGGGTGCTGCCTGCGGGAATGAGCGATACGATGCGGCCTTTCTTGCGCAAACTTGCGCAGCTCAATTCTGCAGATCGTGCGCACGCTGTAAATTTTGGGACAATGCCAAGCGACTTCACCCGGTTTGCTGCAGTTGACACCACACGACTTATTCCAGCACCTGAGCTTGCTTCAGCGAATGTTGGCGAACAATCAGCGAAACAACGTAAAGGCGAAGGCTCATCAAAAGCGCCGCGCCGCCGCCCTGGTCGTGATGACGTTAAGGTTGCCGCCAGTAATGTGGCTAAACCGACTGATCCGTTGCAGGTTGGCCCAGGCTTTTCGGATATCTTTGCAAAATCTGTTGCCGCGCAAACAGCCAAAGCTGGGGCACCCAAACCAGACGTAGCACAGCCAATTAAAAGCACACGACTAGGTGCGCGGATTGGCCCGGTTGATCCTCAGCGGATTCCCGCTGAAGTGCGTGATGTGCTTGCGCGCAATGATGTAAAGCTGCCTCCAAAGGTCACGGTCGTTCAAGGGAGCGTCCTCCCGTCGCCAGATCAAAGGAGTGCCGCTGCACCTTTGCCCGTCGTAATAAAAACGATTGTCAAAGCGCCTGAGCCTGAGGAAATTGATCAGCCAGCCAACGCCGTATTTGAGGTGCCGAACGCTTTGGTGTCTGCTACTGCGACGCCTGTGTCTGTGACGCCGAAAGTTGAGGAAAAACCTTTGGTAACGGTTGCCGCAGTTGCAGTTGCAAAACCTATTGAGGGGCTTCCCAAGTCAGTCGTTCAGTCATCGCTTCCTGCTGCCGTAATTGTTGGCGGGCCACCTGCTGAACAGCCCGCGCCGCTGCCTATTGCACAACTGCCAGTGCAACTTGCAGTTGTGACGCAAACGCCGGTTGTTGCAAAGCCTGATACTATTGCGCAGATGCCAGTGCCACTTTCGATACCAGCGCCGGTGCGCGGCCTTGCTGGACTGCTTGCTGATATCGAGCCAGAGGAAGAGAGTGCTGCGATTGCGTTGCCCACTGAGGCGCAGATCAAGATCGCGCGGATTGCGGCACAGCGCAAGATTGCTGATGCCGCCGCTAAAGTGAAAGCTGAAAAGGATGGCGTGGCCAAGGCAGAGGAAGCCAAGGCGGATAAGGAAGCCGCAGAGGCTGCTGCACTTGCCAAGCGCAATCCGCCGCGTGTCTGGGTGCAGGTTGCCACGGGCGCAAACGAATCTGGGCTTGGCATCACATGGAAGCGGCTGCGTGAAAAAGCGCCTGATGCGTTCAAGGGGATGAGCGCATCTTATGTGCCTTTCAAGGCGACCAACCGTGTGCTCGTTGGCCCGTTCAAGAGCAATGCTGAAGCCCGCACACTCGTCAATGCGATGAGCAAGGCCGGCCTTTCAGGGAACACATTTGCAAGTGAGGCGGGGCAGGAGATTCTCAAGATCGCCTCCAAATGAGCGAACGCCATGTGTGTGCAAGCGACCCTGCGCGCAGTCGCGGACGTCAACATGCAGAGACTGTCGGCGATCCGCGCGGCCCGCGCACGGCATTTCAGCGTGACCGTGACCGGATTATTCACTCGGTCGGCTTCCGCAGGCTCCGTCACAAGACACAGGTGTTTGTCGCGCCCGACGGCGATCATTTTCGCGTTCGCCTGACGCATAGCATTGAGGTTGCGCAGATTGGCCGGACAATTGCGCGCGCACTTGGGCTTGATGAGGATTTAACCGAGGCGCTCTGCCTCGCGCATGATCTTGGCCATCCGCCCTTTGGCCATGCTGGTGAAGATGCATTGAAGGCAGCAATGGCCGACGCTGGTGGCTTTGATCATAATGGGCATACGCTGCGGATATTGGCCACGCTCGAAACGCCTTATCCGCTTTGGAATGGGCTTAACCTGAGTTGGGAGACGCTTGAGGGGCTTGCCAAACATAATGGCCCAGTGACTGCGCCCGGTTGGGCGATGGCGGCAGTTGACGCTGGATTCCCGCTTGATCTTGGTAGCCATGCTTCGCTTGAAGCGCAGGTGGCGGCAGTGGCCGACGATATTGCTTATGACAATCATGACATTGATGATGGCCTGCGCGCTGGGCTGATTGATTTTGACGCGCTGCTTGGGGTGCCGATGGTCGCGCGCGGATGGGATGATGTGGGCAGGCGCTATCCCGGTGTCGATCCACTACGGTTGCGTTCCGAATTGGTGCGACAGCAAATTGGCCTTATGGTCAATGACGTGATTGAGACGACGTGCGCCAATGTGAGGGCCGCTGGCGTATCGTTAGTTGACGAAGTGCGCAGTGCCGGCTTTGCCCTCGCTGGATTTTCGCGCGGCATGGCGGTCGAAGAGGCCGAGCTCAAGCAGTTCATGTATGCCAAACTCTATCATCACCCGCTTCAGCTTGCGGCGGCTGA
This sequence comes from Sphingomonadales bacterium, assembly GCA_031418495.1. Taxonomy (GTDB): domain Bacteria; phylum Pseudomonadota; class Alphaproteobacteria; order Sphingomonadales; family Sphingomonadaceae; genus Aquisediminimonas. Next base: position 14,104 of record JANOXQ010000164.1, read on the forward strand.
TGCCGCTCGTAAGGTTGTTGCTGGGCTGTTCGGGGCTTATGACCATGATGCAAGGCTCCTTCCCGAGGAATGGGGTGCAACCCTCCCTCATGAAAACCCTAACCGCGCACGTCACATCGCCGATTTCATCGCCGGGATGACTGATCGCTATGCGATCGCGCGCTACCGCGAATGTGTTGGCGAGATTGATTTGCCCGAAGGGTTTTGAGCGCTGATGCGTTAGGGTAGTTCAATCGGTATTACGATGGACTGAAGTTATGCCTAATCGAGAAATTGCACTTAATCGTTTTGGCCTTGGCGCACGCGGCGGTGAGGCGGCGATCGGTGATCCGCGCAATTGGCTAAAGGCGCAATTTGGTGGATTTGATGCGCAACCTCAAACATTGCGCGCCTTGCCGTCGCGCAGTGACATCGCCGCACAGCTTGCCGATAATGTTGAAGCCTTGAAAGCATTGGGCGGCAAGAAAGCCATGCGTGCAGTGGCGGCGGCTGATGCGGCTGATCCAAAACGTGCAATGCGCAAGGAAGCGCGCCAAGATGCGCGCGCGCAACATGTGGCGCAGGTTGGCGCACGGATGCGGATGGCCGTGGCGAGTAACACACCGTTTGTTGAGCGGCTGGTGCATTTCTGGGCCAATCATTTTGCGGTTTCGGCGGACAAGCTGACTACGGTTGGTTTCGCCGGAATGTTAGAGTTTGAAGCAATCCGCCCGCATGTGCTTGGCCGTTTCGCCGATATGCTGGTCGCGGTGGAACAGCATCCGGCGATGCTGCTCTATCTTGATCAGGCGCAATCGATTGGCCCGGATAGTCCGCTCGGCAGCCGCGTTGCGGCGCGCGGTATCCGCAAGCTCGGCCTTAATGAAAACCTCGCGCGTGAGATTTTGGAGCTTCACACGCTTGGCGTGCGTACCGGCTATAGCCAAAGCGATGTCACCGAATTTGCGCGCGCGTTAACCGGCTGGACGGTCGCTGGTATCGGACGCGGTCCGGCGGCGCGCGCGATGACAGCGGGGGCCGCGCCGGGCGCGTTTCTGTTTGTTCCGCAAATTCATGAACCGGGGGATCGCACTATCGTTGGTCGCCGTTATGTAAGCGCTGGTGAGGCGCAGGCGCGCGCGGTGCTCGCCGATCTTGCAGTGTATCCGGCAACCGCTGAGCATATCGCAACCAAGCTCGCGCGCCATTTCGTTGCCGATGATCCGCCTCCCGCTTTGGTCGCCAAGCTCAAAGCGGTATTTCTCAAAAGCGGTGGTGATTTGCCAAGCATTTATGCTGCGCTGATTGATGCACCTGAGGCATGGGCACAAACATCGCCAAAGTTTAAAACGCCGTGGGAATGGAGCGTCTCGGTATTTCGTGCGCTTGGCATTAAAGAAACGCCTGATCAGGCGGTAGTTGGAATGCTAACCGAGCTTGGCCAACCAGCATGGCGACCCGGCTCTCCTGCGGGCTATGATGATGTTGCCGTGCGCTGGGCCGGGCCAGACGCGCTGATGAAACGAGTCGAGGTTGCGCAGCGGCTTGCAGCGCGCGTCACGGTTGATGCCCGTGCGCTCGCGCCAAAACTCTTTGGTGACGGTCTGTCAACCGACACCCAGACTGCAATCGCGCGCGCGGGGGACGGCGCAGAAGCAACGGCGCTGCTGCTGGTTTCGCCTGAATTTATGCGGAGATAATCATGATTACACGTCGCACTCTAATCGGAAGTAGCCTTGCCGCATTTGGCACGGCGGCTTTGCCGCGCATCAGCTTTGCAAAAGGCGGCAGCGGCGAACGCCGCTTCATTTTTATCATTCAACGCGGCGCTGCAGACGGGCTGTACAGCGTTGCGCCAATTGGTGATCCCGGCCTTCGCACTGCGCGGGCGAGTCTGGTCGATGCAATGGGAGAGGGGGTTAAGCTCGATAGCATGTTCGCGCTCCACCCAGCACTCAAACAGACGGCAGAGCTTTACAAAGGCGGGCAGGCGCTGTTCGTCCACGCGGTCGCGTCGGCAAATCGTGATCGATCACATTTTGACGCACAAAACATCCTCGAAACGGGCGGGCCGCGTGCTTATGCCGAAAAGGATGGCTGGATGAATCGGTTGGTTGGCTTGCTGCCTGCGCATGATGCGAAGGCAATGGCGCTGGCGCAAACCTTGCCTGCCGCGCTGCGCGGGCCGCGTGCGGTGGCGAACTATGCGCCGTCGCGCCTGCCCGATGCTTCACAGGATTTGATGGCACGGGTGACGGATCTTTATGCCCATGACGCGCAGCTTCGCGGGCTGTGGCAATCGGCGATGGATACGCGCGCGCTTGCCGGCAATTTGGGTGAGGGTGAAGGGCGCAACGGTGCGGCCACTGGCGCGCTCGCGGCGAAGCTCATGCTCCCGGCGGACGGCGCGCGGCTGATGATGATCGAAACCGGCGGCTGGGATACGCATAGTGCGCAGAAGGGTCGGCTGAACGCAGGGCTTAACGGGCTTGATCAAATGATCGGCGCGATCAAGTCCGGGCTCGGGGCCGCATGGGCGGATACTGTCGTCCTAGTTGCGACCGAATTTGGACGCACTATTGCGGTCAACGGAACTGGCGGCACTGATCACGGCACGGCGTCAGCAGCGATGCTGATTGGCGGCGCGGTCAAGGGTGGCCGCGTCATCACCGACTGGCCGGGGCTTCGCAGCAGCGATCAATTTGAGGGGCGTGATTTGAAACCGTCTCTCGCACTTGAGGCCGTTATTTCGGGCGCGCTTGCTGGACATTTCGCGCTTGATCCAGCGCAGGTCGCGCGCACTCTTTATCCGTCGCTGTCAGTGCCTAAACGGGTTGAAGGGCTAATTCGCGCATGATTTCAAGCGTTTGATCCACACTGTGATATGGATCGCTTGTCGTATGTCGTGTTTGTGCTAATTCTATTGTCATAATATCCCGGGCCGTAATTGTCGCATGGGAGATAGTTTATGGGTGGTTTACGCACATTTGCGATCCGTATTGCCGCAGGGCTTGCGGGGAAAAGCGGTTGGCTGAGTGAGGTTTTGAATAAGGTCGCGATTAACGGCCTTGTAAAGGCAGGCCGCAATCGCCCACATCCGTGGAGCACGCGCAGCAGCTATATTAGCTGGAGCAGCCTGACCGACCGCACCTATAGCGCGCGGATGTTGCCCGAGGCGCTCAACCCGCAGCCGCTCCCCCCGGTTGAAGATGTCGTTCAACTGTTCGTGCCTGAACCAAGCGGTCAGCAGCCATGCCCCAAATCTACCGCGTTATTTGGTGCCTTTGCCCAATATCTGACTGACGGTTTTATCCGCACCTTGCTGTCAAACATTGATGCTGAAGAAGATCGCAAACGGACAACCACCAATCATGAGATTGACCAAAGCCCGCTTTACGGGCGCACGATATTTCAAACGCGCGCACTCCGCCTTGGTTCTGAGGAACGGGGGAAGCGCGGTCGCCTCAAATCGCAGATGATAGGCGGGGAGGAATATTCACCTTTCCTCTATCTGCCCGATGGCCAAACGCTCAATCCTGATTTTGTGGGCTCCGATGGCCGCCCTATCCTTGATGCGCCGCTCGGTGAGACAAAACCGTGGGCGGTGAAAACCACGCTGTTCGCGGCGGGTGGAGACAGGGTCAATGCGTCGCCGCAGGTGGCGATGATGAATACGCTGTTCTTGCGCGAACATAACCGGCTCGCCAAAATGCTTGAGAACGGGCATCTCGATTGGGATGATGAACGTGTGTTTGAAACCGCACGCAACATCATCATCGTGATGTTTATTAAGCTCGTGGTTGAGGAATATATCAACCACATCAGTCAAGAACCGCTCCATCTCCGCGCACTGCCTGATGTCGCGTGGACGGCAAAGTGGAACCGACCCAATTGGATCACAGCGGAGTTTAGCTTGCTTTACCGCTGGCATTCACTGGTGTCGGAAAGCATGACGTGGGGTGGTGAGGCTGTGCCGGGGATTGCGGCAACACTCAACAATGCTGTGTTGCTCAAGGGCGGCCTCGCGAATGCGTTCGCCGATGTTTCGGCAAATCATGCGACGCGGATTGGCCTGCAAAATTCAGCGAACTTCATAATCTTTGCCGAAGAAAAAGCAATTCTACAGGCGCGCACGAATAAGCTCGCCTCCTATAATGATTACCGCGCCGCGATGGGCAAATCGTGCGCAACCAGCTTTGCAGATGTTGTCGGGCGCTCAAAAGACGCGCGCGAACAGGCACGGCGCGATGCGCTCGCCGCACGGCTTAAAGCGCTTTACGGTACGGTAGATAAATTGGAATTCTATGTCGGCCTGTTTGCCGAACCAACGCAGATGAATGGCGTGCTGCCTGATCTGCTTCAGGCGATGGTCGCGATGGATGCTTTCTCCCAAGCGCTCACCAATCCACTGCTTAGCGAACATGTCTGGGGCAATATGGGCAACCGGCGATTGACCTTCACCGATGAAGGACTCGCCGAAATTGAGCGTACCGCAACGCTGCGCGATATTGTCGAGCGGAACAGTGTTGGACTGGGTGACCGCTTTGTGGGTATGACGCGCAAAGATTGGCGGCGGAGTTAGGCATTTTGAACATCATAATGGCGGGCAGTACGGGGTTGATCGGTTCGCTGCTGCTCAAGCGCTTGGTGGGCCATGATTTGAAACTGGTGGGAAGGCGTACCAATCCGGTAGCACCCACAGGTTCAAAGCAATTGACTGGCGACACTGCCGATTGGTCAAGCCTGATGGCGAGTGTCAGGTGCGATATCGCAATCAGTACGCTTGGCTCGACAATGGCGCAGGCGGGATCAGAAGCGGCGTTCGCGGCGGTTGACCACGGTGCCGTAATTGCATTTGCGCAGGCTGCAAAGGCAGGCGGCGCGCGCCAATTCATGATGGTGTCCTCAGTCGGGGCAAATCCCAAGGCGGGTAACTTTTACCTCGCGACCAAAGGGCGGGCTGAAGAGGGCATCAAGGCGATTGGCTTTGAACGCGTTGATATATTTCGCCCCGGCCTGCTGCGTGGTGAGAGGGGTGGCACAGTGCGTCCGGTCGAACGGCTGATGATAACACTCAGCCCAATCACAAACCTCCTCACACCGCGCCTATTCGACCATTACCGCGCGATTGACGCAGAGGTTGTCGCAGACGCGATTGCGAGGTTGGTTGGAGAGGCCGAAAGCGGCATGTTCATCCATCACAACCGCGAGATGTGGGCGGTCTAATCGCGGAGCGCGTCGAGCTTGACGCGAACTTTGCGTAAGGCGGGCAACAATGCGCTGAGGTCGGTATTGCTCACCACGGAATTTATCAGCGGGAGAAGCGGCATAAGCGCGGCGATGCAGTTTTCACGTATCTCTCGTCCTTCACTTGTTATTGATACCAGTTTAGCGCGACCATCGGATGGATCGGGGCGGATACTGATCAACCCCGCGCGCTCCATCCGTGACAAGGTGCTGGTCATCGTTGGGCGGGTAAGCTGAAACGCATTTGCGAGATCAGCAGGTGATTTTTCAACCACGCCCAGCCGCACAAAATGATTGAGCACGGTGAATTGCGCCTGTGTCATCCCGGCAGGCATAACGCTCGCAAACATAGTGCCCGCAAGCTGATCAATGATCCCGATTTCGTTAAACACTTCAAAGGCAAGCGGGTCATTAGTCATGTGCGTAAATGGGTCTCCAATGGCCAGCGTGGCGCTGCTTCTGCTTGAGGGGCATAGCCGATCCGTACAAGCATTTGTACCCGTTCACCCTCTTTCGCGCCCAAAATAATATGGACGCGTCTGAATAGCTCCGCCACTTCGTCATACTCCTGAAGCGATTGGCTTAGTGGGTGCATCGCGACCCCAAGCGCAGTCGCGCGCAAATTGGCGCGTACATGGCGCCGTCCTGCTTCTAACTGATCAAGCCGACCATTGCCCGGCGTGGTGATCCAGACCGCCGCAGGGACTGACCCATAGACCTCCTGCATCATATCAATGCCGGTCTTGAACGATGAACTTGTTGGATCGCCAAGCGCATTTTGATCAAGCTGGCCAGCGAGTTTGAGCGCCTCCATCATTGGCCCGGTCAGCGATATGCCGTCCGGGTTCGCGTCAACCTGATCATGACCGAACCGCATCAGCCGCACGCTTTCCATATTGGTGCGGGGGATCATCTGTTCGGTCTTGATCCCGGCCATACTGATTGCGCGGATCGTCGCAATCCGCTGTGGGTCAGTCGTGTAAGTCCCATCGGATATCTGGCGCGCGAGGCTATCTGGCACAGCGCGCGCGAGATCAAAGGGTTCACGCGTTGTTCGCCGTTTGGTGATGGCCGCAAACAATGGGTCGCGCTGGATTGTTGCATCGGGGACAAAGCGCAAGCGGGCAACCGGCCTTGCATCAAGATTCGGCTGTGGTTCGCCATCCGGGAACGGTGTGATCTCCATCCGAACGCCGCGCTGCGCAGCGGTGATCCGTGCAATCTCAAGGAAGGTGCCAAAGCCAATGGTGATCTGGCGGTCAAATGGATCGGTTTCTGGCAAACGCCGGTCAAGATCACAACTAATCAGCGCGCCGTCACTGCCTTCAAGCCGGATCAGCCACGGTTGGCGATTATGCGGATTTGGCGCAAGGATCGCATGGCGAAACGCATCAAGCCGAACATCTGCGGGCGGGGTTGGGTCAAGCAGCCACGGGTCAGCGGCAGTGCGCGGCACTCTGGTTACGCGCCAAAAACCTGCGCCACCGACGAGGGCAAGCGCCGTTGCGCCTGCGCTGGCAATCAATTTTCTACGAGAAATAGCCATACATGCCTCCGATTAGGTATCTAACTATATAATTTGATATCTAATCAAAATCACTGAGTCAATTCCAAGTTTATCGCTGTCATTCAATCCGCTCATTTTTTTGGGCAATGCGTGTTGCCGTTAAAGATACATGCTCCAAAAACTGTTTGATGATTTCGCGCTCATTGGCATCAAAAGGGAGGAGCAAATCTTCATTCAAATGATTAACAAGCGACTTTGATCGGTCAATCAGGCTCGATCCCGCAGCCTCTATAAAAATATGTTGCACACGTCCGTCGGTTGTAGACTGTTCACGCCGCACCAAGCCCTTTTCCACCAGTGTGTCGAGCAATCCAGTCAAGCGTGACCGAGACATGCCAGCGCGATTTGCAACCTCAGCACTGGTCAACCCGTCATTGGCGACAAGCGTGAACAGTATCACTTGATGTGCAGTAACGATGCCTTCTTGTGATTTGAGTAGGCTGTCAGCGGATCGAAACAGGGCGCTGTTGGCTTGTTGGAGCAGATGAAAAATACGCAGTATGCGGCTCATTTGCATTTAGTTCAATATTGAACTAAATGCAAATGATCACTAATGGCGTGACGGTCTATTTTTAATTTGCGAAGCCAGAGATAATCCATGAACTTGATTCCTAACATCGCCTACATCATTGCGCTAGTCGCCAGTGTACTTTGGTTCGCCTCTGCATTCCGTTATTTTGGCTTTCAACAGTTTGCCGCCGCAAAAGTGCTTATTCCTCATTCTCAACGCACATCACCTATTTTTCCAACGACGGCGGCCTCAATCCGATTTCTCGGCGGTATGAACGGTGCTTTTGCATTATTGTCAGGGCTTCTGCTCATTGCTTTAATTTCTGGCAGCAGCCTTTTTGCAGACCCGCTGGAGCGTGCTGGCCTTGTCCTCATTCTTGCTACGGCTCATTTCTCGCAATTCGTTTTCAATATGCCGATCCTTTTGAATGGGGAACGGCAGGGCGATAGCTATTGGTACGTTCGTTCTGGCCCAATGCTTTTCATCTTCGTGGTCGATGCGGTAGCAACATTCCTCTGTTGCCTCGCCGCAATAACATTAGCTTTTATGTAGTCGCTGGATTTAGGCATAGTCCATGCTGCGCCAAAGGCTCAATCATGAATTTCCGCCTTCAACAAGGTGTTTCGGTCAGGCGTCGCTTGTTTCTGCGCAGCTGAATCGACGAAGAGCACAGGGTTGGTCGTGTTAGGTGATGCGCGTTCAAGTTGCGATTCTGGCGCGCTATCGGCTAAGGCGCGCAATCAAACGAACTGACTGGATTTTAACGTGACACTTTACGCCCGTTTTGCTGCTGATCTCAACACCGCGCTTGATGTGCTTGAGGGGGAAGGCGTGCTTGTGCGCGGGCTTGATCGGCGCGGGATTACGGTTGAGCCACCGCGCGATGTGAGCCACGGTGATCTTTCAACCAATGCCGCAATGGTGCTGGCGAAGAGGGCGGGGACGAACCCGCGCGCGCTGGCCGCATTGCTTGCGCCCAAACTCGAAGCCATCGTTGACGTTGCCGAGGTGTCTGTTGCCGGGCCGGGCTTTATCAACCTGCGGCTGACCGATGAATGCTGGCGCGGCGAACTCGCTACGATCCACGCAGCGGCGGGTGATTATGGCAAGTCCACCGTTGGAACGGGCACGCGCGTAAACGTCGAATATGTCTCGGCCAATCCGACCGGGCCGATGCACATGGGGCATTGCCGGGGCGCGGTTGTCGGCGATGCGCTGGCCTCGCTGCTTGAATATGCGGGCTATAGCGTGACCCGCGAATATTATGTCAATGATGCGGGCGGGCAAGTCGATACGCTCGCGCGCTCAGTGCATCTGCGTTACCGCGAGGCGCTGGGCGAGGATATCGGCGATATCCCTGAGGGCTTTTATCCCGGCGACTATCTGGTGCAGGTGGGGCAGGCGCTTGCCGCCGAATTTGGCGATCGCTTTGCCCATGCGCCCGAGGCGAACTGGCTGATTATTTTCCGCGAAAAAGCCGTGGCGGCGATGCTTGTGATGATCAAGGATGATCTTGCGCTGCTTGGTATCCACCATGACCTATTCGCGTCCGAAGCCCTCGTCCAGCGCGAGAAAAAGCCCGAGGCGGCCGAGGCGTTCTTGCGCGCGCGCGATCTGGTGTATGATGGAGAGCTTGAAGCGCCGAAGGGTGAGGTTGATCCCGATTGGGAGCCGGTGACACTGCCACTGTTCCGCTCGACGCAGTTTGGCGATGATCAGGATCGCCCGATCAAAAAGTCCGACGGAAGCTGGACCTATTTCGGCGCGGACATGGCCTATCATTATCAGAAGGCCGAAAAGGCTGACATGCTGATCGACATTTGGGGTGCTGATCATGCGGGGACGGTCAAGCGTATCCGTGCAGCGGTGCTGGCGCTGACTGAAGGCAAGAAGCCGTTTGACGTCAAGCTCGTCCAGATGGTGCGGTTGCTGCGCGGCGGTGAGCCGATTAAAATGTCAAAACGTTCGGGTAATTTCGTAACGCTGGCGGATGTCGTGAAAGAAGTCGGCAAGGATGTTGTTCGCTTCATGATGCTCACGCGCAAAGCTGATGCACAGATGGATTTTGATTTTGCCAAGGTGGTTGAGGCTTCGAAGGACAATCCAGTTTTCTACGTACAATATGCTCATGCGCGGATTTGCTCGCTTAAACGTAAGGTCGAAGAGGCCAGTATCTCAGGCGATGCTGATCCCGCTTTGCTTGATGCTGAAGATCTTGCGTTGATCAAATTTGCCGCACAATTCCCGCGAATTGTTGAAGCGGCGGCGGCGAATCATGAGCCGCACCGGATCGCTTTTTTCCTTTACGATCTGGCCGCGAGTTTCCATGCACACTGGAATATTGGCAATGATCGGCCCGATCGGCGCATATTGGTGGTTAATAACGCGCCATTAACCCTGTCACGTCTATTATTGGCAACGGCGATAGGGCAAGTTATTGCTAATGGGCTGTCAATCATGGGGGTGGCAGCCGCCGAGGAGATGTGAGCGATGACAGATATAGATCGCGAGTTGAGTTTGCAGGAAGAAGATCGCCTGCCTTGGCTTGAAGCCGTAGAGACTGATGAAGAAGACGAAGGCGTTTCTGGTTCAAAACTCTTTAGTTTTGTGCTGGCAGGCTTGCTTGGGCTCGGTGTTTTGGTTGGCGGCATTTGGTGGCTGCGTAATCAGCAGCAGGGGCCAAGCGGTGACGGTACACTGATTGCGGCGCAAGAGGGCGACTATAAGGTCAAGCCTGATGAACCCGGTGGCATGAAGGTTGAAGGCCAAGGCGACGCGAGCTTTGCCGCATCCGAAGGTGCTGAGGCCAACGGAAAAGTCGATATGGCCGCAAAGCAGGAAGCTCCGGTTGCTGTGGTCAAGCAAAGCCAAGTTGCTGTCGGAAAACCTGCGGCACCTGCGGCCAAGCCTGCGGTAACGACAACGCTTGCCACGCCAACAACGACTCCACTTTCTGCGCCTGCGCCATCAGGCGGCGGACTGGTTCAGTTCGGAGCTTATGGTTCACAGGCAACAGCAGATGAAGCCTGGGCGACGCTTTCAGCCAAAAATCCAGCGCTGGCTCGTCTGAGCAAGTCGGTTCTACCCGCAGCGGTCGGCGGCAAAACGCTTTACCGTCTGCGCGCTAATGCCGGATCACCAGCGGCAGCGGCGGCACTCTGCGCTAAGGTTGGTAACTGCATCATTGTGAAGTGATACTTAGCAGGTCTTATGCCGCCATTGCTTGCGGCATAAAGTCGGCAGTGTCGCCCTCTGACAAGTCGAGTTCGTAGAGCTTGCAAAGCACGCTTGTCCCTCGTGCTTTACTTTCGCGCGGTACGGTTTGCCCGGTTGGGCGGAAGCCGAGCTTGGTGAGCACGCGGCCTGACGCTGGATTGTCAACAAAATGCCCCGAAACAAGACGCCGCAGTCGCAACGAATGGCGCGCCATATTGACGACCGCACGTCCGGCCTCGGTTGCATAGCCAAGCCCCCACGCATCACGCGCCAGCCAATAGCCAATCTCTGCCTCGCCGTCCTGATCATGCAGGCCTGTGCCGCCAATCAGACGTGGTATGCCTTGTGTCCGCTCAAAGATCAGCAAGGGCATAAGAGGTTGCTGACGTGGTTGTGTCAAAAACCATAGCGCATCTGTTACGCGGTATGGCGATGGCACCTGAGCAAGTTTTGTAAGGATCGCTTCATCGCCAATTGCTGAGGCAAGTGCTGGAGCATCCTCAACCCAGCCAGGCCGAAGCAACAGTCTTTCTGTTCTTATAAACATTCTACTCTCCGTGTTCCTGTCGCCGCTACCGCCAATAGATGACGGCGTGGTGACATGTCGTTGAGGGAGAGATGGGCCGCCCAAAAAATAAGGGAGGCGGGGGTGGCCCGTCTCCCTCAAATCTGCCTAGCTTGCCAGACCTTCGAGCCACCCTTGGAAGGTGACCCGGTTATAGAATCACCTGATTATTCGGCTGCAATCGCCATAGTGTCGACCGAGCAATATGTTCGGCCAAGTTTGCCATTGTGAAATGCCACACGGCCCTCGGTCAGCGCGAATAGGGTGTGATCTTTGCCAATGCCTACATTGCGACCCGGATAGAATTTGGTGCCACGTTGACGTACGAGGATGTTGCCCGGAACGGCAACTTCGCCACCGAATTTCTTCACGCCAAGACGACGGCCTGCTGAATCGCGACCGTTGCGTGACGAACCACCTGCCTTTTTATGTGCCATGGTCTAAACTCCTTACTTATCTTTGCCTGAGGCTTTTTCAGCCTGATCAGCTTTTGCGCGTGGGGCTTTGCCGGCCAAAAGTTCCTTAGCTTGGGCAACCCACTCTTCTTTGGTCGCACGACCACCTAGCTTTAGTTCGGTATCAAGCCGAGCAATGTCCTCGTCGCTCCATGCGGCAATATCGTTCCAGCTTGCAACGCCAACAGCGCGCAACTTCTTCTCAATCGTCGGGCCAACGCCTGAGATGAGCGACAAGTTCGAGGCATCAAGAACTTCGGCAGATGCAGGTGCGTCTTCAGCCTTGGGTGCCTTAGCAGCTTTTGCAGCAGGCTTGGCGGATTCACCACCAACGCTCAAAATCTTGAGGATCGTGTGCTGCTGACGGTGACCATTCTTGCGGCGATAATTGTGACGACGCTTTTTCTTGAAGACGATGATCTTGTCGGCTTTCGCCTGTGCAATGATTTCTGCCGAAACCAGCAAGCCATCAAGCGACTTCATTTCGCCGCCATCACCAGCAAGCAAAACATCGCTAAGCGACACGGTATCACCCGCATTGCCAGCCATCTTTTCGACGACGATCTTGTCTCCGGCGGCAACGCGGTACTGCTTGCCCCCTGTGCGCACGACTGCGAACATAATGTCTCTTCTTTCAAAATCCGTAATTGCACAAGAATCAGCTCGCGAAAGCGATCCCGCGCGGGAAAGACGGGCGATTAGGCGGCGGGCGGCGGCTTGTCAACCATTTGCGCGGGGCTTTCGCTCCTGAAATAGCAGTAAGTCAGCCAAAGTGAAACCGCGCCGCAGAAGTGCCAGAAGGCATGGCCTTGGATCAGGCTATCGGGCGCACAGAGCGTGTGGTTCTGGTCAAGCACCCACACGCCAAAGCCAATTGCCTTCACCAGCATCCCGAGCAAAAGATAGCGCAGGATCACACCGGGACGAAGTGGCCGCGCAAAGCCGATTTCGACCACTAACGCAGTCAGCAAGACCGCAAAAAACAGCCAACGGCGGACTTCTGGCGCGATCAACAGTACGGTTATCAGCGCGGCACAGACCACAGCGTAGAGCATCGCCGATTTCGCCCGGTCAAGCCTGCCCATCTTGCCGATCGCGTAAACCAGCGTGAACCCACTGATGAGATACATGCCAAGCACATCTGCAAACTGCCCCCACAGCGTAAGCGTCGCATGGAGCAAGACGCTGCCAACGCCAACGGTGATCGCCGCAATCCCAAACATGATTGCGCCTTCGGATGGGAAGACGTTGGTGCCGCGCCGCGACCGTGCATCAAGAATCAGGAAGAAGCCAACGAAGACATAGCCAAAGGATGACCAGCTATTTGACGGCTGGAGAAACAAGCTACCAACGCGCGGGGTTTCACAAAAACAGTGTGTTGTCGTGCAGGTAGCGGGGGCAAGGCCAGCATTGAGCGGAGCCATCACCGCGAGCAGCCCCCAAGTTGCGGCGATAGCGATGAGCGTTAAGCCCGCCGCGCGCGCAGCGTTGTTCATAAAATCTCGCGTACTACATCCTGCGGGCGGCAGAGGCGAACGCCCTTTTCGGTTTCAACCAGCGGGCGGTTGATTAGGATTGGTTCCTTCATCATCGCGTCAAGGATCGCATCACTGCTGATCCCATCTGCGGTCAGCCCAAGTTCTTCGGCGGGGGAGCCCATGATCCGCAGGCCATCACGCGGGGTGATGCCTGCACGTTCATAAAGCTGCCGGAGTGTTTCGCGTTTTGGGGGGTGTTTGAGATATTCGACCACGGTGAGATCAACGCCGGACGTTTCTTCCAAAATCGCTAGTGTCTTTCGCGATGTTCCGCATGCTGGATTGTGCCAGATTGTTGCCTTCATCACATGCTCCACATTCTTTGAGTCTTTCACCTGTCATAACTGAGCCATTTTTTTCGTAAAGCAGCGTTTTCATATTGCGAATGATAACGATTCTCAATAATGAGGCGAATGAGAATCGTTATCAAAGATCTAACAGGACTATTCATGGCTTCAAAATTTGCTTCAACTGCCCTCGCGCTTATTCTGATGACTCCAGCTCCCTCTTTCGCTGACGAGGCTGCCGACGCAGCAGCAGAGACAGAGCGGCAGACCATTATTGTTACGGGCCAGCTTGATGGTTACCGAGCAATCGATAACACAAGCGGCACCAAAACCAGCACGCCTCTGATTGATGTGCCGCAATCCATCTCAGTGATTACAGTGCAGCAAGTGCAAGATTTACAGATTCGTTCGGTTGCTGATCTCGTTCGGTTTATCCCTGGCGTTTCGTCGGGACAGGGAGAGGGGCACCGCGATCAGATTACCCTGCGTGGGAATAACACGACCGCCGATTTTTTCGTCAATGGTCTGCGTGACGATGTCCAATATTTCCGCAGCTTCTACAATGTTGAACGGATTGAGGCGCTCAAAGGTTCAAACGCCATGATTTTTGGGCGCGGCGGCGGCGGTGGGGTTATTAACCGCGTCACAAAAACGGCCAAGCTTGATGACAATCATTATCAGGGCACACTCTCCGCCGATACATTTGGCAGCTATTATGCGGCGGGCGATATCAGCCGCACTTTTGGCAGGGTTGCTGTGCGCGTCAACGGCTTCTACGAAGACCTCAACAACCACCGTGATGCCTTTGGCGGTGAACGCTATGCCGTCAATCCGACCCTTGCCGCTGAACTTGGCGCATCAACGCGGATTGACCTTGGCTATGAATACATTCGTGATGACCGGGTGGTCGATCGCGGTATTCCATCGGCATTCGCAGGGTCAGTGACCAATCCAGCCGGGCCACTGCGTGGGTTTCGCGATAGCTTCTTTGGCCAGCGCGGCGTGAATGATACTGATTTTGAAGCAAGCGTATTCAATGCTCGGCTTGAATCGCGGATTACCGATAACCTGACCTTCACAGCACTTGGTCTCTATGGCGATTATGACAAGGTCTACGCAAACGTCTTTGCCGCCACCGCAGTCATCACCAACGCCACCACCGGCACGCGGACGTTTGGCGCCGAAGCCTATATCGACCCAACCACGCGTAAAAACTATATCGGTCAGGCCAATCTGGAATGGCGTGTTTCGACTGGCCCGATTGACCATGTCATCCTGATCGGCGGCGAATATACGCGGCAGGATTCAACCAACGCGCGTACCAACGGCTTCCCCAATCCGGCAGTGATTGGTACATCGGGCAGCCGCCGCGCGACGGGCATTCCGCTGACCACATCGCCAATACTGCCGCGCTTTTTCTTCATTCCCGGTCGCTTGGGCAATGACAATCGCAACTTCATAAGCGATCTTGATCAAGTGTCAGTCTATGCGCAGGATCAAATTAGCATTGGCGAAAAGATCAATCTGATCGCTGGCCTGCGTTATGATCGGTTTGATAATACCGTCACGAACCTGTTCGCTTCGCCTGTTCCACTTGCGGCAACACGGGTTGATGATCTCTGGTCGCCGCGTGTTGGGCTTGTGTATAAGCCAGTGCCAGCCGCGTCGCTCTATGTCAGCTATTCACGCTCATTCCTGCCGCAATCGGGCGATCAGTTTTTGAGCTTCAACGCCACCGCCGCGACGCTCAAACCCGAACGCTTTGACAATTATGAAGTCGGTGCGAAGTGGGACATCATCCCCAAACTGACGCTAACCACCGCCATCTTCCGGCTTGACCGCGAGAATACCCGCGCGCCCGGCCCGGTGGCTGGACAGATTGTTCAGACAGGCAGCCAGCGCAGCAGCGGGTTTGAGCTGTCACTGGTTGGCAATATCATTCCCAAGCTGACGACTAGCCTTGGCTATTCTTACACCAAAGCAGAGATCACATCGACGACGACTGCAGCCCCGAATGGCCGCCGCGTCGGGCAAGTGCCGCGTAATCAGCTTTCGCTGTTCAACCGTTACGAAGTGACCGATAGGCTCGGCATTGGCGCAACGCTCTATTACCAAAGCGCTCAATTCGCGACGATCAGCAACGCCACCCGGCTGCCCGCCTATACGCGGATCGACGGCGCGATCTTCTACAAGCTGACCGACAAGATCGAGGCGCAGGTCAACATCGAAAACCTGACTGACAAGACCTATTTCCCGGTCGCGCATAATGACAATAACATCTCAACCGGCGCGCCGCTCAACGCGCGCTTCACGCTGATCGCCAAATTCTAAGTCTTCCAGAGCCTGCGCGGCGCGCTTCCCCAAGTGCGCCGCGTCTTTTTCTAGGCAGCCTTGCGGATTGGCACTACGACGCTGTCATCCAAAAAACCACGGATCAGGCGGACGCAAAGGTCGGCTTCGGCCATCAGGAACAAATGCCCGCCACCCTTAATCACCTCAAGGCGTGAATTGGGGATTAGCGATTTGAGGATTTTGCCGTTGGCGAGCGGTACAATATTATCCTCGTCACCCATCATGATCAGCGTTTCGGGGCGCATCATCGGCAGCCAGAATGCGCTCGTCCAGCCGATCATTGCGAACATCTGATAAAAATAGCCCATTTTGCTCGGCGGCGTGATCCGGTCGACATGGCCAGTCGCACCGTCTTCGCCACCGCCGTAGAGCTTCTTAAAATTCTTGAGCATGAAATCAGGATCAATATAGCGGCGCGGATCAGCCATTTTGCTCAGCGCGCTGATCTTGCCCGGCACCATCAGCATCCCCGCACTCGTCGCGACTAGGATGAGCTTATTCACGCGTGCGCCGCACTGGAGGCCATATTGCTGGGCGAGGCCGCCGCCCCAGCTAATCCCCATCACGTCAACCTTATCATAAGCGAACCGATCAAGCAGCAGATCGGCGATCCGCGCCATCATCCAAGGACGGTAGGGGACGGCAGGATCAGGCGATCCGCCAATGCCCGGCATATCAAAGGTGATCAGATCGCGCTCGGCGAGCTTTTCGGCGAGCGGCGCAATCAGTTCAAGGTTTGCCCCAATCCCATTGAAAAACAGGATCGGCAGATGATCATTCTTGCCACTGATCCACCGCGCAACGCGGATTGTGCGGCCATCAACTTCTTCCATCGTAATGATCGGCGACATGCTCGGTTCCCCTTGTTTACTGATACGCGATACTGTCATGCGATTTGCGCGTTGTTGTGACGCGGTTCACCGTGCTGTGCAAGTCCCGTGCAAGGAGAAGGCTTTGCCAAAAGCGATGTCCATGCGGGCCAAGTGATGGAGAAAAACTGTAAAGAAATTTTACAAAGGTGACATAAGTTACGCGTATTCGATAAAAATCACGTATCTGCATGTGCCATTTTGACACAAATGTGCGCGAGAGGCCATCGGCGCTTTTCTCATTCAATCCTCTGATTTGGTTGCTCATTCTGCGAGTCTAAACACATCTATGCGCTGTAGGACAGCATTAATTTAGAGAGTAAAACCATCTCCCACAGGGGGAGAGGGAGGGAGCCGCAAAGCGGCGGAAAGGAGAGAGGTGCTTAGCAAGTGTGCTTTTTGCAAGCCTAATGCTCAAATTTGATCGATACTACATTCAAGTGAACGGCAGACAATTTTCAGAGTCGTACCAAGTTTGCGCGCTCTGACCTGAGCTCTTGCTACCTTAGTATCAAACGACGGGTACTTTGCGCATATAACTAGTAGCTTAGTAGGGTAATTTAGCCAATCGGTACAATCTATGTGAGTTAATGTCGCAAATAGTTGTTCAATAGCATGGCCAACATCACGACCTTTAAGCTCAACAATGACAGACACACCGCCAGTTTTTGAAATTATCCAGTCTGCCCTTGATCCCGTTTTCACTAGACAATTGTCAACTTTGATTCTTTTAAATTCGACTCTCTGCGGATTTAAGAAAATTACTGACTTTCCCTTCTCAGCTACCTTAATTTTACTATCATTTACAATTTCAACGCACTTATGTGTCATATCACTTAACTGCATTAGGATATTCAATATCTAACAGTGCGCTAAACTGTTCGGCAACTTCTTCTGATACTTGATCAATATAGGCACCATCAATAAGGCCATCTTCATCAATTAAATCTACCAGATTACCATTATCAATAGCATACGCTTTTATGCGTTGGGGAGTAAGCCAGCAATTACGATTAACAATTTTAACGACATCTTCGGTATATTTTCTTTTTTTACCAAGAGACCCTGCTTTCAAGTAGTTATTTAACTTAGATAATATATATGGACTGTGCGTTGTTAGAAGTAAATTTCTATTTTTACTTACAGAAACAACATTTTCCATAAGGTAATCCATTAGGAGACTTTGAGCTGATGGAAATAAATGCGCCTCGGGCTCTTCGATATATACTAAATCACCGCTCGTTGTATCGGGCCACCTTAAATCTCGAAGGTAGTCTATAAGGAGCCACATTGGAAGTAGTTCCTGCTGGCCGCTTGAGAGTGCTCCAAATGGTACTCTACGGCCATCCTTAGTTTCAACAAATTCTAAATCGCCTTCGAATTTTATATCGCCTCCAAACAGCTTGTTCATAATTAATCGGCGTGAGGCCTTCTGCTCACGATCATCACTCGCGCTTGAGGGTCGATAAAATGTCAACCCACCGCGATCTCTCAGGCTTGCGAATAGTTTAGCGAATTGAAGTGTTACCGGGTCGAGGTTGCTGCCCTGATCAAAAGCCGCCACAAGCTTGCCTATGCTGGTAAAAAAGGCCCGGCCAGCCGGAACAAAGGTTTGAGCAGCGACATGTTCACTGCCAAGATTTTTTGCGGCGTCGATTTCATATCGCTCTCGTACAGACCAAATTGCTTCCATTGGATGACGAAAACGTTTGTTAGAAGGAGTAATTTCTACTGATCTTGCCTTTTCAAGGTCAGAAAGTAGATTTTTGTAGTTTTCATTAAAATAGTCAGAAAATGTAATAGCTACATCATCTGTTAAGTTACCCTTGCTGGTTCTTCTAAGCGCTCGGACAGTAAATTTTCCTGCTGTGAAGTTTATATTAAATCGACCAAGCCCCCAAGCAGCTGGAGGGAACCATGTACGAAACTGTCGAGCAGCTTCCTTTTTAAACTCTTCTAGATCTAGGCCTTTTTCTGCACTTTGATATTGGCGAGTTAGCTGATCATAGAAAAAATATGTGAGTTTCGTAGTGACACTTTTACCGCTGCCTTGCGGGCCAATAAGAACGGTCACCGGCGCAATATGGAAATCAACATGCTTCAAACAAGAAAAATCATTGACGATCAAATTTGCCATTTTTCATCTCTAGACGGCGTGATTGGGGATTGTCTACCAAGCCACGATAAAAAAATGCCATAAATGCTTCTGTCTGGTGAGATAGGTTTTGATATTCCCCCTCACCCAAACGCATAAGCCCCCGGCGCTACATCACCCGCCGGATAGTCCTTATTCCCAAGCGCCTTGGGTGCCACCTTCAATTCACCCGACCGCGATTTCAGCCATTCCATCCAGAACGGCCACCATGATCCGGCATGTTCGGCAACTGTCCCCATCCACGCGTCGGGCGTATTGGGAAGCGCTTTGCCCGAGCGGAAGAACTTCGCCTTTGGGTTACCCGGCGGGTTGAGGATCGCTTGGATATGGCCGCTTTGCGACAGGACGAACTCGATATTCTTTGAGCCGAAGAGCTGTGTTGAGCGGTAGCACGCCTTCCATGGCGTGATATGATCGGTGACGCCCGCGAGGATGAACAGGTCATTGTCAACCTTAGTCAGGTCAACCGCGTGGCCCGCCATGTTTGATTTGGCGGGGTTGATGAACGGCTGTTCCTCATACACGCGCAGATAATCCGAATGGAGCGATGCGGTGAGGTTGGTCGTGTCATTATTCCAGTGCAGGATATCAAACGCGGGTGGGTCTTCACCGTGGAGATAATTGTTGATGACATAATTCCACACCAGATCGTTGGGCCGAAGCCACGCGAACATGCGTGAGAGCGATGCGCCTTCCAATATACCCTTCTTCGCCGAGCGTTCGCGCGCGAGCTTGATGCCATTGTCTGACACCAGCGCGCCGACGTCGCTATCGCTGCGTTCAGGCGCGAGCACCGTCACCATCATCGTGACGCAGCCAATGCGCTTGTCTTTGTTCGCCGCCATTTTGGAAAGCAAGGTCGCGGTGGTGATCCCGCCCGAGCAGGCTCCGGCAACGTTGACGGTCTTGCTGCCAGTGACGGCGCAAATCACGCCAATCGCTTCGATGATCGCATCAACATAATCGGCCAAGCCCCATTCGCGGTGCTCAACCTGCGGGTTGCGCCAGCTAATCAAGAAGGGCTGAAGGCTGTTATCGCATTCATATTTAACGATGCTTTTTTCTGGGGACAGATCGTTGATATAGGCCTTGTTGATCTGCGGCGGGATGATGAGCAGGGGCACAGCGTGAACCTTCTCCTGCGTCGGGGCATATTGGATCAGCTCCATAATCTCGGTCTTGTAGATCACGGCACCCGGCGAAATCGATAGATTCTCGCCGAGTTTGAACGGCCGCGAGTCGACTTGGCTCACGATCCCGTCATTATGCACCATGTCGTTATAGGCGTTGCGAAGCCCCTTGATCAGCGAACCACCGCCGGTTTCCATCGCTTTCTTAATCGCCGAAGGATTGCCCGCGAGCGTATTGGTCGGCGCGATGGAATCGATGATCATGCCTGAAACGAAGGTCGCGCGCGCACGCTCAAGATCGTCAAGCTCAAGATCATCAATCCAGCGCTTGGTGCCGCGTTCCATCGCCAGATAATATTGCATCCCCGCCTTGTAGAACGGGTTGGCCGCCCATGCGCCGTCCATGAAACGCTTGTCACGCGGATTGGGGGCAAGGTCTGACTGGTTGGTCATAATCTTGACGACGTCATCGGAAAACATCTGTGCGTGCTTCATCGTCCGCATTGGATTACCAGCGGTTTCGCGCAGCATCACCGCGACCGCACCCATCAAATCCTCACGCGCAATCCCGACAATCGGATTGAGCCCGCCCGTGGCTTCATTTTCATCATTGATCGGCGTTTTCTTGGCAGCCATTTGGGTATCATCCTCTGTTTTATCTTCATTTGAATTGAGGCGAAAACACCGCGTGAGTCAAATAGGGAATATCGGAGAATTTGCGCGCGTATTTGGGCGTTGTCGGCTATGTGAACATATCGCCCCCCGCTTTGATGGAGAGTATCTGTGTTCACACCCCCCGTTATCGCAGCCGTTTTGTGGGCGGTGCTGCTTGGTGGCGCTGGCGGTCTGCTGACCAGTATCGGCCCCTGGTACCGTGAATTGCGCAAGCCACCGTGGCAGCCGCCTGACTGGTTGTTCGGCCCGGCGTGGACGCTGATTCTGGGGTTTGCCGCGTGGGCCGCAGTGCTCGCTTGGAACGGCACTAGCGATCCGGACGCGCACAGGCTGATCATCCTGCTTTATGCGATAAACTTTGTTTGCCACTTCCTGTGGTCTCCGCTGTTTTTCACGCTGAAGCGGCCAGACCTGTCGCTGATCGAAGTCGTGTTTTTATGGAGCTCAGTGCTCAGCCTTTGCATCTTGCTGCGGCCTTATTCGGTGCTGGCGAGTTGGCTGATCGTGCCCTATTTGATTTGGGTCAGCTTCGCCGCGATCCTTAATCTGTATATTGTCAGGCTGAACCCGAGGGTAAGCAGCGTTTAAGTTAATCCGTTCATGTCGAGCGAAGTCGAGACACCCAAGCCCGCGTGTGTCGACATAGCGCGACACGAACGGTCCGGGAATTTTTAAC
>JANOXQ010000165.1:0-30786 GCA_031418495.1 Sphingomonadales bacterium
CGCATTGTAAAAGTATTGATTCAAAAGATTGGTGGCACCTAATTTAAGAATAGATTTGGTTGTGGGCAATTTATAACTAAACTGGGCATCCAGTGTTTGAACAGAAGGTAGGTTGCCGTTAGCCAGATCTCCTTCAAAATAAAAATCATCCTGCCACCTGTAGGCTACATTAAATCCTAAGCGTTTTGCTTTACCAAAACCGCTGTTACCTATATTGGCATTTAATTTATATTTAGGCGAGTTAAAAGAAGCAATCAATCCTGATGGTACATCCAGGTTATCTGAAGCCAGGTTCATGCCCACAGTAAAGTTTTTAGGTAGCCTGTAGTCTACACCAAAGCCAAATCCGTATGTTTTTATTTTGTCCTGTTTAGCCAAAAACACTCACAACACCGTTATGTCGAGCGAAGTCGAGACAGCCCGCGAAACGTTTCTCGACTTCGCTCGACATGAACGGGTTCACTGGGGCGGGTAACCCCTAAACCTCCTCCAGCACCTTGCGCCCCGGCCTTACTTTCATCTTATGGCTCGGTTTCGTCGCCAGCGTGCGGGTTTTTACTGTGTCCATAAACACCCATTCGTTGGTCGCGGCGGCGGGGGTGAGTGAGATGACCATATAGCCCCGGTTGGACGAATCCATCCAGCGGAGTTCGGCGCGGTTGTTTTCGACCATGCCGCGCCCGACTGATGCGGGGTCAGTGCCCTTGGTCGCTTGCTCATAGCCCGGTGAGGATACGCTGTGCCCACCGAATTCGATGCCGACGGGTTTACTGTCATGCGGCAAATCAAATGCCCAGCCATTGTGGCTATCTCCAGTGACGACGATCAGATTGAGGTCGGCGCGCTGAGCAGCCGAAAGCAGCCGCGCGCGGGCCTTGGGGTAGCCGCCCCAATTGTCAAGATTACTGGGCAGACCGGCCTTGCCCGCCGCAATCCCTTGGCGGACATAGGATTTGGTGCGTTCCGCCGCGTCAGGGGCAATCCAATCCAATGCATCTTGCGGGGTATAATTAAAGCCCATGTTGGTGCCCGAGGCGACAACGCTCCACAACGGCTTGTCCTTCGCAAAGCTCTGGAACAGCCAGCTTTCCTGCTCACTGCCGAGCATCGTCATCGCGTCATCCTGCCACAGGCCGTCACGGAACTCGGCCATTGCCTTTGCGGGGTCGCTGGCGCGCATCATCGTGCCAAGATCATAGGGTTTTGATCGCGCGACCGCACGGGTATCGGTGCGGTAGTAAGTGGCGAGCGTGCCGATGTCATAGCTTTTCCAAGGCGTCTCGCCGACCGGAAGCCATTCGCGCCACACCTGCATCGCGGCGTTCTTGCGGTTTGTCCAATCGCCCTCATCAGCCTGATGGTTTTGTGCGCCGCCCTCCCACATATCATTGGTGCCTTCGTGGTCATCGGTGTTCGGGATGACGGGGAAGGCTGCATGGATCGCCTGCAACTGCGGATCGGCGCGGTAGCTGGCGTAGCGCAGCCGGTAATCAGCGAGCGACAGGATCTCTTCATCAGGGAATATCCGCTTGGCAAATTCAGCGCCGCCGTCATAGCCGCCGCGCGCATATTCATAGATATAATCGCCCATGTGGAGGACAAGATCGATGTCGCCGCGCGCCGCCGCGTGGCCATAAGCGTTGAATTCCCCAAAGCCTAGGTTTGAACAGGAAAAGACCGCGATGTTGAAATTCTTGACGTTGCCGATTGGTAAAGTTTTGGTGCGGCCGACTGGCGATTTGCTGCCATCAGGGCCAATGAAGCGGTAATAATGCGTCGCGCCGGGGCGCAGACCATCGACGGTGATCTTCACCGTGTAGTCGCGCCACGGGCCGGTGACCATCTGCCCGCCGCTGACGATCCGCGCGAAATCGGGGCTCTCGGAGATTTCGACGCTGACCCGCGCAGGCCCGCCCTCGGCCGGGCGAAAGCGCGTCCAGAGGAGCATTGACGTTGGCCCCGGCTCACCACTCGCAACATTGTGTGTGAAGCCGCTGGCAAAGGCGAGCGTTTGCGCCGCGAGCCGTCCGCCGGGCATGATCAGCCCACCGACGCCAAGCCCGGCAGTGATCAAAAGTGCGCGGCGGTCGATTTGGATTGGCATGGCTATCCCCCTTGTTTATTTTGCTAAGCTGTTGATGATCGCGGCGAGCCGGTCAACATCATTCTCGTCATGGTATGGCGCAAAGCCAATCCGGAGTACGGTGGCGCGCAAGTCAGTAATCACATTGCGATCCATCAGCGCGTGGTGGAGTGCGGGCGCGCTTGCGCCGTCATAGGCGAGGAAGCGCGCATTAGGGCCGTTGCGCGGCGGGTTAAGCAGGGCCATTCCAGTCATTGGCGTTTGACTAACGAACTGGTGTTGCAGCGCGGTGACATGATCGCAAATCACTTTGGTCGTCAGCCCCTCGCGCGCCAGCATCCGCCGCACCGCGTTGAAGCGGTAGAGCCCGCCATAATCGAACGTCGCGCCAAGGAAACGCCGTCCGTCCTGCGCATAGCCAACGCCGCCGGGGGGGGCCATTAGGTCATCAAATTCGGCGAACCAGCCCGTGACTGCAGGGCGCGGCGCGAAACCGGGGGGTGCATGGAGGAAACCCAAACCTTCGCCCGCCATTGCGTATTTATACCCGCCGCTGGTGTAGAAAATCCTGTCGGCGACCACGCTTAGGTCAGTCTCAATCGCCATGAAGCTGTGATAGCCGTCAATCACCACCCACGGCCCTTCGGTCTTGGCGAGTGCGGCGAGTGCCTCCAGATCGTCAACGATTGCCCCGCTGTTAAAGAGGACATGGCTGGCGAAGATCACATCATGCTCGCCCGACTGTGCGCGTTCGACAAGTGCAGCAGGCGCGACAGTTTCAAGGACAACATCACCGCTCTCGACCCAGCGCGCCATTTGGCGGCGGAAGGCATGAAATTCGCCGTTGGTTGCGAGCACATGGATCGGTTTGCGTTCAATTGCCGAAAAAATGCGGACGATAAAATCATGGGTATTCGCCGAAAATGCGATGGTAGTCGGGTCGGGCAGATTGAGTTCATCGGCAATGTGGCGCTGTGCCTCGGCCCATGCTGCACCCATTACCTCGCCCCATTTTCGGTCGGCAAGGCGCGCGGCGACAGCCCACGCCTCCATATGCCCTTCATGGCTTGCATCAGGCCAGAGATGATGGCTGTGCGCGGCAAAATGGAGCCGTTCTGGGTCTGCGGCGATGGCGCGTGAGAAAAGCGGTTTCCAGTTCATAACATCGTCCTCAACGTCCAAAGCTCGGGGAAAGCGCGTTTGGGTAGAGTGCTTTGCAAATAGGGCACACCTGCCGTGCCGCCAGTGCCGCGCTTGCCGCCGATAATGCGCGATACGGTAAGGACGTGCTTATGCCGCCATGTCGCCATCGCATCGTCAAGATCAACTAGCTTTTCGGCCAATTGGTACAGCTCCCAATAACGCTCAGGATCGCGGTAGACGCTCAGAAACCCAGCCTCGACCGCTTCAGACGGTATATGCGGTTTCGTCCAATCACGCCACAGCAATTCGTCCGGCAGAGCAAAGCCAGCACGGGCCAGCGCGGCAATCGCATCATCCCACAAGCTTGGTGCCTCAAGCGCATCGCGCATCGCACTCTGCGCCTCGGGGCGGTCGTCTTGATACTTCAGAAACGTGCTGTCTTTAAGGCCAAGCATATATTCAACCGTGCGGAACTGATCCGACTGGAAACCCGAGCTCGGCCCAAGCACGTGGCGGAAGCGGGTGTAGTCGCTAGGCGTCATCGTCGAAAGCACGTCCCAACTGAGCGTCATCACCGCCTGAATCCGGCTGACCCGCGCGAGTGCTTTGTAAGCAGGGATGAGTTTTCCTGTGCGGATGTCATTTTGCGCCAGCGCAAGCTCACGGATGATTTGCTTAAGCCACAGCTCCTTGGTCTGGTGAATGATGATAAACAGCATCTCATCATCAAGTGCGGATTGCGGATGCTGGCAGTCAAGCAGCGTATCAAGCGCGAGGTAACGCGCATAAGTCATCTCAGTCATGCTGGGTTGTAACGCGCTGGCAATGCTTGGGGAAGGGGGTAGAAGAAAGCCAATCTGTTCATTGGATAACAACCCTTTTTGGCTAAACGCATTGCAGAGCAGGAATTTCAGGAGACAAGGCGATGACACATCCACTTCAACATGCATGGGCAAATGCAGCAGCCGAGCAGGATTATGCGCGAACAATCACGGCGATGATCCACGGTGGGCAGCTTGACGGTGCTGCCGCGAAATTGCTTGGCGATCTTGCCGCGATTGACACGCCACTCTCTGCGCTTTGCCAAGCACTGACACTTGATACGCTTTCAATCAGCGGCTGGGATGATGTTAGCACTGCGATTGCTCAGTTTGAGGGCGATCCGGTGACCGCAGTGCATCTTGTGATGTCAAACCCAACCGACCTTGTGTTTGAAGCGAAGACCGACGCTTACGATCCGATTTTAGAGGTCGCTTTTTACACTGATGCGAATTTAGAGTTTTCAGCACTTTCGCCTGAGCAACTGCTTGCCGAAAGCCTTGCGCCCTCGCCTGACTGGTACGGCCAGTCAGAAGATATTGAGGTCTATGCCGAAATTACGGGCCTTGCAGATTTGAACACTACGCTGTTGCGGCACAAGACTCAGTATTTCCTTCGTTCGCAAGAGGATGGCGCAGAGGCTGAGGCGGCGCCGCTTGGATATGTTGAGTTCATGCTTGCTTCTCTGTTTCGCGCGGTACGCTTTCATCAAGCAGTGAAGGCTGAGCTTGATTTGCACGGGTTGGCTGGAAATGTTCCAGTGATTGCTGGCATGGATAATATGCGGGCCTCAATTGGCTCGGTCTATTATCCTGAACAATTGCGGGAAGTGGCCGTCGCCGAAGTGGCAGCGCTTTCAATCACGATTAAACCGCGCCTCGATGCAATCGTGTTGGCAGGCGAGCCAAGCGGGAGCAGCCTGCGCCGCCGGATTGTATTTGATACTGACGAGCCTGTTTTGCCGCCAGAAAAGCTCGGTTTCTTCAAACGGTTGTTTGCACGCTTCTAAACATTGCCTATGCTGGTGATATGAATTTTTGTGCAATGCGTAACCTCGCCACTCTGATCGTCGCGCTCTTGCTTTCGGCGTGCGCAACCAATTACGGCAAGGTGCCACATGCGCAGTATGTTGCCGATCCTCGCTGTGGTGCTGAACCTAACAAAGACAATGCGCAATTGAGTCGCGAAGCTCTGTTTGTGGTGACTTCGCGCTTGCCTGATTGTCGAGGAGATTCGCTTAGCCTCACCAATTTCAGGTCAGAGCAAGTGCGCTACGGTCGATTTGATCAGCCACGTCCCGGCGCTGGTAAGCGCCAGCCAAAGATTATCGTTCCGCTCAGCTTTCAAGATGAGGCGCGCTGGTGGGCCGATCTTGAAGGCGCGATGTCGAATGGGGATGGCCGAGTGCTGGTTTATGTCCACGGTTACCGAGAGACATTCGTATCAAATTCACGCGATAGTTTTCAGATGAAGCGGCTAACCGAATTTGCGGGGCCGGTGATCCAATATAGCTGGCCATCGCAGGGCGCTTTGCTTGGGTATCTGGTTGATGAGACCAACCTTAGCTGGGATGAGCAGAATTTCCGCCGTTTCCTGACTACGCTTGCGACACGCGCTTGGACGAAGGAAATTATCCTTGTTTCGCACTCGATGGGCGCACGAATGGTGATTCCAGCGGTTGAATTTGTTGACCGTAACTCGGCGAGTGCAGACTCGAGCAATATCTCAAATATCATCCTCGCCTCGCCCGATGTTGACCGGCAGGACTTTGAACGTGACATTTCCGAAGAAATATTGTCGGCAAGGCGCGTGGCGAACAATCGGCGGATTACCGTCTATGTGTCACGCCGCGATAAAGCGCTCGCCCTTTCGCGGACGCTTCATGGTTATCCTCGGCTAGGGTCGCCCTTCTGTTTCGATCCGTTTGAGGCAGACGCACTTAAGGCAAACAATCTGCCTGAACGATGCTATGCTGGTACAGCACGTCGTGGCATGTCACCCCAACAGAGCGGTCTGACGATTGTTGATACAAGCGATGTTGGCGGCAAGAAATCGGGCCATTCTGATTTCCTCAAAACCTCGCCGGGCTGTCTTGATTTCAAGGCTGTTGTTGGCGGCGAACGCGGACGAACGGCGGGTCGTTTGCCAACCCGCCTTCCGCATGTTTTTGTGCTGCCCAAACGTTACAAAATATCGCAGAAAGAGGAATTCGTGAAGTGTCGGCGGGAGGGGTGACATGCCCACCCGCGCCACCGCCATCATCTGCGCCGTCCGCAACCACGGGGAAACGGGGACGATTGTTCGCGCGCTGACGGCTGAACATGGCTTGATCGCTGGGTATGTGCGTGGCGGTCGGTCGCGAGTGATGCGACCGGTGCTGATCCCGTCGAACATTGTTGACGCGACTTGGAAGTTTCGCGGTGGCGCGCAGCTCGCGAGCATGAGCGTTGAGTTGATCCAAAGTCGCGCGCCGCTGATGGCTGAACCGCTTGCTGCTGCTGCGCTTGATTGGGTGACTGCGCTCGCCGCTGCGACGCTGCCCGAGGGGCATCCCTATCCGCAGCTTTACATGGCGCTTGACGGCGTGCTTGGCGCGATTGAGGCGGCACCAGCTGCGCGCGGGTGGAGCGCTGCGCTCGCTCGTTATGAACAATTGCTGCTGGTAACGCTTGGCTACGGCGAGGGGCAGGCTGTTAGCGAAATGCCGTCTGGGTGGGATCAAACATTGCCATTGCTCGCGGCGAATGGCAGCCGGATCGAACGCCATTTGCTCGGCGGGCGAAAGGTGGATGTGATGGCCGCACGCGGTCGGTTGATCGATCGGCTCAAAAGGGCGGTTGCATAAACGCGTGGCGCGCGTCATCAGCGCGCCAGATTGTGGAGTTTGCCGATGCTGATTGCCCTACTGCCCGGAGACGGGATTGGCCCTGAGGTTGTTACGCAAGCAAAACGCGTGCTTGATGCGCTAGGGCTTGATGGGCTGACTTATGAGACTGCTTTGGTTGGCGGGGCTGCGTATAAAGCGGAAGGCCATCCGCTGCCGCCCGCAACGCTTGATCTGGCGCGGCGTGCCGACGCGATCTTGTTTGGTGCGGTGGGTGATCCAGACTGTGACGGCCTCTCGCGGCATTTGCGGCCCGAACAGGCGATCCTTGGGCTTCGCAAGGAACTGTCGCTGTTCGCCAATCTGCGTCCAGCCAAGCTGTTTCCAGAGCTTGCCGATGCCTCCGCGCTCCGTCCCGAAGTTGCCGCGCAAATCGATATGGTGATCGTGCGCGAACTCAACGGCGACGTGTATTTCGGCGAAAAAGGGATGCGCACGATAGCGAGCGGCAAACGCGAAGGCTATGACATCATGTCCTACAAGGAGGATGAGGTGCGGCGGATCGCGCGGGTCGGCTTTGAAACAGCGCGCGCGCGGGGCGGTAAACTCTGCTCGGTGGATAAGGCCAATGTGCTCGAAACGTCGCAACTCTGGCGCGATGTGATGATCGAAACCCACATCGAATATCCCGATATCGCGCTAAGCCATATGTATGTTGATAATTGTGCGATGCAGCTTGTCCGCAATCCGGGGCAGTTCGATGTGATCGTCACGGGCAATTTGTTCGGCGATATCTTATCCGATCAGGCGAGCATGTGCGTAGGCTCAATCGGGATGTTACCAAGTGCCTCGCTCGATAGCGCTGGCAAGGGATTGTACGAACCAATCCACGGATCTGCGCCTGATATCGCGGGGCAGGGCAAGGCCAATCCGCTCGCGACGATCCTGTCAGCGGCGATGATGCTGCGTTATTCGCTTGGACAGTCTGAGGCCGCAGACCGGATCGAGGGTGCGGTTGCGAAAGCACTCGCAGGCGGCGCACGTTCACCTGATCTTAGCGGGACGATGACGACGGCGCAAATGGGCGATGCCGTGCTGGCGGCGTTAGGATAGCGCGGCAACAACATCGGTCTGTGAAAAATCACTGCCTTTGAACAGCAATGCCTCGCCGCTGTCCTTGGCGAGCGCATAGGCAAAGCAATCACCAAAATTAAGCTGCGCCGGGTGCCCGCTGCCTTTGCCATATTGGCGGTAAGCGGCGCGTGCGATCCGCGATTGGGCGGCGGTGAAGGGGACGATATCGATGCTGCCGCTTTCGATAATGTCTTCAAGCAAATTGCTCTCAGCTAATTTGAAGTTTTTATCACAAACGATGGCGGCTTCAACAAATGACGCCACAGACATTTTATTTTGATTGGGAGCTTCCATTATCTTCTGATTATAATTGAAGAATCCGTCTTCACGCTTGAGAATGGCGATGATGACCGATGTATCGATAATCACTTAGGCATTCCCCATTCGTCATAAAGAATATCGCCGTGCTCCATCGATTTCCAAGGCTCAACCCAGAGCTTGGATGCTTCTTTAGAAATTTCCTCAAGTCGCGCTAGGCGCTCCTCACGGGTTAATTCTACGTGGGTCGCGCGCAACGCATCAGTAACTACTAGCGTCAGGTTTTTGCCCGTGCGACGCGCGATATCGCTTGCCAACTCATAGGCTTCGTCGCTTTTAATGTTCAGATTGCGCATCGTCCCTACCTTTCTGCTACCATATGGCAGAACGCTAAGGCAGATTCAAGTTCTGCTCAAAATCCGCCTTCTCAATCGCATAAACGACATGCGGCACTGCGCGTCCTTCAAAAACAATCTCGGCGGGGCGATCAATCAGGATGCCGCCGATTTTTTCCATCGCGCCGCGTGAACGGAGATTGTCGGCGGCAATGCGGAACACGACTGTATCTACCGAGGCAAAGGCGTGGGTGAGCATCAACGCCTTCATCTCACGGTTGGTTTCGCCGCCCCAATAGGCGCGGGTGAGGAACGTCCAGCCAATCTCAACTTCGCGTGCTTCGGGTTTGAGTTCGCCGTAGCTTGACCAGCCGATGATGGCGCAGCTTGCCCGGTTAATCACAACCAGCGTTCCCCCCGACGCCAATAGCTTATCAAAATAGGGCTGAAATTTCTCAGATAGGTGGCGGTCACGCGCGGGGTGCAGCTCCCAGATTAATGGATCGGACGATGCGACCGTCATGGCCGCGCGATCCGCCTCAGTAAGTGGGCGAAGGTGAAGCGTTTTGCCGGTCAGTTCGGGCTGCATATCGAATATCATTCGCCGCTCATACCAGCCAGCCATGCGCGCGCAAAGCCAATAGGCGTTGACCAAAGCCCCGCTCTCGCTGCAAAGCAAATGGCATGAAAAAAGACAGTGGCCAGAATCGCAGCATAACTTCAAAATGGCGCCCGGCAACGCAGGCGGTGCGCGGCGGAACGTGGCGTTCGGAACATGGCGAAACATCCGAAGCGCTCTTCCTCTCATCAGGTTACACCTATGATGACGCAGAAACCGTTGCTGCACGCTTTGCGGGTGAAGCGGAAGGGATGACCTATTCGCGGCTGCAAAATCCGACGGTGCAAATGCTTGAAGAACGTATCGCGTTGATGGAAGGCGCGGAGGCCTGCCGCGCTCAAGCTACAGGCATGGCGGCGATGACGACTGCGCTGTTGTGTCAGCTTGAAATGGGTGATCATGTCGTTGCTGCGCGCGCGGCGTTTGGCTCATGCCGTTGGCTGACCGATAATCTGCTCCCCAAATGGGGGATCACGACGACAACGATTGACAGTCGCGAAAATGATGCGTGGAAGGCCGCGATCCAGCCCAATACCAAGGTGTTTTTCTTTGAAACCCCCGCCAACCCGACGATGGATATTGTTGATATGGCCTATGTTTGCGGCCTTGCGCGCGAACATGGCATCACAAGCGTGGTCGATAATGCCTTTGCGACGTCAGTGCTTCAGCGGCCAATGGATTTCGGCGCTGACGTTGTGGCTTACTCCGCGACCAAGATGATGGACGGGCAGGGGCGTGTGCTTGCAGGCGCCGTATGTGGATCAAATGCGTTTATCAATGATAAGCTGCTGCCGTTTCAGCGTAACACCGGGCCAAATCTTTCACCGTTTAATGCTTGGGTCGTTTTGAAGGGGCTTGAAACGCTTGATCTGCGCGCGATGCGTCAGTCTGAAAATGCGATGAAGGTTGGTGCGTTCCTTGAAAGCAGGGTTTCGCGGATGCTTCACCCAGGCTTGCCGTCACACCCTCAACATAATCTGGCGCGCGCGCAGATGAAGGCGTGCGGGCCAATCTTCGCGTTTGAGGTTGAGGGCGGGCGCAAACAGGCGCACGCGCTGCTCAACGGTCTCCAACTGATTGATATTTCGAATAATATTGGTGATGCGCGCAGCCTGATGTGTCATCCTGCCTCATCCACGCACCACAGTGTCGGCCCCGAAGCGCGCGCGGAAATGGGCGTTGGGGAAGGGCTGCTCCGCCTCAATGTTGGGCTTGAAGATGTTGATGATCTGATTGAAGACCTCGACCAAGCGCTGAAAGGGACTGGACTATGATGAAGGCACTCTTCCCTTATGCTGAGGAAACGCGCGGCATCATCATCCGCGTTGCAGTCAATTTCCTGCCTGAGCAATCTGATATCGCGAAAGAACGCTGGTTTTGGGCCTATCATATTCGCATTGAAAATAGCGGTGACATGGCGTGCCAATTGCTGACGCGGCGTTGGTTGATCCGTGATGCACACGGTGCACAGCAAGTGGTAGAGGGCGAAGGCGTGGTTGGTGAGCAACCTGTTGTGCGGCCGGGCGAAAGCTATGATTATGTCTCGGGTTGCCCGCTTTCGACCTCAAGCGGATCGATGGTTGGCAGTTTCAATATGATTGGTGAGGATGGTTCGCGGTTTGATGTTGCCATCCCCAAATTCCGGCTGACGGCCCCTGTGACTGCGGGATGAAGCGCACGCATTTGCCTTTAAATGGCCTGCGCGTGTTTGATGCTGCCGCGCGCCATTTGAGTTTCACGCGTGCTGCCGATGAACTGGCAGTAACCCCTGCTGCTGTTGGTCAGCAAATCCGCGCGCTTGAGGATTTGCTTGGTGTTGTCCTATTTCGGCGGACGCCAAAAGGGCTTGAGTTAACGCCTGAGGCTGAAAATGGTCTTGTTTCCTTGCGGGGTGGTTTTCTTCAGTTTGAAGAAGCGGTGCGCGCGATGCAGGCGCAGCAATCGTCAAAATGCCTCACCATTGCAGCGCCGCGTGATTTTACCGCCAAATGGCTTGCGCCGCGTCTTGCAGCCTATGGGAAAAATGATCCAGAGCTTCGCTTTGTGCTGCTGACAACAGATGGTGAGATTGATTTCACGCAAGCGAATATTGATCTGGCCATCTGTTGGGACACCGCACCGGGCGAGCATGAAGGCATAAAAATTGCCGATGGAGCAATGGTTTCTGTAGTGGGAATTGACAGCAGTGCGGCGCAATTGCCGATTGCTTGGCCCGGTTCATACCCCGGTGAAGGTGCAACGCTTCATGTTGCAGATGCTGGTTTGGCGATTGACGCCGCTGCCTACGGTTTTGGCATTGCAACAGTGCCTTTACTGCTTGCCGAAGCCGATATTACAGCAAATCGCGTTTTTGCGATTGGCGCATCGGAATCAGTTCCGGAGGCTTATTGGCTGATCGCACCCCTGCCACAGTGGCGCCAAAAGAAGGTTAAGGCGCTTGTAGCGGCGCTGATAGGTCAAAATGGGACATAATTGTTTGGTTAATACGCCGCAAACGCTTTGAAATGTCTTAATTATCTGTTAATTTTATTTCGAATCGAGCTTAGAGTGTTTGATACACCCTAAATTGTGATTGGTTGGCACTGTGGAAATGCAGTGCTGGGGTCAACCCTTTGAGATTGAGGTAGTAGTGATGAAAAAATTCCTGATCGGACTAACAGCAGCCGTTATGGCAGTGGCTCCGGCGCACGCAGTTACGCTTTACGGCGTTGACGAAGTTAACAACCTCATTCGCTTTGATAGCCGCACGCCTGGTGTGGTTCAGTCGAGCGTTGCCATTCAGGGGCTTGGCGGTAGCTCGCTCCTTGGAATCGATTTCCGCGTTCGTGATGGCTTCCTTTATGCCCTGACCGACAACAACCGCGTGTTCCGCGTGAACTACAACACCGGCGCGACATCGCTTGTGTCAAGCGTGGCGTTGACGGGCAGCAATTTCGCGTTTGATTTCAATCCGACCAACACGAACTTGCGTATCGTCAGCAATGACAACAGCAATTATGTACTGCGGTTTAACCCAGCGCCAATCACGCTGGTTCCTGGTATCAACGTTGCTTATGCGGCTGGCACGGTTGGCGTTGGCGATCCCGACATTATTTCGGCCGCCTACACCTTCAACGACAATAATGCGGCAACTGGCACGACCTTGTTCGTTCTCGATAGCGCGAATGATGTGCTTGCAACGCAGAATGCGGCAACGGGCGTCCTCACTCGTGTTGGCGCGCTTGGTGTTAACATTGGTGCACGTACCAGTTTTGATATTTCGGGCGTAAACACTAGCTTCGTGCAGGCTGGTAACACGCTTTATCGGATCAATCTGACGACTGGCGCACTCTCAACAATTGGCAACACTGACCGGGTTCTCTTCGGTCTCTCGGCGGCTGTTCCAGAGCCATCAACCTGGGCGATGATGATGATTGGTTTTGGTGCCGTTGGTGCCGCTGCTCGTTCAAGCCGTCGTAAGCGTAACACTGTTACCGCTTAATTGGTTTAACTTAAGCATTTGAAAAGGGCGACGCTTGCGTCGCCCTTTTTTATTGTGTTGGAAATCCTCTAGCCAAATCGGCAAATCTGCGCCATCCTTGCGGACTCAAAGCGGGAGGAGTGCCGATGTTGCGTTACGGGCTTTTGATCGGGTTGCTGGCGTCTGGTGCTGCGTTGGCGCAAAGCGCGCAGGGTGATGTTTCAGTCACCATATATAACAACAACCTAGCGCTGGTTCAGGATGCGCGAACGCTCACCGTTCCGTCTGGCCGGTCGAAGCAGGAATTCCCTGATGTCTCGGCGCAAATCAGGCCTGAGACGGTTACGCTCTCGGGCAGTGGCATCGCGATTGTCGAACAGAATTTCGACTATGATCTGCTCAGCCCCGATAAGCTGATGGAGAAAGCCGTCGGCCAAGTCATCACCATCGTCCGCACCAATCCAGCGACGGGCGCAGAAACGCGTGAACAGGCGAAGGTGCTGGCGGCGAACGGCGGCATCGTCCTCCAAATTGGCAACCGGATTGAGGTGCTTCGCGATGACGGCCTGCCGGTGCGTGTTGTGTTTGATAAAGTGCCCGAAAACCTCCGCGCACGGCCTACGCTCTCGGTCACGATTGAGGCCGCAAAGGCAGGCGCAATCCCCACGCGGCTGACGTACCTCACCCCCGGCTTTGGCTGGAATGCCGATTATGTCTCGCTGTTTGATGAGGGCAAGGAGACGATTGACGTTCAGGGCTGGATTACGCTCACCAACAATACCGGTACCACGTTCAGCAATGCCGACACGTTGCTCGTCGCAGGCAATCCGTTCGGCGGGAATAATGGTGGGCGTGGTCGGTTCCAGCAATTCCAAGCGCCCCAAGAGGCAACGCTTGAGCAAGCCGGCACCGAAAGCGGCACGCGCGAACGGCTTGGCGACTATTATCTCTATCCGCTCAAGGAACGCACGACGATTGCCAATGCCCAGCAAAAGCAGGTCAGCTTCCTTGATGTGAAAGGTGCGCCCGCGCGCAAGGCGTATGAATATGTCAACGGCTGGCTCGGTTCGCAGGCAGAGCCGCAAAGTGCCGCAACTGTGCTCAAATTCTCGACCTCAAAGGCGGGAGGACTCGGCGATCAGCTTCCGGCTGGCACGATCCGCATCTATTTGCGCGATCAGCGCGGCGACCCTCAGTTTATCGGCGAAAACCGGATTGATCACACGCCAATGGGTTCGCGCCTCGCCATCCGCACGGGGCAGGCGTTTGATGTGAAGGTTAAGCCCAACGTCGAAAAGCGCGAACGCATCTCAAGCACCCGCTGGCGCACGACGATGCGCTACACGCTCACCAACGCACGGCCCGCCGCCATCACCGTCGATCTGGTGCAGGACGGGCTTTACGGCGATGTCCGCGTGCTTGAACAAAGCATCACGGGCGAACGCACTTCGGCTGACCGCATCGAATGGAAAGTGCCCGTGTCCGCCAACGGCACGGCGGAACTGACGGCAGTGTTCGACACACGGTACTGATTGATGCGCGGGTTCGCCCTCCTCCTTCTGGCATCAATCGCAGCCACACCCGCCCACGCGGGCACAGTCACCTCGTCCGAAGTCAAAGCCGTCTCGGTCACGCTTTACCGCGATCCGGCGCGCGGGCAGGGGGCGATGAACGCTGCGAACCCCGGCGGTTATGCGCTGATCACCGAAACGCGCACGATCACGATTCCGGCGGGCGAAAGCAACATCCGCTTTGAGGGCGTGGCCGAGGGCATGTTCCCCGAAACCGCGATCATCACTGGCTTGCCAGGCGGCGTGCGCGAGAAAAACCGCGATGCCCGGCTAATCTCGCCCGCTGGCCTCGTCGATGCGTACCTCGCGCGCAGCGTCCACTTGAAACGCACCAACCGCCAAACGGGCAAAGTGACCGAGCAAGACGCGGTCCTGCGCGCCGGGCCATATGGCGGGGTCGTGCTTGAAACGAGCGAAGGGGTGGAGGCGCTCGGCTGCTCGGGCCTGCCCGAACGGATGCTGTTTGACGGCGTGCCCGACGGTCTTGCGGCCAAGCCAACGCTCTCCGTCCAAACGATCAGCGAGCGCGCGGTGACCGTCACCGTGCAACTGAGCTACATCGCGCAAGGCTTTGACTGGTCGGCAAATTATGTGGCGGAGGTCAATGAGGATGGCAAAACGCTAGACCTGTTCGCGTGGGCGACGATTGCCAACGGCGGCGCGCAAAGCTTCATCGCGGCAAACACACAGGCCGTCGCGGGGCAGCCCAATAAGGAGCGCAACCGCCAACCCCCGCAACCCGCGCCGCCGCAGCTTCGCCTGCAATGCTGGCCGCTTGACATCACCAGCACCCACCCGCGCCAATATCTTTACCGGATACCCCCTCCGCCGCCGCCGCCTTCGCCCATTTTGCTGGAAGCACCGATGGCGGCCATGATGTCAGACAATATCGTCGTCACGGCATCGCGCGCGCGGGGCGCCCCCGTCGCGATCCAAGCGGTGCAGGAGGAGCTTGGCGATCTCAAGCTTTACCGCATCCCCGAACCCGTCACCATCGCCGCGCAAAGCCAGAAGCAAGTCGCGATGCTCCAGAAGACGGGCGTGAAGTTTGACCGGATTTACACCGCGAGTGTCGATGACTTTGGAGATGAGCCAAGCGCTATGCCCTTCCTGCTGCGGATGAAGAATGTGAAGGATAAAGGGCTTGGCCTACCCATGCCCGCAGGCGGCGTCGTGCTGTTTGAACCCGTCGGCGGCAATCTGCTGCTCGCGGGGCAAGATGGCGTGGCAGACCGCGCGATTGGCGACGATGTCGAGTTTAAGGTCGGCAGCAGCCCCGATGTCCGCGTCGCGGTTAAACCCGTCATCAACACCCCCAAAAAACGCAGCTTCCGCCTGACCCTAACCAACGCCCGCGCGGTGCCAGTAACGGCGGAAATCCTGATCCCCTATGAACTGGCAAACACCCCCAAAGGCTTGGTGCGCAAAAACGGCGGCTGGATGTGGCGCACGACAGTGCCCGCAAACGGCGAGGCAGGGTTGGGGTATGAATTGAGGGTGGGGCGGCGCTAAATTCCTCCCCAAAATGGGGAGGGGAACCGCGCGAAGCGGGGTGGAGGGGCCACTATCAACGCACGCCACCGTCGAAGTTTTCCCCCTCGCATCAACCGGCCCCTCCACCAGCTTCGCTGGTTCCCCTCCCCGTTCCGAGGAGGAATTAGCGCCTTGCACCTCGCCCCATATCCACCGATAAAGCCGCCATGGCCCAAATCACGTCGCACGAAGAATTGGAGGCATGGCTTAAAGATAAGCCAGCCGATTGGGCGCAAGTGATCGCTGCCCGGGGTGCGCTGCGGGTGTTGCCCTATCCAATTATAAAAGATATTTACGATGAATGGATTGCAAACTATTTACTTGCGCTCATTCGTGCACTCGTAATCTCATGGGCTTCGTGCAATTTTCCAGCTCATGATATGCGTAGTGCTGCCCGTACTGCCGCCGATGCCGCCGACTATGTTTCGCGTTCTAGCGCTACCTCGATAATCTATGCGACCTCGGCCGCCTATTCCGTTACCCACGCGACCTATGCTATCGTCGAAGCCCCCGAATTACTTCCCTTTATCGCCTCCAGAAGCTCCGCTCATGCTGCCGATGCCGCCGCCGATGCCGCCGGTGCCGCCGCCCGTGCCGCCGTTTGGGCCAATATTGACCATGATTGCAATTGGCTGACAAGTAATGGTAGTTCTGCGTCGGCCTCACGCCGCCTGACGCGCGAACCACTTTGGCCTGTGGGCGAACCTGAGGGGTGGGCCGAAGCGTGGGTCTCCGCCACTGGACGCCTCGCCGCGCTCAATCAGGACTATGACGTGTGGATCGACTGGTACAACCGCCGGATCGAAGGCTATACCACCGCCTTCGACATACCCGGTGACAGCGACCGCACCGAGGATAAAGCCATCCTCGCCCGCCTCGCCGATGCCACCGACGAGGATTTCTGGGACAAGGGCGCGGCACACGTCAATACCACGCTCCAAGGCTGGATTGATGACGCGAGAAAACGGGTGGCTCTGCCGCCTGTCGCGCCTGCACCCATCCCACCGCAAAACCAGAATGCCATTCCCTTCTCCGCCACGGAAGACGGCAAGATCAGGATTGACCTGAGCCGCAATGCCGATGCGCTGCGCACGGACGGGGATGCGCAGGATCGTCATGCTGAGGCGATCCGTGAGGCCAAGGCGCTGCTTGATCGCTGTCGGCTGAGCAACTCGGCGGCGCGCTTTGTCAGCGGGTTTGAGAATTATCTGAGCGCGGGTGGTGAGACGCTGGCTGATCTGCGGCCAAGCCTGTTTGTTCAGCGCGGTGAGAAATTGCGGCAGGAAATTGCCGCCTATGAAGGCGGTCAGCAGGACAGTTTTCTTGAACCCATCGCTGATGACCTGTTGATCGATCTCAAAGGCTGGCGCTCGGCTCATAATATGGCGGTCGGGCTTGATCCGGTGCTGATGCGGCTCGATACAGCGATGCTCGGCCCCGATGTCAAACCGACGCTGATTGCACCGTCCGAACTCCACGCGTTCGTCGCCGATGCCGATGAGGCCGACATCCTTGATGAGGGCGTGCGCGAAATTGTTGACGAGGCGATTGATCTTGCCCCCGCCATCCCTGACGCCAATGATCGACGGACGGTCTGGAGCGTTGAAAGCGTTCAGAATCTGGTGATTGAGGCGTTTAGTGTGGCGCTCAATCATCCCGGCAAGGCCGTGGTGGGGGCCGCTGCAGCGGCAGTTGTGTTGCCCAAGGTCACCGTTTTTGGTGCCGTGGCGGCTGGAGTGACAGGGTTTCTGCCAGCAGCCAAATTCCTGATCAATTACCGTGACTGGATCGAAACCAAGCTCAACAACACGCCAACGTGGAAATCGCTATTCATCCAGCTATGCGACAGTCTTCAAGGCGTCACACCCTTCAAACCCAAATCGGGGGACGACGGGATTTAGGGCCGATACAAAATCCCCTCTCCCCTTGCGGGAGAGGGAGGGAGCCGCTTCAGCGGCGGAAGGGTGAGGGGGCATAGAGCGATGCGTAAGCGAGCGTGGAGTTCTAAGCGTGACCGCTCAAATTGCCCTCAAGGGCTTCGAGCCCTTTCGGTCAAACCCCTCACCCGGCGCTACGCGCCACCCTCTCCCGCAAGGGGAGAGGGTAGGGCAGTATAATTATCACTCCCCAAAAAAAACGCTGTCCTATTGTTCCCGTTATGTGCTTTCCTGCGAGTCGCAATTTCACAGGAGCCTGTCATGACCAAAGCCACCACATGCAAACCCGCCGCCGACTATCGCACTGATGCCCCACGTGTTGATGGCTGGACGCCGCAGCGGCAGGCGGCGTTTTTGATGGCGCTTGCGCAGACGGGGCTGGTCAGCCGCGCGTGCGAAGTGGCGGAGATGAGCGCGAGTTCGGCCTATGCGCTGCGGCGGGAACCGCGCGGGCGCGTGTTTCATCTGGGGTGGCAGGCGGCGCACCTGATCGCGCGCGACAGATTAGAGGATGTGCTGCTTGAGGCGGCGATCAGCGGGGTTGAAAGCGTGACGACGCGGGTCGAAAAGACAACGCACCGGCGGGTGTTAAATGGCGGCCTGTCGATGGCAATGCTCAACCGGCTTGATCAGCGTTTGGCCGCACTTGATGATGTGAGTGTGGCCGCTGCACGCAGTGTCGCTTCTGCGTTTGAGGCGTTTATTTGCCTCGTCCTTGATGATGGCGGGCTTGATGATGGCGGGGCAGGGGCGGTTGCGGCGTTTCTTGAGGCGAATCCCGATCCGCTTGCGCCTAAGAATGCGGGTGTTGCCGCAGCAGTGCATCGCGCACCAGTGCCTCAACTTGTTGAGAAATCCGCCAGTTTTTCAAGTCTCGTACTGCCTGATCGATTGGTGATTGACCCAGTCACGGCATTGCGGGCGTCACCCATCCCCTGTGGTTGCGCCGCCGATCAAGAATTGATGCAGCTTGAGGCCGCGTGAGGCGAATTCCTACCCGCCCAGCGTGACATCCTTGTAGCGCGCGCGCAGTTCGGTCTTCAGGATTTTGCCAGTGCCGGTATGCGGTAAATCATCGGCGAAGAGGACTCGGTCTGGCATCCACCATTTGGCGATCTTGTCCGCCAGATAGGCCTTCACATCGTCCTCGCTGAGTTCAGCATCGGGTTTTTTGACGACGACCAGCACTGGCCGCTCATCCCATTTGGGATGATAAATGCCGATCGCGCCCGCCTCTGCAACGCCTGGGCAGCCGACGGCGGCATTTTCAAGTTCAACCGAGCTGATCCATTCGCCGCCCGATTTGATCACATCTTTGGCGCGGTCGGTGAGTTGCAGTGTTCCGTCCGAATGGATCACTGCGATGTCGCCAGTATCAAACCACTGCTCTTCATCGGTCGCGTCAGCCTCGGCCTTGAAATAGCGCTTGATCACCCACGGCCCGCGAATTTGGAGTGTGCCTGATGATTTCCCATCGCGGGGGAGCGGCGCGCCTGCATCGTCAATCACGCGCAACTGCACCCCAAATGGAGGCCGCCCTTGCTTGCAAACATTGTCAACTTGCGCATCGAAATCCATCTCATCCCAGCCGGGGATTGGCGCGCCCATCGTACCAATTGGTGAGGTTTCGGTCATCCCCCATGCATGACCGACGCGGATTCCCGCTTTCATTAACCGTTCGACCATTGCGCGCGGTGCCGCCGATCCGCCGATAATGGCGGTCTTAAGCTGGCCGAGATCACCGCCGTTCGTGTCAAGGTGCTGGAACATGCCAAGCCAGACCGTGGGCACACCTGCCGAGTGGGTGACGCCTTCGCGGATCATCAGCCGGTGAAGAATGGCCGGATCATTGACCGCCGCGTAAACAAATTTCGCGCCAACCGCAGCGCCTGACCAAGGCAACCCCCAACTCGCGGCATGGAACATCGGCACAATTGGTAGCATCACCGAGGTTGAAGCAAAGTCAAATGCCGAGGGTTGAACCCCTGACATGGCGTGAAGCATCGTTGATCGATGTTCGTAAAGCACGCCTTTGGGATTGCCCGTTGTGCCGCTGGTGTAGCAGAGCATACACGGATCGCGTTCGTCGCCGTCATGCCAGTGCGTGTCGCCATCATGCGGGGCGAGCCAATCCTCAAACCCGCCGGGCGCATCAAAGCAGATATAATGTTTGATGCTGGTCCATTGCGGCTTCAGTCGATCAATGAGCGGCTGGAATGCGGCGTCATAGAACAGCACTTGGTCTTCGGCGTGATTGGCAATGTAAACCAGCTGCTCGTCAAACAGCCGTGGGTTGATCGTATGGAGCACACCGCCGACGCCGACGGCGCCGTACCATGTCACGAGGTGACGGCTGTGATTCATCGCGAGCGTCGCGATTCTATCACCGGGTTGAATGCCAAGCTGTCTCAAGGCCTGAGTCATGCGTAGCGCATCATGACGAATGCCGGCCCAATTGGTCCGTGTCTCAACACCATTGGCCCAATATGTGACGATCTCACGATCACCATGCTCATATGCCGCGTGATCGATCAGCCGCGTTACGCGTAGCGTCCAGTCCTGCATTCCTCCAAGCATTCTGCTCTCCTTATTATGATACGAGTGCGAGCCTTGGTGGCTCTGCTGCGCTCAATCTAATTTTCTCGACACCCGGCAAAT
Source organism: Sphingomonadales bacterium (assembly GCA_031418495.1). Classification (GTDB taxonomy): domain Bacteria; phylum Pseudomonadota; class Alphaproteobacteria; order Sphingomonadales; family Sphingomonadaceae; genus Aquisediminimonas. The sequence continues at coordinate 20,375 of JANOXQ010000165.1, forward strand.
CCTCAATCCGCGCGGCGATTTCAGCATCAAGCGTGAAATCCCGGCCAAGCCGCACCCGCGCCGTGCCGCCGTCTATTGAGAGGTTGGCGATCAATTCTCCGCGCCCGCCATGCGAACCCCCAAGCAAAGCAGAAAGTGCGGCGAGCGTAGCTTCGTTTGAAATGCTGACCTCAATCTTCAATCGCGTATCGACCGCCATTGCCTCAAACAGTTGAATGCGTTTCAGCGTAACGCGCGGTATTTCCTCGCCGGGCTTGCGGTCAAGCTCTACCGTGATCAGGCCGCAGGCACCCGTCCGGCCAGCTTCTTCAAGCTCGGCGCAGACACTATCTTCAAAGCAGCTCGCAACATATTGGCCGCTCGCATCAGAGAGCGTCGCCATCGCATAGCGCCGCCCGCGCGCCGAGGTGCGCCAGCGCACATCCTCAACCAGCGCGGCCATAACTGCTCCGGTGCGCGATCCATCAACTGGCGCTGGCAAGGCACAAATCGCGCCGAAGCTGCGCGCGTTATGGATTTCGGCAAGATGGCGATAGCGATCAACCGGATGGGCTGAAAAATAGAAACCAAAGGCGTCCTTTTCCTGCGACATCCGCTCAGCCATTGACCACGCATCAGCGGCGGGAAGCTGAACAGCGGCAGCCGAAGACTCATCACCACCAAAGAGGCCACCCTGTCCGCTCGTCCGAGCGTCATCTGCCGCATTGGCGACAGCTAAGATCGTTTCGGCAGCGATAAAGACGGCGGCCCGGCGCGGCTCAATCGTATCGAAACCGCCACTCGCGCCCAGGCTTTCAATTTGCCGCCGATTAAGCAATCGCGCGCCAATACGGTCAGCAAAATCATCAACCGAAACGAATGGCCCGCCTTCGCTGCGCAGCGCACACAGCGTTTCCATCGCGCCTTCACCAACGCCTTTAAGCGCACCAAGCGCATAGCGCACTGCGAGTTGCCCTTCGCCAATTGGCTCGACGCTAAAATCGGCAAGGCTGGCATTAAGGCACGGTGGCAAACAGACCACCGCCATCCGCCGCATATCATCAACAAAAATACCGAGCTTATCGGTATTGCTAATATCATAGCTCATTGAAGCTGCGAAGAAATCGGCCGGGTAATGCGCCTTGAGCCAAGCCGTTTGATAGGCAAGCAGCGCATAGGCCGCCGCGTGGCTCTTGTTGAATCCATAGCCTGCAAACTTATCGATCAAGTCAAACAGCTCATTGGCTTTTGCCGCAGGAATTTGATTGTTGGTTGCGCAGCCTTCGACAAAAATTGTGCGCTGCGCATCCATTTCAGATTTAATCTTCTTGCCCATAGCGCGGCGCAACATATCAGCGCCGCCAAGCGTGTAGCCAGCAAGCACCTGTGCGGCCTGCATAACCTGTTCCTGATAAACGAAAACGCCATAGGTTTCGGCCAAGATCGTTTCGAGCAAAACGTGGGGATATTCAATCGCAACACGGCCATTTTTGCGGTCGCCGAATAATGGGATGTTATCCATCGGCCCCGGCCGGTAGAGCGAAACGAGCGCGATAATATCGCCAAAATTCGAAGGCCGAACAGCAGCCAGTGTCCGCCGCATCCCTTCAGATTCCAATTGGAACACCCCGACAGTATCACCGCGTTGGAGCAGTTTATAAACCGCCTCGTCATCCCATGTGAGCGTATCAAGATCGGGGCGATGCCCCTCGCGCGCCTCAATCAAGTCGCAGGCTTTCTTGAGTACTGACAGCGTTTTGAGGCCAAGAAAGTCGAACTTTACCAAGCCTGCCGCCTCAGCATATTTCATGTCAAACTGCGTGACCGGCATATCCGAACGCGGATCGCGGTAAAGCGGGACAAGCTGATCAAGTGGGCGATCACCGATCACAACCCCTGCCGCATGGGTCGAGCTGTGGCGCGGCAATCCTTCGAGCTTGAGCGCTAAGTCAAAGAGGCGGCGCACCTGCGCATCACCTTTATATTCAGCCGCCAACTCCGAAACGCCATTGAGCGCGCGCTCAAGCGTCCATGGGTCAGTCGGATGATTGGGAACAAGTTTAGCAAGCCGATCAATATGGCCGTAACTCATCTGGAGCACACGCCCCGTATCTTTGAGCACTGCGCGCGCCTTGAGGCGCCCAAAGGTAATGATCTGTGCGACCTGACCCCGGCCATATTTCTGCTGGACATAGCGGATGACCTCTTCGCGCCGTGTTTCGCAGAAATCGATGTCGAAATCGGGCATCGACACACGTTCGGGGTTGAGGAAGCGTTCGAACAGCAGCCCGAGCCTTATTGGATCAAGATCGGTGATCGTCAGCGCCCAAGCAACGACCGAGCCTGCCCCTGAACCACGCCCCGGCCCGACAGGAATATCATGATCTTTCGCCCATTTGATAAAATCAGCAACGATCAGGAAATAGCCGGGAAACCCCATGTTGATGATGACATTGAGTTCAAATTCGAGACGCTCATGATAGACGTGCGCTGCAATCTCTTCCTCACCAACAATGGCGACGATCTTCGCCAGCCGCGCCTCTAGCCCGGCCTTGGCGTCATCGCGCAGCTTTTGCGCCTCGGCGTCGATATCACCCGCGAGGCTTGGGAGGATCGGATCGCGTTTCGGGGCCATCACCGCGCAGCGCTGCGCAACGACGAGCGTGTTGGCCAGCGCCTCAGGCAAATCAGTGAACAACAGCCGCATGTCTTTGGCAGGCTTCATCCACGCGTCGGGGGCGCTTTTGGGGCGATCAACGGTTTCGAGATAAGTCGAGTTGGCGATGCACAACATCACGTCATGGGCTTCGTGGAAATCGGCCTCGGGAAAGGATGCAGGGTTGGTTGCAACCAGTGGCAAATCAAGCCGATGTGCAAGATCAAGCAGCGCGGCCTCAGCCAGCCCCTCAGCTGCATCAAAGCGCCGTGACACCTCAATATAAAGCCGTCCCGAAAAAAGTTGAAGCAGCCTATCGGCATAGCCGTAAGCAGCGTGTGGCTGCCCTTCTGCGAGCAAACGCACAACCGCACCTTCGGCACCTGCCGTCAGCGCGATCAATCCGTCGGTGCGGCCTTCAAGCTGATCAAATGTAACATGGGCCGGCTCTTCAATCGGACGATCAAGATGCGCCGCCGATACCAGCCGACATAGGTTGTCATAGCCAACTTCATTTTGTGCATAAAGTGCGAGCCAATCATAAGCCGGCGGCACGCCGTCTGGGCGCTCTGGCCTTGCAATGCAGAGCAAAGCGCCAATAATAGGCTGAACCCCAGCCGCCGCGCACGCATCCGAAAAAGGCATTGCGCCGTAAAGGCCATTGCGATCAACAATTGCTGCTGCGGGAAAGCCAAGCAGTTTGGCGCGTTTCGCGATATCCTTCGGGTCAATCGCGCCTTCCAGCATCGTGTAAGCGGAAAATATCCGTAGGGGTACAAAAGCGGCGTGCGTCATAACTTCGCTATGGCGCGTCGATCCGATTCGCGAAAGGAAAAGCCGTTATTTTTCAGCGATTGCGTCAGGCTCTATCACAGCAGTCTTGCGCCGAAGGTCACGCAGTGTTGACCATGCGCCGTAAGCGAGCAGTGCGGCGATAAATATCCAGACCCATGTTGGGATGTTTTTCCCAGCAATTGCGAGATAAAGATAGGCAGCGATAAAACAAAAACCGGCACACATTGACGGCAGCACGATTGATTGCCCCGCCCTCCGGCGCCGCGCCAGCCAGGCGATTGAGGCAAGGAAAAAGGGAATCGCTCCGACATAAATCGCACCAAAAATAATCGGATCAACGCCGTATTCAGCACCAAGGCTGAAAAACCATGTCTTGAACGCGTCCCAACTCATAGCAGTTTATCGATGTCCCCAGTAAGGCTTTCGGGCTTGTCAGTCGGTGCATAGCGCGAAACAACCTTGCCGTCCTTATCAATCAGGAATTTTGTGAAATTCCATTTGATGCCCTGACTGCCTAGCAGCCCCGGCTTAGCTTTTTTGAGATAGGTATAAAGCGGATCGGCACCTTCACCGTTGACATCGACCTTCGCCATCACTGGGAAGGTCACATCATAGCTGGTTTGGCAGAAATTGGCGATCTCTGCGGCATCGCCAGGTTCCTGCGCGCCAAACTGATTACACGGGAAAGCGATCACAGCCAGCTTGCCCTCATATTTGCGATTGAGCGCCTCTAGCCCCTCATATTGATAGGTAAAACCGCATTTCGATGCGGTGTTGACGATCAAAATCGGCTTCCCCGCAAAATCTGCAAGCGATTTGGCGCTGCCATTGGCGGCTTTGACGGTAAAATCATGAATGGACATTGGCGGGCTTTCCTGATTGCGACGTATGTCAGCATATCAGTCAGCGCGCGGGACGCAACATCCCCCAGAAGCGCAAATCGTTCGAAACGCTCCACTCGTCAGTCAGTTCGAAGCCAAGACGCTGATAAAGCGCTAGATTGGCCTCGCTCGCAGTTTCGAGATAGCAGGGTTGGTGCGCCGCATCTGCATGAGCAAGTCCAGCGCGGATCGCAACCCCGCCTAACCCTTTGCCTTGCTGCCCTGGCACGCATCCAGCGAAATGAAGATACCAGAAATCAATTTGCGGATGATGCTTTTCAATCAAGCCGCTTACCTTAAGCGCGCGACCGATATTGCCGCCAAGTGCTGAGACAAACGGCAAAAGACTTCGCAAAAAATCAAGCCAGTTACCCGCTGGGTTGCCCGGCGCGCGCCACAAAGTTGCCGCTTCACCCATCTCGGTTTGATAGAGTTTGCCAGTCACTGCATCATTTGCGGTGATCACACGAAACATGCTCAACAGCCGCCGCGCACGATCCTTAGGCTCAGGAAAAATGTAACTGCACGCTTCCTCTTTCTGGAAGGCCAGAGCAAGCGTTCGAGCGATACGTTCATAATCGGACTGAGCAGTGGCCAGCGTCGCGATAGGCGGCACGATCAATTATGCCGCGTCTTCTGCCTGTTTCTCGGCATAAACCCGCACAGGATCTTTTCGACCTTCGACGACATCCTTGTCAACGACGACTTCATCGACACCATCAAGCCCAGGCAAATCGAACATCGAATCGAGCAAAATAGACTCAAGAATCGAACGAAGCCCACGCGCACCAGTTTTGCGTTCAATGCCCTTCTTTGCGATTGAAACAAGTGCATCATCGGTGAAGGAGAGGCTAATATCCTCCATACTGAACAGCTTCTGATACTGCTTCACGAGCGCGTTCTTTGGCTCTGACAGGATTTTGACGAGCGCATCAATATCAAGATCTTCGAGCGTGGCGATTACTGGCAAACGCCCAACAAATTCAGGGATCAGCCCAAATTTGAGCAAATCTTCCGGCTCACATTTTTGAAGCATTTCGCCAGTGCGGCGCTCATCAGGGGCAGCAACATGCGCGCCAAAGCCGATTGATTTGCCCTGAAGCCGGTCGCCAATGATCTTTTCAAGGCCCGAGAATGCCCCTCCACAGATAAACAAGATGTTCGTCGTATCAACCTGCAAAAATTCCTGCTGCGGATGCTTGCGTCCGCCCTGCGGCGGCACTGACGCTGTTGTGCCTTCCATCAGCTTTAGCAGCGCTTGCTGCACACCTTCACCGCTGACATCGCGCGTGATTGATGGATTTTCGGCTTTGCGGCTGATCTTGTCGATTTCGTCGATATAAACGATCCCGCGCTGTGCACGTTCGACGTTATAATCCGATGCCTGAAGCAGCTTGAGAATGATATTTTCAACATCCTCACCAACATAGCCCGCCTCAGTAAGCGTCGTTGCGTCGGCCATAGTGAAGGGCACATCAAGGATGCGGGCAAGTGTCTGCGCGAGCAGGGTTTTACCGCAGCCTGTTGGGCCGACGAGAAGGATGTTTGACTTGGCAAGCTCAACGTCAGCGCCTTTGCCGCCGTGGTTTAAACGCTTATAATGATTGTGGACCGCCACCGAAAGTACGCGCTTGGCGCGCTTTTGCCCGATCACATAATCATCAAGCACGTTACAGATTTCGAGCGGAGTCGGAACACCACCGTCTTTCTTGCTGACAAGCGCTGTTTTGGTTTCTTCGCGAATGATGTCATTGCACAAATCAACACATTCATCGCAGATGAACACCGTTGGCCCCGCAATAAGTTTGCGCACCTCATGCTGTGACTTGCCACAGAATGAGCAATAAAGTGTGCTTTTGGCATCTGTGCCGCTGAGCTTCGTCATGTACACCTTCCCCGGACAAGCCGGTACACCGCTTCGTTACGCCTATGTTACAGCCAAACTCTTAACGAGCAATGGCTTAAATAAAGATCAATTGGCTTATGATGGGTCCTCGGCAGGCATAGGACGTTGATCCATCACTTCGTCGATCAAACCAAAATCCTTGGCTTCGGACGCGCTCATGAAGTTATCGCGTTCCATCGCTTTTTCAATCACAGCCACATCCTTGCCTGTATATTTGGCATAAAGTTCATTCATACTTGCGCGAATCCGCAGGATTTCCTGTGCCTGCAACGCAATATCGGAGGCTTGCCCCTGCGCGCCGCCCGAAGGTTGATGAATCATGACGCGCGCGTTCGTCAAGGCAATACGCATTCCGGGCTCACCTGCGGCAAGCAGAAAGCTACCCATTGATGCGGCTTGGCCGATGCAAACCGTACCTACTTTGGGGCGAATATATTTCATCGTATCATGGATCGCCATGCCAGCGGTAACGACGCCACCGGGCGAATTAATATACATCCAAATGTCTTTTTTCGGGTTTTCCGATTCGAGAAACAGCAACTGCGCGGTGATCACCGAAGCCATATGATCCTCAACCCCACCCGTGATGAAGATGATCCGCTCACGCAAAAGCCGCGAATAAATGTCAAAACTGCGCTCGCCACGGTTTGATTGTTCAATAACGACGGGGATCAACCCATTATGTTCGGGGTGCATATATGTTCCTCTGAATAACGATGGCCTATATCTGACCTCGCGGCCAAAGGTTCAACCCCTAAAGGAAAATCAACCGTGCTGGTTGCGCTTGGGAAGCAGGGCAGTTAATCGCGACACGCGCACCAGTTAGAGTGTGATGCGCGATTTGAGAGGAATATTAGCATGTTGAACGGCACCAGCCCCCTGCCCATTAGGAATGATGACGAGGAGGAAGGGAAATCAAGCCCAAACGGCGCGATGATGGCCAAATTCCTTGAAACGCGCACAGTCTTGATCTTTGGTGGCATTGACCAGAAGCTGGCGCAGACGGTTTCAACACAATTGCTATATCTTGACCATATCAATCAAGATCCGATCAAGATTTTCATCAACTCGCCGGGTGGCCATGTCGAATCTGGCGATACGATCCATGATCTCATTGCGTATCTTGAGTCTCCCGTTGCTGTGATCGGCACTGGCTGGGTGGCAAGTGCGGGGACACATATCTTCCTAGGTGCGCCTAAGGAACGGCGCTTCTGCCTCCCCAACACCCGCTTCCTGATCCACCAACCCTCGGGCGGTGCGCAGGGGCGCGCGGGCGATATCGCGATCCAAGCACAGGAAATTATCAAGATGCGTGAGCGTCTTGCACAAGTGATTTCAGAAAAAACGGGCCAGCCTGTTGAGCGTGTCCGCGAAGATATCGAGAAAGATTATTGGATGAGCATCGAGGAAGCCAAGGAGTACGGCATTCTTGGCACCGTCATAAAAACTGCTGCTGATATCAAATTTTAGGCGCGGGATAAGCGAGATAGGCAAGCCTGCGCACCTCAAGCCGACCGCGCACTACGGTATCGAGAATCAGGCCGCACATCATGCTCATCGCGGCAAGGATGATAAGACCGGTTGAGAGCAACGCTGTCGGAATACGCGGGACAAGGCCCGTGTCAAAATAGGTAATCGCCAGCGGGATGGCGAGGCTGATCGCTGCAACAACTAAAAACAAGGCGATTATGCCAAAGAATGCAAGCGGCCTCTCATATCGAAAGAGGCGAATGATAGTTTTGAGAATGCGCCAGCCATCGCGGTAGGTACTGAGCTTTGACTCAGATCCTTCAGGACGCGCAGCATAAGCCGTCACCTGCTCTGCAACTGGCATGTTCAATTCCAGCGCATGAACACTGATTTCGGTTTCGATCTCAAACCCCGACGAAAGCACCGGAAAACTCTTCACAAAGCGTTTGGAAAACACCCGATAACCCGATAATATATCTGAGAAACTGCGACCAAAAAGCTGCGCCAACATTCCAGTGAGCATCGCATTGCCAAGCCGGTGCCCGCGCCGATAGGCAGCATCAACCTCTGACTTACGCGCGCCAACCACCATGTCGAGATTTTCGTCAATCAGTTGCTTGACCAGCGCCGGCGCGGCGGCGGCGTCGTAAGTCGCGTCACCATCTGCCATGATGTAGATATCAGCATCTACATCAGCGAACATGCGGCGGACGACATTGCCTTTGCCTTGCATCTTTTCGCTGCGAACGATGGCTCCGGCTTCTGAGGCAACAGCGCAGGTCGAGTCGCTGCTGTTATTATCATAGACATAGATCAGCGCATTAGGCAGGCTGGCGCGAAACGCAGCAACAGTCTGGGCAATCGCTGCCGCTTCATTGTAACAGGGCAAAATGACAGCAATTGTGGATGACGTGTGAGGCATGTTGATTTGCCTATCGCCGAATATGGTTAATTTCGACTTAATTCTGATTAAGCCATCGCCCCGGCAACAACCGAGGCGGTGGCTTTAATCACTTGGCTTTTTTCGCCGGTGCCCTTTTGGCAGCTGGTTTTTCAGCAACAGCCTCAGCCTTTGCTGCGGCCTTCTTTGGCGCAGCTTCGACGACCGCTTCTTTGGCAGGAGCAGCTTTCTTAGCAGCAGCCTTTTTCGCCTTTGGCTTTTCGCCGTGATCATGGCCGCAATCGGGGCCATGAACGTGACCTGCATCATCTTCATCAGCTTCAATCGCGGCTTCAAGCTCAGCGCGCGTTACCGAACGATCCGTAATTTCAGCCTTGGCAAAGAGGAAATCAACCACCTTATCCTCATACAGCGGCGCACGAAGCTGGGCGGCGGCCATTGGCTCCTGCTGAATATACTGCACGAAGCGCTCACGATCCTTCGGATCATACTGCTGAGCAGCCTGGGTAATCAGCCGGTTCATTTCAACGCTGCTGATTTCAATCCCGTTCTTCTGACCGATTTCGGAGAGCAACAATCCGAGCCGAACCCGACGGACGGCGATCTTGTGATAATCGGCCTTATCGGCTTCCATTTCCTTGAGCGCGGCTTCGGGATCAGCCTCACGTGCGGCTTCTTGCTCAAGCTGCTTCCAAATCTGGTCAAACTCGGCCTCAACCATCGTCGGCGGCACTTCAAAATCATGGCTCTGCGCAAGTTGATCAAGCAAGCGGCGCTTCATGTGGGTACGCGTCAGGCCGTTATGTTCCTGCTCAATCTGCCCCTTCATCAGCCCGCGCAATTGCTCAATGCCTTCAAGGCCGAGCGATTTGGCGAAATCATCGTCTGCAACAACCGGCTTTGGCGTGCGGACTTCGTGAATGGTGAGATCGAACGTCGCTTCCTTGGCGCGCAGATATTCAACCGAATAATTGGCGGGGAAGGTAACGGTAATCGTCTTTTCGTCATTGGCCTTGAGACCAACCATCTGCTCTTCAAAGCCGGGGATCAAACGGCCTGAACCGATTTCGATTGAAACCGCGTCGCCCTTGCCACCATCAAACGCTTCGCCGTCAATCTTGCCAAGGAAATCAAGCACGACAAGATCTCCGTCGGCGGCCTTGTGCGATTTTGGTGCATCTTCAAACGTCTTGTTCTGGCCAGCAAGCCGCTCAACTGATTCGTTGATCGCGGCGTCATCGGCCTCAACCGTCAGACGCTCCAGTACAAGCCCATCAATCTGCGGCGCTGGCACTTCTGGGAGAACTTCGAGCGCGATTTTGACTTCGGCATCCTTGCCAAAAGCATAGCCTTCGCTGAGTTCAACCGAAGGCTGCATCGCGGGGCGCAGGCTGTTCTTTGTAATAAGTTCCTGCACGGCTTCCTGCACCGAAGTGCTGAGCGCTTCGGCCTGTAATTGCGGGCCGTGCATCTTGCGAACGAGGTTGGCAGGAACCTTACCGGGCCGGAAACCGGGCAGCTTCATCTGCGGCGCGGCCTTTTTGACTTCGCCCTCAACGTGCGAATCAATGTCTTTTGCCGTGATCGTCAGCGTGTAAGCGCGCTTCAGACCTTCATTCATCGTCTCAACAATCTGCATGTCTATTCCACATTCCAAAGCCAAAAAATCTCGATCAACCCAGTCCTGCCATAACTGACAAGGCTGGTGCGGGCGAAGGGACTCGAACCCCCACATCTCTCAATGCCAGAACCTAAATCTGGTGCGTCTACCAATTTCGCCACGCCCGCGCGCATACTCTCAAGGCGCGGCTCTATAACAGGGCT
>JANOXQ010000166.1:0-18281 GCA_031418495.1 Sphingomonadales bacterium
CGCCAACCTGCATTCTGGATCGCCCATACCGCCATCTTGGGGACGATGAAGGCGGCGGCACTCGTCCCAATCAACATCATGCCAAGCGCCAGACCACGGTTCTTTACAAACCACATGCTGATCGCGCGGCTCCATGTGACAGGCGTTGAGCCAATACCGACAAGGCCAACCGCAAACCACAATCCGTAATAGGCGGCAAGCGATCCCGGCATGAAATAAAATGCGGAAAATGTGATGATAAACCCAACAAGCGAGAGCAGTGCGACTTTGCGCACCCCGTGACGATCCGCGAGTGAACCAATAACGGGCGCAAGCAGCGATGCCGTAATCCCGAACACCGTAATCCCGATGGTGACCTGCGTTTTATTCCAGCCAAATTCAGCGTTGAGCGGTTCAAACATAAAGCCAAGCACGTTAAACGGCAGGGGTGATGCGCCGCACATCGTCCCGAGAAAGCCAGCGAGCAACACTTTCCAGCCGAGGCTGAATTCGGAACGGGTCGTCGTCATGGCTTATTCAACCACGTCCTTGCCGCAAAGGGAAGTTTAGCCACCCTCAAAACTTATACTTCGTTCGGATCATCCATTCCGAAGGCCGGTTGAGGTAGGAGAAATTGCCAAGCGTTGACTGGACAAACTCCTCGCCAAAGCAATTAGTGCATTCAACCGACAGCGATATGCGATCCTCAGGCGATTTGATCGACAGGCTGGCATTGACCAGCCAGTGCGACTCGCTCGCCGAACCCGTAATGAAATCGCCTGTGAAAGGGTTGGCGGGGAAAGTGCCGTTTGATCCCGTGATTGGCCCAGTGCGGATGTTCACGTTGCTCGTGCCCGTTTCCGATTTTGAGGCATAGCTGGCGTTGACCGAAGGCGTGGCTGACCAACCACTGCCGCCCAATGCCGCCTTGTAGCTGCCCCCCACGGCAAGCGAGAATTTGGGGGTGCGAACAGGCGTTGCGATGCTGCCATCAGGGGCGACAATCCCTGCTCCACAAGCGGGCGCATTATTCACAGGCTGGCCCGCAGGTGCGGTATTGGGCGTGACCGGAATCTGATTTGCGGCACGCTGTGCTCGGCAGGCGGCTTGTTGTGCCGCGACTGACTGGATGCCGAAAATATCGCGCGCTGGGGCATTCCGGTTGATGCGATATTTATCATCCTGATAGCCTGCGTTGACGAACAGGTTCACCCCCTTAACCGGAGCAAAGCTCAGCTCAAGTTCGGCGCCCTTGTTGCGATAATCGGCAAAGTTGCGTGTGATGAAGGTAATCGCCCCGTTTGCCGCAACGAGCGCGGACGGCGTCTGAAGATCGCTCGTATCCTGATAATAAAGCGTCAGATTGGCGCGCACCTTATTATCAAATAAATCGGATTTGAAGCCAGCCTCATAACTCCAGAATTTTTCAGGGCCAAATGGCAGCAACTGGCTCGCCGCTGTGCCGCGTGCATTCCAACCGCCCGATTTGAACCCCCGCGTGGCCGACACAAATACGAGCAAATCATCATTGGGTTTAAAATTGACGGCAAAACGCGGCGTGAACAGCTTTGCGCTCTGCTTGCGCGGAATCCGCACACCTGACGGGCCGATGAGATTGAGGTTATCAACGCAGTTCGCTTCAATCGTACCGTCACGACAGCTTGCGCGATTGTCAGCGAAATCAAGCCGCTTGGTTTCATCGGTATAGCGGATGCCAGCCGTCAGCTTGATTTGATCGGTGACGTTGAAATCGGTCTGGAGAAAACCAGCATAGGCCTCGGTGGAGTTGCGTAGCGTCCGGTCAGCCAGCAGCAGCGTGAGTGCAGGGCTGATCCCAAACAGGTCAGCAAAGTCAGTGAAGTTGTTTTCCTTGATGTAGAAAAAGCCACCGACATAATCGATGAAGCCATCGCCAAGGCTGCCCGTCAGCTTGATTTCCTGGCTGAACTGATCATTTTTCGCGTCGTTGAGGATTGCGAAACCACCACGCGCCAGCCCGCGTACCGCTGGATTGGGTGCTGCGATATTGGGGCCGCTGCGGCCATCAAAAAAATCGACCGCAAATTGTTGCTTAAGGTCAACATAGCCAGTGATCAGGTTGAGCGTCGCGTTCCCGCCAATCCCGAACTCAAAGTTTGATGTCACAAGGTTGGTCTGCGTGCGGACGCCTTGACCGAAATTGGCCTTACGTCCGCTAATGTTGATTGGCGCGAACAGCTACGGCGTAAAGCTCTTCCCCTCGCGCAGGCCGCTTGTTGCAAAGCGACCATTGCACTGCGTCGGATTGGCCGGATTGCAGGTGAAGTTGAGGATGTTTTCCCCATCATTTTCAAAATGCGCAAACGATCCGCGCCATGAGACACTTTCGCTCAATTGTCCCTTGAACCCAATCCGCGCGCCCCACGCATCGCTGTCATTGAGGCGGTCACCAGTCGTGACGTTCTTGGTGTAGCCCTTGTCATCCTCATAAAAGCCAGAGACTTTTATCCCGAAACTTTCGGCGAGCGGAATATCAACCGATCCGCGCACCAGCACCTAATTGAAACGGCCATAGCCAAGCTCAGCATAGCCGCCGAACTCCTTGGCGGGATCGCGCAAGATAATGCTGACCGCGCCGCCCGTGGTGTTGCGGCCAAACAAAGTGCCCTGTGGCCCGCGCAGCACCTCAACCCGTTCCACATCAAACAGGCTCAGGTTATTGGCATTTTGGCGTGACAGATAAATATCATCAACATAGGTGCCAACGGGCGGATCGAAGGTCGCGATCGATTCGGCATTACCAAGCCCGCGCTGGAAATACGCATTCGCCCCGCCAAGCCCTGTATTATTCTGCGCCACGAAGTTTGGAATATATTGACCAAGCTGGAGCGTGTTATTGACACCCTGCGCCTCAAGCTGATCCGATGAAAACGCCGAGATCGCGATAGGCACGTCCTGAACGCTTTCGCTACGCCGCTGCGCGGTCACGATGATGTCAAGATTGCCTTCCTCAGCGGGAGGGGCTTCCTGCGCCATGGCAGGCATTGCGATCATTAGCGTTGAAAATGCAACGCCTGCGCGAAAAATATGGTTAGCCATTTCCTGTCTCCCTATGCCGCGTTCATTCCTGCTTGCTTATTATGTCTGCTTATGATTTGTCCGGACAACTTTCATTTTTATCGAATGACTGACAAGCGGCATATTTGCAACAGGAGGCGGTGATGGGTTTGACTGATCTTGCATATCCAACGCTGGTTTACGCGCACCTGCTGCTGTTCGTGTTGTGGCTTGGGGCTGATGTCGGCGTATTCATGCTCGGCCAGCATTTCAGGAAACGCGAGGTTTATTCGCTTGATCAGCGGATTGCGCTGCTCAAACTGCTCGTAATCGTTGACCTCACCCCGCGTGCGGCGTGGGCGCTGATGGTGCCGCTGTCGCTCAGCGTGTCTTACGCGGGCGGATGGTGGGATTTGCCAGTGGCGATTGTCGTCGTCGCATGGATCATCGCGGCATTCTGGCTTTGGCTGGTGTTTGACGCCTACGCGCATGACATGACTCCGCGCGCGGCGCGCAACCGCAAGTGGGAGGGGTGGCTGCGCTATTTTCTGGCGGCGGGCTATTTGGTGCTTGGGACAGAATCGCTCTTAACCGGCCATCCAATTGCAGTCGGCTGGCTCGCGTGGAAGGCGTTGCTGTTTGGGCTGATCTTTGTCGCAGCGATCATGATTGATGTGTCGTTCAAACCCGTTGGCGGCTTGCTGACCAAGCTTTTAAGCGAAGGTTCAAGTGACGAAACTGAGCTTCCGCTGCTCCGCACGATGAACCGCACGCGCATCTGGGTGTGGTGCGTCTACGGCTTGCTGATTGCGACATCATGGCTAGGAGTGGTGAAACCGGGTTGACTTCTAAAGTTGTCCGGACAAATTGGAAGCGAAGGGAAATTCGGTTTTGTCTGCATTAAATGGATATCAAAGCTTGCTGTTCGTGCCGGGAAACCGACCTGAGCGCTTTGCCAAAGCACTGGCCAGCGGTGCAGACCTTGTGTGCATTGATCTTGAAGATGCCGTTGGCCCAGCCGATAAGGACGCCGCGCGCGCCGCAGCGCTTGCTGCGATGGGCGATCCGAGACTTGGGCTACGAATTAACGGCCTGCGGACACGCCAAGGGCTGGCTGATCTCGTCGCGATTTCGGCAAGCGCGATCAAGCCGGCTTTTGTCATGATCCCAATGGTGGAGGCCGTCGCCGAGGTTGAGATTGCGCACGCAGTTCTCGGTGCTGAGGTTCCACTGCTTCCACTGATTGAAACCGTGCGCGGTCTTGGCGTCGCGCGCGCGGTTGCTGCCGCTCCGGGCATTGGCGGGGTGATGTTTGGTGGCGCTGATTTTGCAGGCGAACTTGGTGTTGCGCTCTCATGGGAGCCGCTCATTGCCGCGCGCGCTGAAATCGTCATGGCCTGCGCTTCGGCGCGGGTGCCTGCGATTGATGTGCCGTGGCTTGATCTTGATAATCTTGAAGGGCTTGCGGCTGAAGTCACGCGGATCAAAGCAATTGGCTTCGCCGCAAAATCGGCGGTGCATCCCAAACATATTGGGGTAATCCACGAGATTATGCGGCCAACGACAGAGCAAATTGCGGAGGCGCATGAGGCGGAGGTGGTCTATGCTGCCGCTGGACAATCAGCGGTACGCTTCAAAAATACAATGCTCGAAGCGCCCGTGATGGCGCGCTACCGCCGAATTTTGGCACTAGAAGGAAAAACAAATGCGTGACGGTGTGCTCGAGGTGTCTCCGGGTCGGTTCCGTGAGACATTTGGCCGTTATTATGAGGAATTCATCGTCGGCCATGTCTATGAGCATCGCCCCGGCCGGACAATTACCGACGCTGACAATGTCTGGTTCACACTGCTGACGATGAACTAGCATCCGGCGCATTTCGATTATGAATTCGCCAAAAATACTGAATTCGGCAAACCGATTGTTGCCTCACCGCTCACCGTCGCGATCATGGTTGGGCAAAGCGTTTCGGACATCAGCCAGAAGGCCGTTGCAAATCTCGGCTGGGATGAAATCCGCATGACGCACCCGCTCTTCTGCGGTGATACACTTTATTCCGAAAGCGAAGTAATCGAGAAAAAGGAGTCCGCCTCACGCCCGCAACAGGGGATTGTAACGGTCAAAACCACTGGCAAAAATCAGAACGGCGATACCGTTTGCACCTTCAACCGGACGATGCGGATCTGGAAAAAGGGCTTTGGCCCGATGGATAATTAGGAATTAGACCATGGCCACCGCACTCCATACCCCGCCTGCGTATATGAGCGCCGATGAAGAGGCGGCGCTGCTTGATGCGATCCAAAAATGGGTTGATAAGGAAGTGCGCCCGGTCGTCCAGAAATATGATCATGCCGATGAATGGCCCGAAGAGATTGTCCACCAGATGGTCGAGATGGGACTGTTCGGCGCGACGATTGGCCGCGACTATGGCGGGCTTGGTTTGTCCGCCGTCACCTATGTCAAGATTGTTGCGCTGATCTCATCCTATTGGATGGCGATCACTGGGATTTTCAATTCGCACCTGATCATGGCCTGCGCGGTTGAGAGGTTCGGTACGCCAGCACAAAAGGCCAAATGGCTCCCCAAATTCGCGAGCGGCGAAATTCGTGGCGGGCTGGCGCTAACTGAACCCAATGCAGGCACTGACCTTCAAGCAATCCGCACCATCGCGGTGCGTGACGGCGATGATTATGTCATCAACGGCACAAAAACATGGATTTCAAACGGGATCAACGGCGGCTGTTTCGCGCTGCTCGTCAAAACCGACCCGAAGGCTGATCCGCGTTACAAGGGCATGAGCCTGATGATTGCCCCCAAGGGCGCAGGGTTCAGCACTGGCAAGAAGTTCAAAAAGCTCGGCTACAATTGCATTGATTCGGCTGAGCTAATTTTTGAAGATTACCGCATCCCGGCGGACAATCTGATCGGCGGGGTTGAGGGGCAGGGATTTTTCCAAGCGACAGGCGGGCTTGAGCTGGGCCGGATCAACGTCGCCGCGCGCGGGGTTGGCCTATCCGAAGGCGCGCTGCGGCTAGCGACTGAATATGCCCAGACCCGCGAAACGATGGGCAAGCCGATTTGTGAGCATCAGGCGATCCAGCTCATGCTCGGTGAAATGGTGACACGCGCCCGCGCTGAACGCTTGCTGACCTTCGATGCTGCGGCTGCCTATGACCGGGGTGAGCGCTGCGACATGGAAGCGGGCATGGCCAAATTCTATGCGTCCGAAGCCGCCGTATCAAACAGCCAAGACGAAATGCGCGTGTTCGGTGGCTACAGCTATTCCAAAGAATATGACATCGAACGGCTCTACCGCGACTCAATGCTGATGTGCATTGGCGAGGGCACCAACGAAATGCAGCGGATGATCATATCAAAACAATGGGTGAAGCGGAACCGGGTGTGAGCGAACGCCCCCTGCCCCTTTCTGGCTACCGCATCTTGAGCGCTGAGCAATACGGCGCCGGCCCATACGGGACGATGTTCCTCGCCCAACTTGGGGCCGATGTCATCAAGATCGAGCCCCCCAAAGGCGGCGACACCGCGCGCCAGGTTGGCCCGTATTGGCTTCGCGACGGCGAGAGCCTGTATTTTCAGAGTTTCAACCTCAACAAGCGCTCACTCACACTAGATTTGGGTACTGCGGAGGGGCAAGAAATTCTGCACCGTCTGGTGAAGGATGCTCATGTC
The DNA here is from genome assembly GCA_031418495.1 of Sphingomonadales bacterium. Classification (GTDB taxonomy): domain Bacteria; phylum Pseudomonadota; class Alphaproteobacteria; order Sphingomonadales; family Sphingomonadaceae; genus Aquisediminimonas. The sequence continues at coordinate 6,704 of JANOXQ010000166.1, forward strand.
GTTGCCAACAACCTGCGCGGCGATGTTCCGGCGAAAATTGGGCTGACTTATGATGCGCTCAAGGGCATTAATCCCGCCATCGTCTGCGCGCATATCTCCGCCTATGGCCGCGATAACGAACGCGCCAAATGGCCGGGCTATGATTATCTGATGCAAGCCGAGGCAGGCTTTTGCGCGCTGACGGGTGAACCGGACAGCCCGCCGCAGCGCTTCGGCTTGTCGATGGTCGATTTCATGTCAGGCACAACGATGACGATTGGCCTGCTCGCCGCGCTCCTGAGTGCAGAGCGCAGCGGCAGGGGCTGCGATGTCGATGTCGATCTGCTGTCTGCAGCGGTTCATCAGATGAGTTATCCCGCACTTTGGTATATGAACGAAGGCGATGTGACTGAGCGCGCGCCGCGCGGTGCGCATCCAACCGCAACACCGAGCCAGATGTTCCGATCAGCCGACGGCTGGATGTTTGTAATGGCGCAATTGCCCAAATTCTGGGCGATCCTGATCGAACGGATAGGTCATCCTGAACTTGGCGAAGATGCGCGGTTCAAGGGCAATGCTGATCGCCTGAAAAACCGGGCTGAACTGACGACAGTGCTTGACGCAATCTTTGGCACGCAGCCAACCGCGCACTGGCAGGCGCTGCTTGAAGGGCATGTGCCAGTCGCGCCGGTTTATGCGCTTGATCAGGCGATGGATAATCCTTGGCTCACGACTATCGGAATGCGTGATCAGGTCACACACCCTGACAATCCAGAACTCAAGGTGCTTGCCAACCCGATCCGCATCGATGGAGAGCGCCTGCCCAATCGAGCCGGGCCGCTGCTCGGTGCCGACAGTGATATGATCCTTGCCGAACTTGGCTATGATGCAGACGAAGTGGCGCGGCTAAAAGCGGGGGGAATCGTTTAATCTCATGGGCAAACTTTCGGGCATTAGGGTAGTTGACCTGTCACAGTTTCTACCCGGCCCAATGCTGACGATGATGATGGCGGATCAAGGTGCCGAAGTCTGGAAGGTTGAGCCAGCCACAGGCGATCCCGCACGCGCTCAATTGCCGGATGAAGCTGGCCAATCGGTATGGTTCCGCAATCTCAATCGGGCTAAGAAAAGCATCGTACTTGATCTCAAATTGGAAGAGGGCAAAGCGCGGCTTTGGGATATGATCAACGCGGCCGATGTCTTCGTCGAAGGATTTCGCCCTGGCGTGATGAAGCGGCTTGGCTTTGATTATGACGCCGTTGCTGCGCGCAATCCACGCATCGTCTATTGCTCCATCTCAGCCTTTGGACAGAGCGGTGCGCTCGCGCATCATCCGGCGCATGACATGGCGGTTCAGGCACTTGCTGGATTTCTGTCGGTCAATGACGGTGCGGACGGTGTTCCGGTTGTGCCCGGCGCACCCTCCGCCGATATGGCGGCGGGGCTGACTGGACTTTCTGCGGTGCTGATGGCGCTGATCGGGCGCGAAAAGAGCGGTCGCGGCGATTATATTGACTGCGCGATGTTTGACAGCTTGCTCCCATGGTGCGCGCATACGGCTGGCGACGCGATTGCGGGCGGAGCGCCGCCGCGTTCATCACATCAGCGCTCGCTTGGCGGTGCAGGCTTCTACAATGTCTACCAAACGAGCGATGGCCGCTATGTCGTCCTTGGCGGGCGCGAAATGAAATTTGTTGAAAACCTATTGAATGCGCTTGGGCGGGCTGACTTGATCGCGCTTGGCGAAGCACCCGCAGGCGAACAATGTGTACTCATCGCATTCCTGCGCGAAACCTTCGCCACCAAAACGCGCGCCGAATGGGAAAGCTGGTTTGCCGACAAGGACGTCGCCTTTTCGCCCGTGCTCGATTTTCGTGAAGCCTTTGACCAGCCGCATGTTGCCGAACGCGGTTTGATTATTGAACATGAGGGCGCGCATCAAATAGCCCCGGCGATCCGTTTTGCATCGGAGCAGTGGGCGGCTTCAGAGGCTCCTGAACTGAATGCCGATGGTTAAAACACCTGACATCCGTTCGTATCGAGCGAAGTCGAGACACATTGCGCAATGTGTCACGACTTCGCTCGACACGAACGGAGTATCACCCCTCAACCTCAATGTGCATCGAGTAAGCGAAGCGTTCGCCAGGGTGGTGGTTCGCCGAAATCTCAAGGATCTGCCCATCGGCATCCTTATAGCAGCGCAATATCCGCAAGCACGGCGCACGCTTGGTCAAGCCAAGCAGCCGCGCGACTTCTGCCGAAGCAACCACCGCCTGAATATCCTGCGTCACTTGCGCAATCTTGACCCCGCCAAGTTTTTCAAGCTGGCGAAAAATCGTCGCTTCATTGGGCGAAACGCGGAGCGCGGCATCGTGCAGGCTTTCGTGGACATAGGCATCAATTGCGGCAATCGGCTGGGTCGATCCGCCACCAGTACGAAGCCCCTGAAAGCGCGTCCACCGACCACCGGCAACCAGCCCCAATTGCTCGGCAATTGCCTTGGGCAGCGGCCCTTCGCCAATTTCGGTGAAATGCGCGCGGGTATCACGCGCATATTGGAGGATTTCGCCAACATTCGACAGCGGCTGATGCAGCGCGCCGCCGCGCGCCGCCGCTGGCTGGATGATTGTGCCAGAGCCGCGTTTGCGGGCGATCAATCCCTCGCCCTGAAGCGTGCGCAGCGCCTCACGCACGGTGAAACGGCTGACCGAGTAACGCTTGCACAAATCGCTTTCGGTCGGAAACGTCTCCGCCGAATAAGCGCCACGCAAAATCTCTTCGCGCAGTTCCTCGGCAAGTTCGCGGTAACGCGGCGTGGCGGCCAAATCATCCCTCCTGTTGTGCCCGCATGAGCGAAGCCTACACCCTCATTGAGCAAATCGCACAGCATTTGCAACGCCCGGTGGATACAGCCATGCGCGAACGGGCGCGGCTTCATCTGCTCGACTGGCTCGCCTGCGTGGCGGGTGCGCGGCAAAGTGGCGTGGCGGAAGTCGCCAAAGCCGCCGAACCCGATGTACTGACGCGCGCGGTGCTGCTCGGCAATGCGCTTGAAATGGATGATATTGAACGGACTGCGATCCTTCATCCAGGGCCAGTGATCTGGCCGTCGGCATTTTCGGCGATCCGCGATCTGGGGGGATCAATGGATAGACTGCTTGAGGGCGCGGTGCGTGGTTATGAAGCCATGATAATGATCGGCGCGACGTTTGACGCGCACCATTATGCCCATTTCCACAACACATCGACGGCTGGCGGCTTTGGAGCCGCCGCCGCCGCAGTGTCGATCTTCGGGAATGACCGCCAAGCCATGGTTTGGGCGCTTGGCAATGCTGGATCATTCGCGGGCGGGCTTTGGCATATGCGCCATGATGATGTGATGACCAAGCAATTGCATGTGACGCACGCCTCACTTTCGGGGCTTTGGGTCGCCCGGTTAGCGGTCAAGGGCTTTACGGGGCCAAAGGCGCTACTTGAAGGGCCACAAGGTTTTTATGCGGCATTTACCAAGCAGCCAAAACCGATGATATTTGATGATGACTGGGCGATGGCGCGCGTCAGTTTCAAACCGTGGGCGGCGTGTCGCCACGCGCATCCCGCGATTGACTGCGCGCTTGAGCTGCGAGCGGTGGGCAAGCTGACCCCACCTTTCATAGTCGAAACTTACCGTGACGCGATCCTCTTTTGTGATCGACCACATCCTATGACCGAGGCCGAAGCCAAATTTTCGCTGCAACACGCTGTTGCGGTGATCGCCGATAACCGAGACGCTGCCCCAGCCGATTTCACGCCCGAAGCCATTGCAGCGCTTGGTACTTTGCGCGCGCAAGTGTCCGTGTCCGAAGCGCCTGAGATTTCGGCGCGTTACCCTGCGCATTACGGTGCGCGCGTCAATGGGCATGAACTGGTTGATACGCGCGGCGATCCTGAACGCCCACTCTCGCCAGAAGAGATAATGGCCAAGGCGCGCACGTTAGTGGCATGGGGTGGCTTACCCATACAGGAAGCAGATCGGGCGATTGCACTTGCGGTCGAAAACAGCGATCCAGCAGCGATTATAGCCATGCTTGAGGACTGGCTATGAGCGCGACACGCAACTTGCTTGATTTCGCGGCGGCAACACACCGGCTGCCGGAGGCAGCGCGCGCGGACGCAATCCGGTTGCTCACCGATACGCTTGCGGTTGGCGCGGCGGGTTCAACGGCACCGGGAGCCGAGGGCGTTTTCCAGACGACCAAAATGAGCGGCACTGGTGAGGAGGCGAGATTATTAGGCCGTAGCGAACACCTGCCCGCCCCGTCCGCCGCCTATGTCAATGGATTCCAAATTCACTGCCTTGAATGGGATGCGGTGCATGAGGGCGCGGTTGTTCATGCGCTGTCTGTAGTAACGGCTGCGCTCCACGCTGTGATTGACCGGCGCGGCGGCTGTGATGTTGATGATGCATTACTCGCACTTGCGATCGGCGTTGATATCGCCAGTGGGCTTGGCATTGCCGCCGATAGCGCGCTCAGTTTCTTCAGGCCCACAACTGCAGGCTTGATCGGTGCCGCGCTTGCGGTTGCTCGAATTGAGGGGCTGAGCCGCAGTCAGTTCAACGATGTGCTGGGTCTCGCTTATTCGCACTGTGCCGGCACGATGCAGGCACATGTCGAAGGGTCAATCGCGCTGCCCTTGCAGATTGCCAATGCCGCACGTGCGGCGGTTCAGGTGGTTGATCTGGTCAAACACGGCCTGACTGGCCCGCATGACGTGCTTGAGGGGCCGTTTGGCTATTTCAAGCTGATCGATCAGGGTGATTTGTCGCGTTACACGGAGAGTGTCGGCCAAATCTGGCGGATCAGCGAAGTCAGCACCAAGCCCATCCTTGTGGCCGTGCGAGCCATGCTACGCTGGGCTTTCTCGCGAATTTAGAACTTGATGTGGGCTATGTTGAAAAGGTTATAGCTATCGTCCCGCCGCTAGTACGCCGACTCGTTGGGCGACAGAATATAGAAGACATGACACCAGCTTATGCACGACTTTGTCTGCCGTTGCTTGTCGCCCTGATGCTAACCGATAACGCGATCAATCCCCACCGTTTCAAGCCTGAAATTTTCTCAAACCCCGCAATCCTAGACCTCGCCAATCGTGTCACGTTGACGGTGGACGACAACATCGATCCTAATGCGCTTTCACCACAACGTCTGCACATATGCATCGTCGGTGGTGGGGTTTTTGAGGTAGAACTTCCTAATATGCTCGGAAGTCCAGCCGAGCCGCTTTCACCACAGCAAATAGACGCCAAACGCGATCTGTGTAAAGCCCTCACCGCCCATATCAACCGCCGCCTGTTCGACAATCCACTCGCTTATTTCACGGAGCCGCAATGAGTTTTCCGACGCTGTTTGAAAGCATTGATATCAAACAGATGCTTACTGATTATCCCATCGGCGATGCCTTTACGGCGCGCTACGCAGCGATGAGCCGGGACGAGTTCAATGCAATCCAAAACAAGCAATTCCTGAAGCTGATGCAGCGCGGCTGGCAGGTGCCTTTCTACCAGCGGCTATGGCGCGCGCGGGGAATCGAACCCAGCGATATCCGCAGCCTTGCCGATATCACCAAGCTGCCAGTGTACGACAAGGCCGACCTGATGGCCTCAATCGCCGATCATCCGCCCTATGGCGATTTTAGCGGGCTTGGCAGCGACAACCGTCCCCCGGTTTTTCTCCACACAACATCGGTCACAACCGGGCGACCGCAAACGCTCCTGTTCGGCCCCAAAGGACGCGAGGTTGGCAACCTGCTTGTCGGGCGGATGTACCGCTGGATGGGTTTGCAACCATCGGACGTCATTCACTCAGTCTATGGCCACGGCATGATCAATGGCGGCCATTATATCCGCGAGGCAGTGACGCATTTCACCAATTCGGTCTTCCTTTGGGCAGGCACTGGGATTGAAACGCCGTCAATCAATCAAGTGAATTTGATGGCCGATTTCGGGGTGACCGTAATGGTTGGTTTCGTTGATTATATCCGCAAACTCACCGAAGTCGCCGAGGCGGAAAAGCTGTTTGACCGGATCAACCTCAAAATGATCATCGGCCATCTTGGTACCGAAGACCGCGCCGCGACTGAGGCCGCGTGGCACGGCGCCAAAGCATATGACTGGTACGGTGTTGGTGACACGGGATCAATCGCTGGCGAAGGCCCAGACCGCGACGGACTATATGTCTGGGAGGATGCGCAGTATCTTGAGCTGCTTGGCGTTGATGACGGACGGCCTGTTGCCGTTGGCGAAACCGGCGATATGGTCGTCACCTGCCTCTACAAGGATGATATCGCGCCGTGCATCCGTTTCAACACGCATGACATTAGCCATGAACTTGGCGGACGCGGAGAGATTGCGTTCAAGCGCATCGCCGGGTTCAAAGGCCGCAGCGATAATATGGTCAAACTGCGCGGGATTAACCTGTTCCCCCACGCAATCGGCGCACTGATCGAGAATCGCAGCGATCTGACTGGCGAATATGTCTGCCACGTGGTGCGTGATCCACTTACGCAGCGCGATGATATGACGGTGACGATTGAAAGTCGCGGCGGCAGTGACGCAAGTGCGCTTGCGAGCCTGCTCCGCCAAGGACTCGGCGTTGAAGTCGCGGTGACGTTATGCGCACCGGGCTGGACGGCGGCGCTCACGCAGATTGATATCCGGCAAAAGCCAATCCGCCTGATTGATGAGCGCGGGCTATGATCAACTGGCCCGCCCTTGAAGCTGCGAATGCGCCGCTAAACGCCTTTGTCGATTGGGACAGGGAGGCGCGTGGCGGAGATGGCCCGCTTGCAGGCGTCACGCTCGGGATTAAGTCAAACATCGCGGTTGCGGGCCTGCCGTGGACGGGCGGGATGGGATTATACCGCGACCGGATTGCCGAACGCGATGCCGAGGTAGTCGCCAAATTACGTAAAGCGGGTGCGATCATCCCTGGTATGCTTAACATGCACGAGGCCGCACTTGGCGCGACAACTGATAATGCCTTTTATGGACGCACAGTCAATCCGCACCGCGAAGACTATACCCCCGGCGGATCATCTGGCGGCAGTGGTGCTGCGGTTGCGGCGGGGCTGTGTGACGCAGCACTCGGCACTGACACGCTTGGTTCAGTGCGGATTCCAGCCGCCTATTGCGGGGTGTATGGCCTCAAGCCAACCAACGGCTTTGTCAGCAGCGAAGGCTTGGCCTTCCTCGAACCCAGCCTTGATGTCATCGGCCCGTTGGCGCGCTCGCTTGATATGCTTGAGCGTCTCTGGAACGTGATGGCTGAGGATAATCCGATTGAAGCCCTGCCCGTCAAACGCCTGATTTTGCTTGAGGGCCTAGGCGGTGTTGACGTGCAGCCTGCGGTGCGCACGGCCTATGAGAACGCCTGTACCCTGCTTGATTTGCCAATTGCGCATCTCCGCCTTGCCGATGGCTTGAGCGATATCCGCATGGCAGGCTTTGGCATGGCGGGGCTATGGCTGATTGATCATCTGGGCGCGGCGCGCATAACCAAGGCCGAACTGCTATCAGATGAACTCAAATTCCTCCTCAGCTTTTGTGAAAAAACGCCTGTCCGAACAGAAATCCTCGCCCGCACGCGTGACATATTGCGCGCGACGATTGACGAAGAAACAATATTGCTCATGCCAACCGCGCCGCAAACTGCCTTCGCGCATGGTCGTGCGCCCGCCAATCAGGCCGATTTTACCGCACTTGCCAACATTGCTGGCCTGCCTGCCCTCGCTCTGCCCGCTGGATGGAGCGAGGACGGCCTGCCCGTTAGCGTTCAGTTGGTTGGCGCAGCGGCGAGCGAGGCAACGCTCTTCGCGGTCGCACGCCAGCTTGACGCAGCACTTGACGCCTACCGCCCACCCGCCACATTCGGCTACTGATAATAGGAGAACGCCCATGCGGATCATCGTCTTGTTCAATCTGAAACCCGGCGTTGATATCGCCGCTTATGAGGCGTGGGCAAAGGACATCGATATTCCCGGCGTCAATACGCTTGGTTCGGTTGACCGCTTCACCACACACCGCGCGACGGGACTGTTCGGATCGGATGCGCCATGCTGTACCAATATATTGAGGTGATCGACATCAGCGGCATGGACGGCTTTGTCGCCGACATTATGACTGAAGCCTTCCAAGCCGCCGCCGCCCCGTTTCGGGGCTTTGCCGACAATCCGCAGTTCATCCTGACCGAGGATTTGTAATGCGCTTTGCGGGCAAGACGATTATTGTCACTGGCTCTGGTAAGCAGAAAGGGCTTGGCCAAGGCATCTTGCAGCGCTTCGCCGATGAGGGCGCGAGCTGTGTTGTTTCTGATATTGTCATTGATGATGAGGCAAAAGCCGTTGCAGAAGATTTGCGCAGGCGCGGCGCGAATGTATCGCTGATCGCGTGCGACGTTTCCGATGCCGCGCAGTGCAACGCGCTGGTACGCGAAGCGGGGGCGGTTGATATTTTCGTCAATAATGCTGGAATTGGCTTTATGATGAAGCCAATGCTTGAGGTTGACCCCGCCGATTGGGCGAAAGTAATTGCGGTCAATCTATCGGGCGCATTTTACGCCGCGCAAGCCGCCGCGAAGGCAATGATCGCAGCAGGCAAAGGCGGTCGCATCATCAACATCGCGAGCCAAGCCGCAAAGACAGGCTTCCCGCATCTTCCCGCCTATGTCAGTTCAAAGCACGGGATGATTGGCCTGACGCGGGCCACTGCGCTTGAGCTTGGCGCGCATGGTATCACCGTCAACGCCGTCTGCCCCAATCATGTGACGACCGGGCTTGGCGCTATGCAGAACGCCTATTTATCCAAACTGCTCGGCTTTGAGAGCGTTGACGCCTATCTCGCGAACATGGCCGCAAAGAACCCAATGGGCCGCCCCGGCTTGGCATTGGACACCGCCGCCGCCTGCGCCTGGCTCGCCAGCGATGACGCGTTTTATGTAACTGGTGAGGCGATCAACGTCAGCGCCGGGGAGGAAATGCACTGATGCATGAAGAACGGATCAACTGGCCAAATGACGCAAAGATGGCGCTCTCAATCGTCATCAACGTCGAGGAAGGCAGCGAGATGACCGTCGCGCGCGGTGACCGGGGGATGGAGCCGGTCGATGAACTCGGCATCCACATCAAATCGCCAATTCGCAATTACGGCAATGAGTCCAACTATCTCTACGGCATTAAGGCTGGCGCGCCGCGCGTCGTAAAACTGCTCAAGGCTTTTGACATCAAGGCGAGCTGGACAGTCGCGGCAATGAGCCTTGAAAACCATCCTGAGATTGCGGAGGCCATCGCCGAACTCGGACATGAGCCCGTCAGCCACGGCTACCGCTGGGTGCATCAATTCAAGATGGATGAGGACGCTGAACGTGCCTTCATCCGCAAAGCCGTTACTTCGATTGAGCAGACTGTGGGTGTTCGACCCTATGGCTGGCTGTCGCGCTATTTCCATACTGACAACACGCGTCGCCTGCTAATTGAGGAGGGTTTTGCCTATCACATGGACGATTATTCGGGCGATATCCCCTTCTGGGATTCGGAAACGGTGCCCGAAACGCCAATCGTGATCCTACCCTATCAGCTCGACAATAATGATATGAAGATGTGGACTGATCCCGCGATGACGCCTGACGCATGGCTTGCCTATGCCAAGCGTAATTTCGATCAGATTTACCGTGAGGGCGTGGACGGCAATCCTAAGATGATGTCGCTTGGTCTCCACTTGCGGATCATTGGGCGACCAGGGCGGATTTGGGCGCTCGAAGAACTCTTCCGCCATGTCCGCGCGCATTCCGATGTGTGGGTGACAACGCGGCACGAAATTGCGCAGCATTTTGCCAGGGTCGTTCCGGCGTGACGCTCCGCCTCGAAACATCAGGCAGCATCGCGCGGCTGCTGATTGACCGTGCAGCCAAGCGCAATGCCTTTGATCAAGCGATGTGGCTGCAACTGCCGCTGCTGCTTGAACGCGCGCTGGCGGATGGCGCGGTGCGTCTGATAGTGCTGCAATCCGCCGAACCGGGCGCCTTCTGTGCTGGGGCTGACATTTCAGAACTTTCCGCCAACGCCAGCAATGCAGACTGGCGCGCGGCGAACCAAGCCGCGATCAACGCCGCGCAATATGCGCTTGCCCGCGCGGCAAAGCCTGTAATCGCAATGATTGACGGCGATTGCATCGGCGGTGGCTGCGGACTTGCGCTGGCCTGCGACCTCCGCGTCGCGACGCCGCGTGCACGCTTCGGCATTACCCCAGCCAAGCTCGGACTGGTCTATCCGCTTCATGATACCAAGCTGCTGGTTGATCAGGTTGGCCCCGCTAAAGCTAAAGAAATCCTCTTTACCGGTGCGCTCATGAACGCTGAAGAAGCGCATCGGATCGGCCTGATCAACCGCGTTGCTGACAATGCTGATGATCTGATCGAAACGATGCTAAGGACATCAGGCCACAGCCAGCGCGAGTCCAAAGCGGTGATCCGTCGCATCCTTGACGGCCAAGCCGAAGATGACGCGGATTCGCTTGCGCGCTTTGCTGAGGCCTTCACTCGCGCTGATTTTCGTGAAGGGGTGGCGGCTTTCTTGCAAAAGCGGAAGGCCAATTTCGAATGATCACCCACGGCCAAATCCTCGGTGGCATCATCACCACGCCCGATCTTGATGCGGCACTTGCCGATTATAAGGGCGGCTTGGGCTTGATCTGGTCGAAGCAGGAACGCTCTCACACAGCCTCGCCTCAAGCTGGGGCTGCTCAGCAAGTGCAGGCGCACGGATGGCGATATTGCAACCCAAGAGCGGCGCGCCTTGCTTTCTACAACTGGTCGAACAGTTTGTTCCCGAGGGCTTCACGCCAACGCGCACTTACGGCTGGGCAGCCTATGAGCTGAGCGTCCAGGATGTGTACGGCTGGCCTGAGCGCCTCACCGGCAGCGGCTTTGAGATTGTCGGCCCGCCAAAGCCGATTGACGGCCTGCCTTATTTTATCCCGATGCAGGTAATCGGTCGCGGCGGCGAGATGATTTACCTCAACGAAGTTGCCTGCGATACGCCTTCGTCTGACTTGCCAAAGGCGAAATGTCCGGTTGATCATATTTTCATTTGCATCCTTGCAACGCCTGACTTGACGGGGACAGTCGCTTGGTACCGCGAACGGCTGAACCTTGATGAGGGCGGCAGCTACACGCTTGAATATACGATGATCAACAAGGCGTTTGGCCTGCCAGCCGGAACCCAGTCAACCATCAGTATGGTGCAGAAAGCCCGTCTGCCAATCATTGAGGTCGATGGCTATCCCCCCACCGCAACGATCCGACCCGGCGATCCCACGCGGCTGCCAGCGGGCGATGCCCTGATCACGCTCGCGGTCGATAGCTTGGATGCGCTCCGGCTCGACTGGATCACACCGCCAGCGCTTCAAGAGGGCGCGCTACATGCTGGGCGCCGCGCCGCAACCACCATCGGCCCGGCGGGTGAGCGGCTCGAATTGGTTGAGATCGGCGGTTGAAATTATTGACCGTTCGTGTGGAGGGGCCTGCGGGGAAACCCCCCGCGGTTGACGGGGGTCGGGGGCCCCACC
>JANOXQ010000167.1:0-9158 GCA_031418495.1 Sphingomonadales bacterium
TAGTTGTTTGGTTTGTATTTTGTTTTCTTGTCTCCTCCCATGGCCCTAACCAAACGGTTGGGTGCGTAACAGATCTTTTTGCGCTACAGCGATCCCATGCCCTTAGACCCCACCCGCCCCTTCATCCCCGTCCGTATCGCGGTGCTCACCGTATCGGACAGCCGCAGCATTTCCGAAGACACATCGGGTGACACGCTCGTCGCGCGGATAGCGGGCGCAGGCCATATCCTCGCCGAACGCGTTCTGCTCCGCGATGATGCGCAGGATATTGTCGCGCTCCTCCACCGCTGGTGCGAGGATGAGAGCATTGACTGCGTCATCACCACCGGCGGCACCGGCGTCACCGGGCGCGATGTAACGCCTGAAGCGCTGCAAAGCCTTGGCGGCAAAGACATTCCCGGCTTTGGTGAGCTATTCCGCTGGCAAAGCTACCAAACCATCGGCACCTCAACCATCCAAAGCCGCGCCTGCGCCGTCGTCGCACGCGGAACCTACATCTTCGCCCTCCCCGGCTCGACCGGAGCCGTCAAAGACGGCTGGGACGGACTATTGGTGCACCAGTTGGATAGCCGGTTTAGGCCATGCAATTTTGTAGAATTGATGCCGAGGTTAAGGGAGGTTTGAGGTCACTATGCGCTACCCTATTGCGATTGAACCCGGTGACGAAACGACGGCCTTTGGCGTGATCATCCCCGATCTGCCCGGATGTTTTTCGGCAGGTGACAGCCTTGATGAAGCACTTGCCGGGGCCGAAGAAGCCGCCGCCGCATGGGTTGATGCCGCGCTTGATGCGGGTGAGGCAATCCCCCACCCCAGCAGCCTTGATACGCTTCGCCATAACGCCGAATTTGCCGGATGGACATTTGGCGTCATTACGCTTGATCCCGCCGCCCTCGACGACACCACCGAACGCATCAACATCACCCTGCCCCGCCGTGTCCTAAAACGCCTCGACGCAATGGCGCGCGCAGCGGGTGAGAGCCGTTCAGGGTTTATCGCGGGGATGACATTGGAGGAACCGAGGGGGATGATTTAGGCCGTGCAATTTCGCTGAGTTGATGCCGAGGTTGCGGGAAGTTTGAGGATTGCTGTAGGTTGGTTTGGAGGGGCTATTGCTCGTCAAAAGCGCCCATCTCAAAGTGTACTTTGGAGTTTCAAAACCAACCGTTCAAGTAGAACCTAAACGGCTTTCCTTATGCCGCGACTGGAAACAAATTTCAAAGCACCGCACAGTCACCATCCATAAAATGAGTCAGGACGAGTCGAATATGCGATGACGCGTTGAAAACCAAATACTGCACAAGTTGAATGTTGTTGGATATTCATTAAAGTCCACGAGACGGGATACGCCGGAACAACCTTTCGCCAGATCGCTTCGTCCGAGAAGGCAGCTTTTGAGACGGTCGCTCGCTGGATAGCGGCCTACGGCTCATTTGAACGGAAGGCCGGGGCCCGTCATCCAACGGGAAAACGGTAACCGCAGTGTGTGAATATTGGTCGGTCAGCGACTGCTATTGTGCCTTGGTGCGGAAACGGCAGAAGCAGCAGCCCAAAATTGGCTGGTGCCCCCTTGTCAAAGCGACGGGCAAGCCTAGCCTTCAGAGCCTTGGCTGGTTCTATGTTATGGCGTGGAGATACGGAACAGGCCGCTTGGAAGTACGCGCTTGCTGCAATGTCAGCAAGTTGTAGGCCCGCAATTTTGGCATGCGGGCTTACCTTACAGAGATCTGGGTAAATTATGCCTGGCGCGATACCACGCTTCTTTAGTACTAAATTGCCTGTGAGAGTCTGGGCACGAAGTCTTTCAAGATAGATTTTGAGCGCATCATAATCGTGACCACCCCGTTCCGAGAAAATGATTCGCGCGGGCGCGATTTCAAGATTTTCGGACGAGCATTTCCAATAGCACCATTCTGTAACCCGTTCGAGCAGAAGCCTTAGGCACCAATTGTAAAACTCACGATCGTTAGCACGTCCCAATTTTGCATTCTGGTGTTTACGCATCGAATCTTTTTGGGAAGCAACTGTGAATATTCGAACTGGCTTTCGACCAAGCATTCTGCTCACTCGCAGACGATTGGGATCAGATAGGTTGCGATAGTGAATTCCATTAGTCCCGCGCCCCCGGACAGCTTCAATCATATCACTGACCCAGTCTGTAACATCAGTGTCACGGCTTGCGCGGACTACGACAGCACTTAGAACAAACCAATCGGTTGTAGTAGGCTTATCCGTCACCTTTGCCTTTACGCCGGGATCCCCGGCTTCATCAATATAGACGTGAAATATAGGTTCCATGTAACGTGTATTCTCAGGAATAAAGCTCAAAGTCCATATGACGAGCAGTGTTTTCTCTTTTTCTAAACTCAGCATTTTAAACTCAGCAATTTGATGGAAGCAACGCTCACCGACGGATGAATGAAGGATTGAGTCTTTCCTATCGATCATATTCATGATATGTTCTTTTTATGGCCACCACAATCACCGCCCTGCATATAACTTCCACACGCTCGGCAGAGGCCCCTCCCCACGCCCCCACCCCTCATCCGCACCACCAATCAACATACCGATTCAGTGTCAACTTCCTGAGATTTCCGCCCTTTTTCAAAAAGGCGCGCGGGCTTTGAAATGACTGCGCTGCCCAAGCAAAATCGGGGATCACAACCGCCCCCTGCCCTCACCCCCGGACGCGGTGCGGCGAGTGGGATCGTGCCGACGCGGTTCAATTTGAATGCGCGGGAGGCGGATGGCGATTGGCTTGATGATCGCGCTTTGCTCGACGGGGATGCGCCGCGCCTGCGCACCACGGTTACGGTTGAACAGGCCAAGACGATCATCACGCGCAACACGTCGCCAGACATCCCGTTTGACCGCTCGATCAATCCCTATCGCGGGTGTGAACATGGCTGCATTTATTGCTATGCGCGGCCAAGCCATGCGTTTCATGATCTATCGCCGGGGCTTGATTTTGAGAGCAAGCTGTTCGCCAAACCGAACGCGGCGGCGCTGCTCCGCGCTGAACTTGCGCACAAGCGCTATGTCGCGGCCCCCATCGCTTTTGGCACCAATACTGATCCGTATCAGCCAATTGAGCGCGATTGGCGGATTACGCGCGCCTGCCTTGAGGTTTTGGCCGAGTGCGATCATCCGCTGACGATCACCACGAAGTCAGACCGGGTGTTGGCTGACCTTGATATCCTTGGGGCCATGGCGGCAAAGGGGCTGGTTGCAGTCGCGGTGTCGGTCACGTCGCTTGATCCAGCGATCCACCGCACGCTTGAGCCGCGAGCCCCCCGCGCAGAAAAGCGGCTCGCGGCAATTCGCGGGCTCGTCGCGGCCGGGGTGCCAACGCATCTTAATGTTGCGCCTGTCATCCCCGCGATTACCGATCATGAAATTGAGGCGATCCTTGAGGCGGGCGCGGCGGCAGGGGCGATCAGCGCCAGCTATATCCCCGTCCGCCTGCCCCATGAAGTCGCGCCGCTGTTCCGCGAATGGCTCGACGTTCATTATCCTGACCGCGCAGGCAAGGTGATGGCGATCATCCAATCCCTGCGCGGCGGGCGTGACAATGATCCGGGTTTCGGGTCGCGAATGCGCGGGCAAGGCGCTTGGGCTGATTTGCTGCGCACACGGTTTGGCATTACCTGCCGCAAACTTGGGCTTAATCGAGAGCGGATTATTTTGCGCAGTGATTTGTTCGTCCCGCCCAGTGGCGCGCAGATGCGGCTGCTTTAGATGTCGAACGACACCCCTTGCGCGAGTGGCAATTCGGATGAGTAATTTATCGTGCTCGTTTGCCGCCGCATATAGGCTTTCCAACTGTCAGAGCCTGACTCGCGACCGCCGCCGGTTTCCTTTTCGCCGCCAAACGCGCCGCCGATTTCTGCGCCTGATGTGCCGATGTTGACGTTGGCAATGCCGCAGTCGCTCCCCGCCGCTGATAAAAACCGCTCGGCCTCACGCAGGTCAGTCGTGAAGATGCTTGATGACAATCCCTGCGGCACCGCGTTTTGCAGAGCAATCGCCTCGTCCAGATCATCATAAGCAAAGGCATAAAGGATTGGCGCAAACGTCTCATTCAACACTGGCCCGGCATGTGCGGGAAGCTCAACAATCGCGGGGCGGACGTAAACGCCCGGCTGGTCAAGCCGTTCGCCGCCGCTCACCACGCCGCCCTCTGTGCGCGCTGCCTCAAGCGCGGCCTGCATCTCGGAATAGGCTGCTTCATCAATCAACGGCCCGATCAGATTGGACGGGACACGCGGATCACCAATCGACACCGATGCCGCAGCGCCCTTCAGTGCGCCCACAAACCCATCATAGATTGAGCGGTGAACGAACAACCGCCGCAGCGAAGTGCAGCGCTGGCCAGTCGTCCCCATGAAGCCAAACGCACAGGCTCGCAGAGCAAGCGCTTGGTCAGCCGACGGCGCGACGATGCTCGCATTATTGCCGCCAAGTTCAAGCAAGCTCCGCCCAAATCGCGCGGCCACCGCTTCGCCAACGATCCGCCCCATCCGTGTGCTGCCAGTTGCTGAAACCAGAGCAATCTGTTTGCTTTCGACCAGAGCCCTGCCCGCGCTAGCGCCGCCGATCACAATCGAAGTCAAGCCAGCAGGCGTATCAGTGCCAAATTCAGCAATGACCTTGGTGAGCAATGCCTTCATCGCCAGTGCCACCAGCGGCGTCTTTTCCGAAGGCTTCCACACCACCGCATTCCCACAAACGAGCGCGAGCGCGGCATTCCACGCCCACACGGCAACGGGAAAATTGAACGCCGAAATCACCCCAACGACGCCGAGTGGGTGCCATGTTTCCAACATCTTATGGCCGAGGCGCTCGCTCGCGATGGTGAGGCCGTAAAGCTGCCGCGAAAGCCCGACCGCAAAATCGCAAATGTCGATCATTTCTTGAACTTCGCCAAGGCTTTCAGAAATTGGCTTGCCGCATTCAATCGTTACCAACTGCGCGAGCGGGATTTTCTCACGCCGCAATGCCTCACCAAGCAAGCGGACAAGTTCGCCGCGACGGGGCGCTGGTATCGACCGCCAACGCAGGAAGGCGGTGTGCGCTAACGCGATTTTCGCTTCAATTTCGGGAGAGCCATCTGTTTTGATGAGTGCTATTGTGCCGCCGTCAATCGGGCTATCGACGCCAAAGTTTGCGCCTGCTCCATCAGCAATAACGCCAAAGTGGCCAAGCAACGCACGGGTTTCCTCAAAAGTTGATCCCGTCACTTTGCCGTTGCCTCATTTGCTGCGCGCTCTTCAAGCGAGTCACGTGTCATCTCGGCGATGCTTTCATCAACTGAGGCATCGGCGGCCTTTTCAAGCGCCTTTGCTCGCTCAATGATTGCCGCCTGATTGCTTTCAGCAACCTGTTCGCGGTTGCACGCAGTTAGTATCAACAGCAGGATCAGCCCCGCCCGCATGTCATTTCGCCTTTGCAGATATCAAATCTTCAGGTGCATTGGCGACAAGATCAAGCATGATCGACCAAGCCTCAACATTCTGGCGAAGCTGGACTGGATCAATCTTGTCAAACGTGTCGTTAGGCGTGTGATGCAAATCAAAATAGCGCGTGCCATCCTGCTGAAGATCAATCGCGCTGACCCCGGTGCGCGCAATTGGCCCAAAATCCGGGCCACCGCCTGCCGCTTCATTGCTTGAAGCAATGCCAAGTGGTGCCAGCGCGCGCTTCAAGCGGTCAGCAAGCGGTTTCGCGCTATCGGGTAGTTTGAAATCGACCCGCCAAACGCGGTCAGCGCCAAAGTCGGACTCAGAAACCAACGCATGTGGCTCCTTACCGTGTGCAGCTAGATAAGCATTGCCGCCAAAAATCCCGACTTCCTCAGCACCGAACCAGATTACGCGCACCGTTCGACGTGGCTTCTTCTTTGAATCCAAAAGGCCTTTGGCAGCCGCAGTCGTGATCGCAAGGCCAGCGGCATCGTCAAACGCGCCAGTGCCTAAATCCCAGCTATCGAGATGCCCACCAATCGCAACAATCCCCGCCGCCGGGTCTTTCCCCGGAATTTCCGCAATAACATTGCCCGATTGCTGCTTACCAAGATTACGCGGTGTGAGGATTAGCTTCATCGTAACATTCTTATCACGCGCCAGCATCCGTTCGAGATTTTCAGCATCAACGAGCGAGAGCGCTCCAGCCGGAATTGGTGTTACACCCTCCGCCCAAGTTTGAACTCCAGTATGGGGAAAACGGCTCATATCAGTTCCGAGTGAACGGATGACGATTGCCGCTGCGCCCTTGCGGCTGGCAACAGATGGACCAAAACGCCTAATCGGGCCGAATACGCCGTAGCTTGATCCGTCCTGAGTCGCCCGCATCCGGTGGGTTACGAAAACGATTTTGCCCTTGATGCTTGCCTCGGGCGCTTCCTCAAGTTCTGCTAGGCTGTTAAATGCGACAATCAAAGCAGTGGTGCCACCTTCGGGCGTCGCGGCACTATTGCCAAGCGCTGTTACGATCAGCTTCTGCGGAAATGGCGAAACAATCTCGGCAGTCTCGGCCCCACGTACCCAAACCGGCATATCAAACGTTTCAATCCGAACATTCTTGAAACCAAGGCTTTTAAGCTTTTTAACCGACCACTCGCGCGCACGCGCTTCGGCTTCGGTTCCAGCAAGCCGCGGGCCAATTTCGGTCGTCAGCCCCTCAACGATATTAAGCGCAGTGCCTGGGGTTGGGGGGGCTGCGAACACCATCCCATTTAGTGAGGCAATACCAACCAACGCCAGCCCAAAACCAACTTTCCGCATCATACACCTCAACCAAAAAATGACCACGTGTTCTCTATGGCCCAGAAGTGGCGATCAACGCAATTGAGACGAATGCTTAATGACGATCAACGCCCCTTCCCAACGGCCCTCGCCTCGGCTAATGCGCCGCCAAATCCTGCACACTTATATTACTAAGGAATCGACCCAATGGCCGTCCAATATAGTTATGTCATGAAAGGGCTGACCAAGACCTTTCCCGGTGCGGCCAAGCCGATCCTCAATAATGTCCATCTACAATTCTTGCCCGGCACCAAGATCGCGATCATCGGCGTTAATGGCGCAGGTAAATCGACGTTGATGAAGATTATGGCTGGCTTCGATACAGAATTTACCGGCGAAGCATGGGCCGCCGAAGGCTGCCGCGTTGGTTACTTGGCGCAGGAGCCACAGCTTAATCCCAAAAAGACGGTGCTTGAAAATGTGAAGGACGGCGTCCGTGAGGTTGCTGATATGGTTGATCGGTTTAACGAAATCTCTGCGCTGATGGCTGAACCTGATGCTGATTTTGATGCGCTGCTCCCCGAAATGGGCGATTTGCAGGAAAAGATCGACGCGGTTGATGGCTGGACGCTCGATAATCAGCTTGAAATCGCGATGGAGGCGTTGCGCTGTCCGCCGGGAGACTCATCGGTCGAAAATCTCTCAGGCGGTGAGCGCCGCCGCGTTGCACTATGCCGTTTGCTGCTCGAAAAGCCCGAAGTCTTGCTGCTAGATGAGCCGACCAACCACCTTGATGCTGAAAGCGTTCAATGGCTTGAAAAGCATCTGATTGATTATGCTGGCAACGTAATCCTCGTTACCCATGATCGCTACTTCCTTGATAATGTCGTTGGCTGGGTGCTTGAGCTTGATCGTGGGCGCAGCCTTCCGTTTGAAGGCAATTATTCGGCGTGGCTCGAAGGCAAAGCAAAGCGCCTTGAGCAGGAAGACACTGAGAATGAAAGCCGCGCCAAGGCAATCAAGGAAGAGCTTCAGTGGATCAGGCAAAGCCCCAAGGCGCGCCAGACCAAATCCAAAGCGCGTATTAGAGCCTTTGACGAACTTGTTGAAAAACAAGCAGATCGTCGCCCAGGCGGCTCACAAATCCTGATCCAAATTCCTACCCGGCTAGGTGGCAATGTGATTGAGGCGAAAAACCTCACCAAGGCTTACGGCGATAAATTATTGTTTGATGATCTTGAATTCACCCTACCACCCGGCGGCATCGTTGGTGTTATCGGGCCAAATGGTGCGGGTAAATCAACGCTGTTCAAACTGATCACTGGTCAGGAACAGCCGGGCAGCGGGACGATCAAGGTCGGCGATACAGTCAAACTTGGTTATGTCGATCAATCGCGCGATAACCTCGATCCCAATAAGAATGTTTGGGAAGAAGTGTCAGGCGGTAACGAACGCTTCTATTTTGGCAAGCATGAAGTCAACACGCGGGCTTATGTGGGTGCGTTCAACTTCAAGGGCACTGATCAGCAAAAAAAGGTCGGCCAGCTATCAGGCGGTGAACGCAACCGGGTGCATTTGGCTAAGATGCTCGCGGCGGGCGGCAATGTGCTGCTGTTAGATGAACCGACCAACGATCTCGACGTCGAAACGCTGCGCGCGCTTGAAGAAGCGCTAGAGAATTTCGCAGGATGTGCGGTGGTAATCAGCCATGACCGTTTTTTCTTGGATCGCTTGGCCACGCATATCTTGGCGTTTGAGGGCGATAGCCATGTCGAATGGTTTGAAGGCAATTTTGAAGCCTATGAGGAAGATAAGCGTCGGCGCTTGGGCGATGCGGCGGATCGGCCGACTAGGTTGGCTTATAAGAAGTTGACTAGGTGACACATGGCGGTCGATCTAAATATAACATTTGCTCAAACACATGATACCTTTAGCGCCGCAAAAGGATGGGTTCCGATAGTCGTTTCGTCAATTGCTCTTTTGGCGACGGCGGTCATTGCTTGGGTTACAAGATCGGCACAAAAAGATACAAACTATCGTGATATACAGAAAATGTTCAGAGATTTTTACGCGATGGGGTCAAACAATGCCGACAAACAGAAAATCATAGCTAATATAGTCAATCCACAAAAAGGTTCAGACGTCCGTTCAAATCAATCGCCCAGCCCTTTAGAACGTATAATAATTTTAGATTATCTCGTAATACTTGAATCGTGTTATTTTGAATCTAAAACTAATAAAAGACACCATAACCGTGAAATGGTAAGTCATGAGATTGATAAAAATTAAAGGGGCTGACATAGATAGCTTTATTTGCGTTACTTGAACCACCACCGTGTTAAGGTTTGGTGCATATGCGATACGGGGCGGTAGTTGAAGCGCCATTCGCACTCTTTGATGAAGAGCGGGAAGTGG
>JANOXQ010000168.1:0-2870 GCA_031418495.1 Sphingomonadales bacterium
GGCTGCATCAGCGCACCAAAAGTGTGAGGGCGGAAAACGCTAAAATCGGGTGACCCTTTTGTGTCGAGCTAAGTCGAGACACATTGCGCCGCTTGTCCCCACTGCGCTCGACACAAACGGATTTTGTTTCCTAAAGGGTAATCACTTCCCCGCCTTTGAGGATATGCGAACAGATTTGCGCCTCTGCGGTGTCGCCGTCTTCAAGGGCTGCCACGGTGACCCAGCCTGCCTTGCGCAGTGCCGACGCCTGTTCGACAGACGTGCCGAGCGGCAGGAACAGCCGCCGCCGTTCGCCCCGCGCAAGGCCCGCATCGATTAGCGGATCGATATAGGCTGAAAAGCCAATCGCGGTTTCGTCCCCAATCCGGTAACTGCCGCCGCGCCCGATTTCGCCTGAGGCTTGTGATGAGAAGAGCGAAAAGCCGAGCCATGTTTGATATTCAAAACCGTGGCGCTCGGTGGGATCAAGCGTGACGTTGACTTCGCTTGGTAGCCCAGCAACTATGGTTTCGAGGGCTGTAATCCTTGAGATGAGTTTCCCGCCCGTATCAAACGCGCGCAGCCGATCAAGCGCGTCGGGGAATGGCCCGGCCGCCGCTATCAACGGCGCAAATTCATGAGGCACCCCGCCCGCATCCTTGGCATCAAGCCGCGCCCTGAGCGCCGCGACATCGCCGTCGGGGGCGAGCACGTCGATAAGGTCGGGCAGCGTCAGATCAAGCGTGATTTCGCCAACGCCCGCCGCTTTGAGCGCCTCAATCGCCACGGTTATAATCTCGCTCGCGGCGGCAACGCTATCAAGCCCAATCAGTTCAGCGCCGACCTGCATCATCTCGCGCTCGGGCCGCAACTGCGTGCTGCGCAGTTTGACCACTGGCCCGCCGTAGGAAAGACGAAGCGGGCGCGGGTGATGGCCCATCCGCGTCTTGGCGATCCGGCCAATTTGCCCGGTAATATCGCTGCGCACTGCCATTGTTTCGCCCGACACCGGATCAACAAAGCGCAGCAAATCGCGTGAACTTGTGCCCAGTGCTTCGGTCAGGCTTGCCTCAAATTCAGCCAGCGGGGTTTGCACCCGTTCATAACCATAAGCCGCGATACTATCGAGCACGCTCCGCACCAGCCGCGCCGAAGCATCAGCCTCGGGCGGCAGGCGGTCACGAAATCCGGTGGGGAGGAGGCCGCCTCTCATCGGCTAAAACCGCAGCGCCTTCACCGTTTTTACGCCGGGCAGCTTGCACGCCTGCCACAACACAGGCTCAGGGATCGCATCATCCATTGAGAGCAGCAGGACAGCCTCGCCGCCTGCGGCACGACGGCCAAGGTGGAAGGTGCCGATGTTGAGCTTATTCTCACCCAGCAAAGTGCCGACGCGGCCAATGAAACCGGGCGCGTCTTCGTTGACGATGTAAAGCATGTTGCCGTCAAGATCGGCCTCAACCTTGATGCCGAACACTTCAACCAAGCGCGGCTCACCATTGCCGAAGAGCGTGCCTGCAACTGAGCGATCACCCGCCTCAGTCCCTACGGTGACGCGGATCAGCGTGTGATAATCGCCCTCACGGTCATGGCGGACTTCGCGCACGTCTAGTCCGCGCTCTTTGGCCATAAACGGCGCATTGACCATGTTGACGGTATCCGAATAACGGCGCATCAGCCCGCAGAGCACAGCGCCCGATATTGGCTTGATGTTAAGCTGCGCGGCGGCCCCCTCCACTTCAATCGCGATCTTGGTGAGGTTGTCATGCGCGAGCTGGCCAATCATTGAACCAAGCCGTTCGGCAAGCTTCATATAGGGGCGCAGCTTGGGTGCTTCCTCAGCCGAAAGCGAGGGCATGTTGAGCGCGTTGGTCACGCCGCCGTTGACCAGATAATCGGCCATTTGCTCGGCAACCTGAAGGGCGACGTTGACCTGCGCTTCGTTGGTTGATGCGCCGAGATGCGGCGTGCAGATGAAGTTTGGCGTGCCGAACAGCGGCGATTCCTTGGCGGGCTCGGTCTGGAACACGTCAAGTGCCGCACCGCCGATATGGCCGCTGTCGAGCCCTGCCTTGAGTGCTGCCTCATCGATCAGGCCGCCGCGCGCGCAGTTGATAATCCGCACGCCGGGCTTGGTTTTGGCGAGGTTTTCAGCAGACAATATGTTGCGTGTCTGATCAGTCAGCGGCGTGTGCAGCGTGATGAAATCGGCCTTGCCAAGCAGCGTATCAAGGTCAGCTTTTTCAACGCCCATTTCAATCGCGCGTTCGGGCGTGAGGAACGGATCATAAGCAACAACCTTCATCCGCAGGCCCAGCGCGCGGCTGGCAACGATTGCGCCGATATTGCCCGCACCGATCAGGCCAAGCGTCTTGCCCGTGACTTCAACCCCCATGAAGCGGTTCTTTTCCCATTTGCCGGCCTGGGTTGAAAGATCAGCCTCAGGCAATTGGCGGGCGAGCGCAAACATCAGTGCGATGGCATGTTCCGCCGTTGTGATCGAATTGCCAAACGGCGTGTTCATCACGACAACGCCCTTGGCAGACGCAGCGGGGATATCGACATTATCAACGCCGATGCCAGCGCGGCCAATCACTTTAAGATTGGTTGCGGCGTCAAGGATCGCCTTGGTGACTTTGGTTGAGCTGCGGATCGCAAGCCCATCATAATCGCCGATCATCGCGGCGAGTTCTTCAGGCGTCTTGCCAGTGATAACATCAACATCGCAGCCGCGTTCGGCAAAAATCTTGGCGGCGTTGGGATCCATGCTGTCGGAAATAAGTACGCGTGGTTTGGTCATTGAAGTCTTTCCTTAGTGTCTCGTCATTCCCGCGAAGGCGGGAATCTATCTCCAGATTTCAACCATTTCGCTTACTGGGAGATGGATTCCC
>JANOXQ010000169.1:0-21039 GCA_031418495.1 Sphingomonadales bacterium
CAGCACACCCAGTCTGGGGGCACAGCGCTTGGCTATGATGGCAATGGCAATCTGACGAGTTCGGGCGGCACAGCCTATAGTTACACACCCGAAAACCGATTGGCAGGCGCAGTCGTTTTTCTTTGGCTGCTTTGTCGATGCGGTGGGGCGGCTTGATGATGCTATAGGCGAACGCACCACGGCCTATTGGCGCGGGGACTTTGCCACGCTTGACCAAAAGACGCGCGGCAACATTATCATCTCGCTCACCACCACACTTGACCGTTTCAATCACGGCTGGCTGCGTGATGCGTTTTGCGGACAAACGAGCATGGTGCCTGAGCTTAGCTTTCACGGCATGGTGATCCTGCTCAACATGCCAGCGCTGACGCGCAATGAAGACGGGATTATCGCGCAGCAACTGTTCAAATATATGTGGCAACGCGCAGTGCTGGCACGAAACGCGCTGGCAGCGCAGCACCGCGAACGCCCGGTATTCCTTTGGGCGGACGAAGCCCAATATTTTCTCAACAGCTATGACGGAGAATTTCTCTCGACCGCGCGCGGGTCACGCGCCTGCACGGTGTTTCTCTCGCAGTCACTGCCGACTTATTATGCCAAGATGGGCGGCGATAATGCGCATGACCGGGTTCATCATCTGCTCGGTAATTTTGCGACGCGTATCTGGCATAATAATGCCTGTGCCGAGACCAACGAATGGGCCGCCAAAACGATTGGCCGCGCCTTGCAACAGCGCTGCAATTACAGCGAAGGCGAAGGCACCAACCGCAACTTCGGCATGAACATGGGCGGTGGCAGCAATTGGGGAACGAACAGCAGCCATGGCAGTAGCTCAAGCAACAGCCAAGGCGGCGGCAGCTACAGCAGCAATTCTGGCGGCGGCAGTTCGCGAGGCGGCAATGACAGTTGGGGACGCAACCGGGGCACGGGCACCAGCACCAATGTCAGTCGCGGTTATAGCGAACAAATGGATTATCTGATTGAGCCGGGGCAGTTTAGCCGAATGCTCAAAACGGGTGGCCCGAACAACGGCAACCGCGTATCGGCGGTGTGGTATCAAGCGGGGCGGCAATTCCAATACTCTGGCGGAAACTCACTGCTGGCGGAGTTTGCGCAATGAGGGAGCCGTCGTTCCAAACCAAACTGCTTGGCTCAACGCCGATGGTGCTGCTGGTCTGGGGCATCGGCGCGCTGGTTGGTTATGGCTGGCTCCAGGACGGTTCGCTCTGGCTGTTTGGCGTCGCGGCCATAGTGGCTATTGGCGTCGTCATGCGCGCGCATGAGCAAGTGCGGGCGTGGCGGCAGTGGCAGCGCGAATGGGACGCGATGGGTGAATCCCGATGAACCAGTGGCTGCGCAACGGGCTGATTATCGTGCCGCTAGTGTTTGGCCTTGGGATGCTGCTGCAAAACAGCGGCAACGCGCCAAGCGGCGCTGCGGTCATGGGCCTTGTGATTATCGTTGTGGTTGCCTCGTGTATCATGCTCGCGATCCGCGCGCTTTGGGGCAAGCGCCGCCATAAAGTAGCTGCTGACGCGGGCCTTGTTACCATCTGCATCACCGCGCCCATGATTGCGGTGCCCGATATATCACATGCTCCCCGAACATTGCTTCCCGCCAACGGGGCGGTCAGTTGCGATGGTGCTTATGCGCCAAGATTAGTCTTGGTTATTCGTGTCCCCAATCACCGCCACACCCACAGTCCGCGCGGCGCGGATGAGCGCATCATCGAGCGTAGCGAGTGGCAGACTCAAACGCTGCGCCAGTTCAAGATAGGCGGCATCATAGGCGGTTAATTTTTGCTGCCGTGCAAGCTCTAGCAGCACCGCTTCGTCGGCCTGATGGTCAAGCCGGATGGGAAGTCCGGCAAGCAAAGCGAGCGCACGGCTGGTCTTACTGCTGTCGATCCGCCCGCGCCGTTCGTTGATGATGAAGATGTTACGCATCTCATGCGACCACAGACTTGGCACTACCGCGCTGTCGGCGGGGAAACGAGCATAGGCGATATCGGCGCGCGCACTTCCCTCATCGGGCAACAGCCAACAGGCAGCAACCGATGCGTCGATGACAAAGGGCATTAGTGGCGGTGCCCTTCATGGCGCGCGGAGAGAAGTTCGCTAAGCGCGATACGCGGCATGGTCGCGCGGAAGGCGGCGATCTGATCCATCGTCTTTTGCACTTCGGATAGACGTTGATCCGCCTCCGGCACAAGCCGCGCAATCGCGCGGCCATGTCGGGTGATGACGATGGTCTCGCCGCGCTCGACATCGCTTAACAGTTGCGGCAGATGCGCCTTGGCATCGGAGGACTGGACTTCACGCATGGGCACGGCCTTATGTTTGGGTTGGTCAATCTAACTGGTCAATTTATAACATGACCAGAACAAACACGCAACTGCTTTGACTGCCCTGTCTCTCCGCGCCCACACCTCCTTGTGGGGCTGCATGGCCTGTGGCCAACCGGGGGCGACTTCGCCTCTGGGTGGGTGGGAGGTTGGCCTGTTGTGGCCATGCAGCAACGGACTGATGCGGCGCTCTGCTGACCCATACGAACGCGCCAATGGTTAACGCTTTCTTAAAAGCACTCGCGCTATAGTTGTCCTCTAAGCCTCCGGCAGGGGTGCACGTTGCTTGCAACGTATAAGTCCACACTTGATCCTTTCCGGGCTGGCTTTGGCTTTGGGACATACGGGCAAGAGGATAGCCTCGGTTACAACCGGTGGTAGTGCTTTATGGCGCTGTTCAGTTGGTCAATGCAGATCATTAAGCGCAGCGCGGGTCGCTCGGTCGTCGCGGCGGCTGCTTACCGCGCGGGCGAACGGCTCCACGATCAGCGGCAGAATATGACGCATGATTACCGCAACCGCTCGGGTGTTGAGCATAGCGAGATACTGATTCCGGGGGGCGCGCCCAACTAGTGCCAGGGCATCACCCGCGAGGCGCTGTGGAATAGCGTCGAGGCCAGCGAGAAGCGTAAGGATGCGCAGACAGCTCGTGAGCCTCGGACGGGGTAGAACAACCCTGCTCACCATGCGCCCGCTGGCCCCTTCAGGCTTTGGCCACAAGGCGCGGAATGACTGGGTGCCTGACCCGGAAGGGCGCACCTACGAGGATGGCCGCCCCATGATGGTGGTCAGCAACAAAGATAGCTGGAACTGCCCTGATTATTTCGAGCAATGCAGGGAAGATTGGGAGAACATCGCCAACGTCGCATACCCCGCCCGCGCCACAACCGAACGACCATAACCACAACTTAGACAGGGAGCGTTGGCGATGACGGCGCGCCCGCGCTCGATCTCAACACGTACCGCCCGTGGACGATGCAACGCGGACGTGGCTGCCCCTCCATGCTGCTCGATCTGCGCCGATATGAACCAAAATCAGGCCAGCAGATCGGTTGACAAATGGCTTACCCCCACCTCATCGTGGTGGAATATATCGGCGATAAAATGCTGAGCCTCGACTTCGGCATTCGCCAGTTCATGCTCGAAGGGCGCGGGCTTTGTGAACTAGCCGAACGCCTGCAATTGGGATGCGTCCTAATGGTGCAATAGCATTCAGAAAAGCTGTCTGATTTGCCCAAATTCGAGGCAATTGTCGATCTTCCGTTCGAGAAAGTTCGATTTCAAATCGGAAAAATGATCGGCATTGATGACGCAGGCTCTCTTGGGACTTCGAGCATAACTACCAGTAAAGGAGCCGCGACCCAGTATCTCGGCGAGACCCGCTTCGAAAACTCGCTTCCCACGTTGATAAGCTACGAAAGAGAATGTTTGCGAGGCTCCCAACTTAGAATCTTGATTCTTGAAAGTAAGGTAGTGACGCTCACGTGGATAGGTGACATCAGCAAGCGGTGTTTTGATATGATCTGGTTGCCCGCAAAGCACGGCAACGCGATTTCAAGATCGATGAGCGCCTGCAGAATTCTGGTGTTGCAACAACAATTCGTTATTCCGGCCGCACGGATCAAAGTCGGCTTGTCGTGACATCACGTTCAAGACTTGATTGGCGGTATGAAAACCCGCTAAAATTCTCCATGAACGCAGCCAAGGTAATCAGTTGAAAAAGGCAATCGCTGCTGCAATTTTTTTGATTGGCAGTTTTTGCCATTTTATGGCGTAGTTGCGGTTGGAGGTAGTTATGGCTTCGATGAATGTTTCGGTTCCTGACCCGATGCGCGATTGGGTGCAGACGCGTATCGACACGGGTAAATATGCCAGTGTTAGCGATTATGTGCGTGACCTGATCCGCCGTGATCAATCGCGCAGTGCTGACGAAGAACGCTGGCTGACAAAGCTCGATACCACGCTCTTTGAATCGCTCGCCGACAGCGAGGCCGAACGGGTGCATGATGCGGCTGGCGTATTTGATCGCCTGAGTGCAAATATACTGCAATGGCTGAAACGCAAACGCCTCGGTGAGGCTGGTTTTTACATCGGCTGCCGAGCGCAGCCTTGAAGCGATAGCCGATTATATTGCTGCGGATAATCCAGTGAGCGCTATTTCATTTGTCGAGGAATTGCGCACCAAATCACTCGGGCTGGCGGCACACCCAAAGGCTTTCCCGCTGGTTCCGCGTTACGAAAAATTGGGTATTCGTCGCCGTGGCCACAGGCGCTATCTGATTTTCTACCGCGTGGAAACGGATCGCCTACTGATTCTCTATGTCGCGCACGGCACGCAGGAATATGACCGACTGTTGTTACCCGACGGTTGATGCTGAATAGTAGCCCACCCACGCATCCGCTTTTAGGTCACCAGCGGCTAAGCTGATGCGTTGGCGGGAAGACGCAGGCGTTGGGGGTGGTTCGACGCTCGACCCTCCCGTTTCCCAACCCCGCTTGGCCAGTATGAGCCGATTAAGTCGCGCCAGCGGCGCATCGGTCATACTGGGGGACTGTTTCTTCAAGTGTCGGCGCGTCGAGGCTCGCGCGCTTGATCGACACACGTACCATGGCCCAAGAAAAATCAGCGCTTCTTTTGATTTCGTGATCGCGTCGGCGACTTGTCGCCAAGGCGAGTCTAGGCCGCAACAGAGGCCGTGCCTTTGCTACTCGCCTCGCTGTCATCAAGCGCCACAGGCTCACATCCGCCCATGCCCATAAGCACTCGGTCTGCATGTTTGACGGAGTTGACATGGCCGTAATGATCTTCGATCATTTTGACAGACGTGCCCATCTGCTCGGCCAAGAAATACACGTCCACCCCTTCGGAGAGGCGGAACGTCGCATAAGTATGACGAAAACAATAGGTTGAACGCGGAACGCCATTAGAGCCATCGCGTAAACTGGCTTGGGTCAGCAAATCATCGATCATATTCTTATAGAGCGTTTTAGCAGGTTCTCCGGTGGAGGTAGTGAACACACTATCATCGGGTTTGGTCGCTTTGGCGGTGCTGCGGATGCGCTCCAGATAATCGCCCACGCTTTGGGGCGCGACCAGCTTGCGCGATTTGCCCCTGCCCCACAAGATGTACCTGCGTTGATCCGACATAGGGGTTAAGCTGCGCATTAACGACCGATTGGATTTTTCTTGACGCGCTCGAGGCTGATCTCACGGCGGGCTTGTTCAGCGATATATTCCTTCGCCACCTCGCTAAACGCGCGGTTGAAGAGGGGCACCCCCATCTTGATCGCGTAGCGCATCTCCGAATATTTATCGAAAGCGATTTCTCGTGCATCGCTTGCGCTCGCGGTTTTGAGCGAAACGGTCTTATAGCGGTCGGCCTTGGGCAGCTTAATCCGGCAATACCAGTTGCGGTGCTGCACATCGGCGCGCCGAAAGATGATCAAACCGGGCTTTAATTCCTCTTTGTCCGTGACAAACGACATACGCCACTTCATGTTGTGCAGATATTGTGCAGACCCCACCCAAAAAATGGCGGATATCCTTAGCTGTGCAGAGCCTGTGCAGATGATAATAGCAAAAAATGTCGTTTATTTCTAGTTATTTAAGTTTTATGTCTCATCCTTGCCTTCAGCCTTTGGCTGAAGTTTATCCTTAGCGCCTGCAAGGCAGCCGAAGGGCGGGAGTGACGTGCTATTTATTGTTGAGGTTGGGCATCGCAAAGGCAATTCTTACTCAATCATCCCAATCAACGTGCCAACCGCATAAGCCTCTCCCTCAACGCCGATGACGCGGAGGGTGCCAGATGCCTGCGCCTCAATTTCGTTGGTCGTTTTGTCGGTTTCGGCAAGGTACAGCGTGTCACCCGCTTTCACTTGCTCTCCGTCACCAAACATCCACTCAGCGATTGTGAGTTCGGTTGCAGACATGCCGATTTTGGGAATGCGGATTTCAGTTGCCATGCTCACTTCTTCCAATTCATTGTGGCGCGCACAGCGGCCTTGATACCGTCCTTGCTTGGTATCCAGGCTTGCTCAAGCGCGTTGGCCATTGGTACGGCAGAAAATGCGCCGCCGATGCGCTGAACGGGTGCTTTGAGTTCATT
Organism: Sphingomonadales bacterium; assembly: GCA_031418495.1. Classification (GTDB taxonomy): domain Bacteria; phylum Pseudomonadota; class Alphaproteobacteria; order Sphingomonadales; family Sphingomonadaceae; genus Aquisediminimonas. The sequence goes on from JANOXQ010000169.1 coordinate 6,451, forward strand.
GAACAGAGCCTCATGCAGCCGCGCTGAAATTTCAGCACCCGTGCCATAAGCCTTGACCGCTTCGTGGAGGACAACCGCGCGACCCGTTTTGCGCACTGAGGCAAGCACCGTTTCCTCATCATAAGGCGCGATGGTGCGCAGATCGATCACTTCAACCGAAATGCCTTCCTCGGCGAGCTGCCCAGCAACTTCAACCGCATCAAGCACTGTGCGACCGTAAGTAATGATTGAACAATCACTGCCCTCGCGCGTCACTTCTGCCTTGCCGAGTGGAACGCGGTGCCCGGCTTCGGGCGCTTCGGCCATCATGCCGTAACAGAGGATATTTTCGATAAAGATCACAGGATCGTTGCAGGCAATTGCTGACCGCATCAGCCCTTGTGCGTCGGCGGGGTTTGACGGCGTCACGATCTTGAGGCCGGGCACATGGGCAAACCACGCCTCAAGCATGTCCGAATGCTGCCCACCAAAACCAACGCCAACGCCTGTTGTCGTGCGGATAACGAGCGGTACATTGGTTTGCCCGCCGCTCATGAAGCGCAGTTTAGCGGCATGGTTGACAATCTGATCCATGCAAACCGTGACGAAGTTCATCAGCATGATTTCGGCAATCGGGCGGAAACCAGCGAGTGCGGCACCAACGCACGCACCCATGATGGCTTGTTCCGAAATCGGCGTTGCGCGGATACGGTGTTCGCCGTATTTTTCGGTGAGGCCTGATGAAATTTTGAAGACGCCGCCGCCTTGTTTCGCCGCGACATCTTCGCCGAGCAGGATCACGCCCTCATCCTCGGCCATCGCTTCATCAATCGCGCGGTTGATCGCGGCGACCATAGAGAATTTGCTGCTCATGCTGCGATCTCCTCTTCAAATACATCCTTGCGGATTTCGCTGGCATCGGGGAGCGGGCTTTCGGCGGCAAAGTCCCACGCCGCGTCAACCTCAGCGTCAATCCCGGCAATGATTGCATCAAGCTCGCTTTCAGTGAATTGATAGTCGAGCATCAGTTTGCGCAAGCGCGGTAGCGGGTCAGCAGCGGCCATTTCGGCAAGATGTTCCTTGGGCATGTACGAGAAATCAGCACCAAAGAAATGGCCCATCATCCGGTAGCACATTGCCTCGATCAGAGTTGGCCCATCGCCCGCCCGCGCGCGGTCAACGGCTTCTTTGGCTACGGTATACATCGCCTCGGCATCATTGCCGTCAACATGGACTCCCTTCATGCCGTAAGCGGCGGCGCGCGCGACGATGCTTTCCACCTTGGTATGATCGGCAAAGGCGGTATGTTCGCCGTAGCGATTGTTCTGGCAGAAGAAGATTACGGGCAGTTTCCAGAGCTGCGCCATATTCATCGCCTCATGAAACGCGCCGATATTGGTCGCCCCGTCGCCAAAGCAGGTTACGGTTACGCGGCCGTCTCCCCGGTTCTGTGAGGCGAGCGCGAGGCCGTTGGCAATCGGCAGGCCCGAACCAACCACACCTGTCGTCACCATCACTCCGCTATCAGGGTGTGTGATGTGCATAGATCCACCCTTGCCTTTGCAGGTGCCCGTCGCCTTGCCCGCGATTTCGGCAAACAGCAGATTGAGCGGAACGCCCTTGGCGATTTGATCATGCTGGCCGCGATAGGTGGTGACGAGATAGTCGCTATGTTCAAGGGCGGCCATCATCGCGGCGGAGACAAGCTCCTGACCGCGCACGGTGTAATAAATCACCGCGAGCGATCCGCCCGCGAGCAGGCCTCTGAATTTCTCGTCAGTGCGCGCGACCTTCATCGTGCGGGTGTAGATGTCGAGCAGTTTTTCACGATCAATTGTCATGATGCGTCCTTGCAGTTCAGAGGCCGTTTTTGGGGTCAGCGCTTATCGCGGCACTTGGGCGCGCACTGACGCGGGCGTGCCAAGCCTTGAGGTTTGCACAGGCATCCGGGATTGGCTGGCCAACCACCTGGCCAAAATCGAGCCAGCAAAACAGCAATATGTCGGCAAGGCTAAAGCGAGACCCCGCCAAATAGTCTTTGCCCGCAAGCACGCCGTCAATCTGCGCCATGCCGTCACGCGCATAGGCCTTATTGCCCTCCGCTGCTTCGGGCACGCAAAGCATCCGTGTTTCAAACATCTTCAGCCCTTCAGCGCTGCGAAAGCCGTTGGTCATCGGCACAACAACTGCCTGATCTAACCGTCGCACATACATCCGCGTTTCGGCGCGTTCTTCGGGGGTGTTGCCAACCAGCTTCTGGCCATCTTGCGTTTCGTCAAGATATTCGCAGATTGCCAGACTTTCCGAAACATGCGCACCATTATCAAGTGCGAGGAATGGCGTGCCGCCGCTAGGATTGAGTGCGAGAAATTCGGGCGTTCGGTTTTCGCCCTTTTGAATATCAAGGAAATAGCGGTGGATGCTGATGCCTTTTTCGGCGATAAACATCGTAACGACGCGCGGGTTTGGCCCGATTGATTGGTAAAGTTTCATCAGAATTGCACTCTCTTGGTAAAGCCGCCGTCAATGATCAGGTTTGCTCCGGTGATGTAGCTTGCTGCGGGGCTGGCGAGGAATACGATGGCGTTGGCTACCTCTTGCGGGTTGCCGAGCCGACCCATTGGCATTTGCGCGACGGTGCCATTATAGAAATCGGGCATTGCGCCCTTGATCATCTCCCAATTGCCGCCGGGATATTCGATTGGCCCTGGCGTGATTGTGTTGACGCGGATTTTCTGCGCGGCAAGCGACTGCGATAGCTGCGAACCATAAGTGATCAGTGCTGCTTTGAGCGCATTGAACGCCTGCGGCATGATGAAGGTCTCAACCGCTGCGGTCGATGACATAAAGATGATCGAACCGGCCCCCGAGGCCACAAGCGCTGGCGTGAGCGCGGCAACACCGTTGACCCCGCCCATTACATCCATGTCGAAAGAGCGTTGCCAATCCTGCGTTGCGCCTTGGCCTGATGAACTCGCAGTGTGGATAAAAATATCGCAACCGCCAAGCGCTTCGGCGGCTTTGGTGAGCCATTCGGCATAGCCTTCGGGATTGTCAGTCATGTCAAATGTATCGGCATGAACCTTGTTGCCTGCCGCGCCGATTTCAGCGGCTGCCGCCTTCACCTTGGCCTCATCGCGCGAAAAGAAAGCAACATCGCAGCCTTCTGCGGCAAACAGCTTAAGCGCTGCCAGTCCAAGCCCGTGCGCGCCACCATTCATGATGACTTTTTTGCCTTTGAGTCCCAAGTCCATCGCTGCTCTCCTTTGATTATGTTGGTGCATCATGCACGATCAGGGGGTGCCCTTGAATACACAAAAAAGATGGGGGTTGATGTCACGGTTTTGATAGTGTGCGATAATCATATGCGGGGTTATCCTTCAGCAAAATGGAGGGTGACATGGCGTTTTCAGGGCCGATTGAAGATCAACTCGCGATTCGCACACTGCATGACAGCTATTCCGACGCTGTGTTCCGCCGCGATGCCGTTCAGTGGGGCGGCAATTGGGCCGATGATGGCCTCTGGCATTTAATGGGCACTATGGTCGAAGGTCGCGATTCGATCGTTGCAATGTGGAACGGCGCGATGGCTGGTTTCGCCTTTGTGGCGTTTTTCAGCCAGTGCGCCGCAATTGAAATTGAGGGCGACAAAGCGATTGGACGCGTGTTCACGCATGAAGTGCTTGAAAGCAGCGATGGCACGCTCAGCCGCCCGATTGGCCGCTACGATGATCATTATGTCAAACATGGCGGACGCTGGTTGTATCAAGAACGCCGTTATAATTTGCTGAAGGGATAAGGCCGTGAAGATATTGATTGCAGGCGAAGTCGATTTTCCGCCCGAAAACCGTGCTGCGGCACTCGCTGGAGCACAGGCTTTGATAGATATGGCGCTCGCCGAGCAAGGCTGCCAACATTATGCGTGGACGGCGGATCCCTATGACGCTGGCCGCGTCCATGTCTTTGAAGAATGGGATAATGCAGAGGATTTACAGTTTCACCTTGACGGCGCGGCTTACCGGGGGATGCTTGAACATCTTGGCGGTTATACGATCTTGAACGCCAACACGCGCAAATACCGCGTTGATCTGTCCGAGCCAGTTTACGGCCCTGACGGCGTTGCAACCGCGACCTTCCTAACCGCCAAGGATCGGGCACAATGACCAATCTTTCGGGCAAGGTTGCAGTCGTGATTGGTGCGGCTGGCAAGGGCAATATGGGGCAGGCCATTGCGCGAACGCTGGCTGCGGCAGGTGCCAAGGTTCTGGTGGCGGGGCGAAATGAAGCGCCACTCGTTGAATTGGCGAACGACATCGAAGGCGATTGGATGTTGTGTGACATCGCGCGCAAAGCCGATGTTGAGGCGCTCGCAAGTGGGGTGGTCGCGCGCCACGGACATGTTGATATCGCGGTCAACGCAACAGGTTGGGGGCTGCTTAAGTCGCTCCATGAGACCAGCGAGGAAGAGCTTGATCAGATCATCGCGCTTCAATTTAAGGGCGTGCATTATTTCCTCAGCGCCTTTGTTCGCGCGATGCCGAGCGGCGGATCGCTGATGCAAATATCATCCGCGACGACGCAAGCGATTATTGATGATCATGCCGCCTATATCGGTACGAAGGCGGGTTCAGAAGCGCTGATCCGCTGCGTTGCCAATCAATATGGCCCGCAAGGCATTCGCGCGAACATCGTTTCACCGGGGCTGACGGCGAGTCCAATGACGGCAGGGGTAATGACGACGCCGGGTTTTGAGGGGGCTTTTGCCAAGGAATATCCGCTTGGCCGGATCGGCACGAGTGAGGATATTGCTCACGCGGTGCTGTGGCTCGCCGATGATGCGTCATTCATCACGGGGCAGAATTTGCAGATCAACGGCGGGCTGACGCTGCGCCGCAATCCGCGCTCGGATGAAATTGGCGCAGCGGTTGCGTCGGCAATGGCTAGAGGGTGATGACTCTAAGTTGATCCGTTCGTCCCGAGCGAAGTCGAGGGATGTGTTACGGGCGCAGGTGTCTCGACTTCGCTCGACACGAACGAGAGTAGTTCGACTTAAATAACAGCGCTCTAATCCAGCCTGAGAAGCTGCTTGCCCTTATTCGCGCCAGTGAATAGCCGCTTAAGTGTACCCGGCGCATTTTCAAATCCGTGCTGAATGTCTTCACGGTACTTAAGCCATCCATCGCTGATCATTGCGGCCATGCGTTTGCGGATTGCGGGAAATTCGCTCATCCAGTCGATCACGATGAACCCCTCCATCCGTGCGCGGCGGAACACGAGGTTGAAGTAATTTTCTGGCCCAGCCGGAAGCGTGCCGGTTTCATAACGGCTAATCCCGCCGCAAATTACCACGCGCGCGCCGGTCGCAATATGGCTAAGCATGTCGTTGAGAATAGTGCCGCCAACATTGTCAAAAATCACATTCGCCCCGCCGGGCGCAAGTGCTTTAAGCTGATCACGGATCGGCCCGGCCTTATAATCAATCGCATGATCATAGCCCGCCTCTTGTGTAAGCCACGCGCATTTTTCAGCGCCGCCCGCAATGCCAATGGTGGTGCAGCCTGCGATTTTGGCAAGCTGTCCAACGACTGATCCGGTCGCCCCCGCAGCGCCTGAAACCAACACCACATCGCCTGCAATCGGCTGCCCAATTTTGAACAGACCGCACCATGCCGTCATGCCCGTTGTGCCAAGGATCGAAAGCATTGCGGTTGGCGGCAGGCCCGGTTCAACCGCGTTCAATCCCTCACCATTTGAAATGCGATATTCTGACCAGATTGATGTACCCGCAAGCATAGCGCCAACCGGAAATTTGCTGTTATTGCTTTCGATCACTTCAAGCACCGCTGATCCGCGCATGACATCGCCGATGTGCATCGGTGCCACATAATCAGCGACATTTTCCATCCAACCTTTTTGGGCTGGATCGAACGCCAGATAGTGCGTCTTGAGCAGCATTTCACCGTCACCGGGCGCGCCAATGTGAGTTGTCACCAGCTTCAAATCACCGTCAGCTATCGGGCGGCCGCGCGGATGATCGTTGAGTAGCCACTGGCGCGATTGAGTCATTGATGAGTCTCCTTGGATGGCAGCGGGTAAAGCGTGCTGTCGGCTGCGTAAAAATTGCAATGAAATCCGGCAGGAACGCGATACGGGATAAGCACGGTTGCGATTGGCCCTGCGGCGATATCGCCTGCTGCGAAAATCGCCAGTTCGCTTGTTGGACTATTGGCGCGGTGGACGATGGTCATCGCATAGCCATCGCCTTCGCCACTTGATCCAAGGCGCGGTGCGAAAACAAGTTCACCCGCCGATGATCCGGCACCAAAATGATAATAATCCTCTGCGCCGCTTTCGGTGTCAAACCGCAGCACAGCGTCCATTCCTTCCACCCGGCCGTCGCGTGAGTTGAGGTTGATGTTCGCATAGCTCTGGCGGCTCTTGCGCGTCATCAGGCGGTCATCGGGACGGGGGAATTGAATGTCGCGGTCGTTCAGCGTTGTTTCTTTGATGACGGCGGTGTTGGCGTTCGGATCAATAACCCAGCGGCGCAGACTCTGTTGCGTATCGCCGTGCGTTTTGCGCACGCCCGTTTCATCGGGGAAGAGTGCTGTGCCATTCGCGGCGGCCACATCAGCAATAATCTTGCCGTCCTCTTCCCAGACGTTGAGTTCATGAAACATGTGGCGCGGATCATATTCAAACCAGCGCACGTCATCTGCACTCCCCTCACGCGGCATAATCGCGATTTTGGTTGGGCGGTCATTGACCCACGCAGTCATCGGCCCGCCGCCCATGAAGCGATTGAGATCAGTGTCGATTGGAATCACTGGAAACATCACCCAATTTTCGGTGAGGAAAAATGTGTGCATCAGGCTCATGTGCGGAACCGGGATAATCTCGCTTTTTCGCACAATGCCGTCGGCAGTGATGATGTCATAGCGGATTTCGGGAGCACCCATCGCGCCGTTGATCATCGCGCCGATGTTGATCATTTCACCACTTGTGTGATCAACCTTGGGGTGCGCGGAAAAGGTGGTGGTGATGGTGCCGCCGTAATGTTCCTCCCCAATCGTATCAAGGCTGCGCGGGTCAAGCGCGACTGCGGGTGCACCCTCCATCAGCGCGAGCAGCTTGCCACCGTGAACGATGATATTAGTGTTGGCGGTATTGTAACGTTTTTCATGGGTGGAGGGGTCAGCCGTCATCGGATTGCCGAACATGCCGAACAGCCGCTTGCCCGCCGCGCGCTCCATCAGGAATTTTTCAGTCTTGACCCAGCGGTTACGCATTGAAACTCGGCCATCCTCAAAGTGGAAGACATAGACCATCCCGTCACCATCAAACCAATGATAGTCGCCCTCACGAGAGGGATAGAGCGGCTCTGGCCCATTGCGGTAGAACAGTCCGGCAAGATCATCAGGGATTTTGCCCTCAACGATCAGATCGGGCGCATCGGCCTCAAACCGCACCGGCGCGTGATGACCGCTGAGATAGGGGTGATTGAAAAAGGGTTCAGCCATTATATTGCGTCCTACGCGAAGTGCGCCCCCATTTGCATGGAGGCGCACCGATTATCCTGATATGATTACACTTAGAATTTGAACGAAACTTCTCCACCAAATTGACGCGGTGGACGAACGCCTGAGAAAGTGAACAGTCCGGCGACGGGAAGTGTCGCACTGATCCCGCGATCATCAAGCAAGTTGCGCGCAAATAGGCTGAATTTCACTTCGCCTGCTCCAATGTTGAGCTTGTAGGACGTGGTGACATCAAGGATCTCACGCGCATCGGTCGTACAGCGGGTATCGTTGGTGATCGCTCCGAGCACTGGCGGCGTATCCGCAACGATACACGTCGATAGCTTGTCAATGAACCGCAGCGTCGGTGAAAGTGAGAATGTACCGCTGCCAATTTCGCGCGAATAATCGAAGCCGACTGAGAAGCTGTATTTTGGGGCACGGCGCAGATCGAGCGTCGAAACATCATCGGGAATAAGGTCAGCATTCACATCGCGGAAGAAATTTTTATATTTTGCATCAAGGTATGAGAGCGAAGCGAAAAAGGTCAGGTCATCCGATGGCTGAGCCGTAATTTCAAGCTCAAGCCCGTTGATCCGCGCAGATGCGGCGTTGCGAACCACGGTTTCCTGCGGGTTGGCGGAGCCGGGCGGTGAGGCCTGAACCACTTCTTCCTGCTTATTTTTGTAACCAGTTGAGAATAGCGCAATGTTGGTGCGCAGGCGGCGGTCAAGCCAGTCTGCCTTCAGGCCAACCTCATAGGCATTGACCGTTTCAGGATCATAAGGGCCAAGCGAGGACGGTGATCCTGCACGGCCATTGAAGCCACCCGAGCGGAAGCCCTTGGAATATGACGCATAGAGTAGCTGATTATCACCAACCTTATAATCGGCATGGGCGCGCCACGTGAATTTGCCAAAGCTCTTTTTGCCAGTGCAATTATTGGCAGCGGCATAACGCGGAACCCCCGGCGCGATGAGACCAACGACACCTACGCAGTCTCCAAAAGCTGCGGTGAAGGTCGGCACGGAGAGTTGGACAAGCGGAATAACTTGACCAAAATTGTTGAAGATCGATTTGCGGTCACGCGTGTAACGTCCACCGCCACCAATTGTCAGCCGGTCACTCAGCTTAAATCTGATATCACTAAAGGCAGCGTATGACCGCGATTTAACGCCACTTGTTTGGCTAAGCGTTGCAGGCACAAAACCAAGCCGTGATGTTTGGAACAGCTTATATTCGCTATCAAAATAATAGGCACCGACAAGCAGGTTCACATTTTCTATCACATCGCCGACAATCCGCAATTCCTGGCTGAATTGGTCATAATTTTGGATCCGGAGTGTATCGAAAAAATCAATCGATGAGGAATCGAAATCAGAGACGACGCTTTCTTTGCTCTTTTGCCAGCCGGTGATCGAAACCAAATCAAACGTGCCTAGCTTGACATTGACCTCACCTGTTACTGCATCAACATCATTTGAGAGTGGTGTAGGGATATTGTTGAAAATCGTATAGAGCGCCTTGCCGCGCGTGCCGCGATCACATTCTCTATTGGGAATGCCAAAGGCGCGGATTGGCCCGCCCGGCGTTGGCACCTGAAGGCAGATGAGATCCTTGCCAGTGACTGATGTGCTGGCAGTGGCCGTTTCGCCGTCCTGCTCGCTACGTTCATAAGTGATGATCGCGCTGATTTTGTCATTTGGCTTGATCTGCGCGGTTATGCCGCCGCTGATATTTTTGTCTTTGCCATAGCGGCGATTCTGCGTTGCGTTGAAGAGATAGCCGTCGGTCTTATCATAGGCGAAGAAGCCTTTGAGTGAGAGCAATCCACCAATCTCTGGCGAATTTACGACCAAGCGCCCGCGAAGCGTATCGAAATCAGCATAACCCAATGATCCCTTTACGCCAAGTTCACCCGTTGGCTTTGATCGGCGGACATTGATCACCCCACCGATTGTGTTGCGGCCAAACAGCGTTCCCTGCGGCCCGCGCAGAACTTCAATCGATTCAAGGTCAAACGCATCAAGCAATTGCCCGGTGTTGGTGCCAATAAACACCCCGTCAACTGCGACACCGACCGCAGGATCAAAGCTCTTTTCGATATCCTCAAACGATATCCCGCGAATTGAAATTGCTGCCGCGCTTGGCCCAGCATTGACTGAGTCAATCACGAGGCTTGGCACGCGGCCAGCGATGTCACGAATGTCATCAATTGCGGACTGCGAAAGCGCTTTTGCATCAAGCGCTGTTACCGCGACCGGAACCGACTGTATATTTTCTGATCGGCGCTGTGCGGTAACGATGATGTCGCGAATGCCGCCTTCTTCTGCGGCGGGGGCTTCTTGTGCGTAGGCTGGGTTTGCAAGCATTGTTGCGAGCGTAACAAATGTAGCGAGTGTGCTGGTTGACTTGGGCATTCAAATACCTTCCTCTCCAAAATCCCTTGTGGCCACATGGCTGCGTCATTTTGGCGCTTATCCATTGCGAGATAGTCAGAGATTGCGCCTAGACGAATAGGTTTGGCTACCACCAAAAGTGACAGTCGCGCTGGCGCATGGCTGGCCTAGACTTCAACAAATTTGATTGGAGCAAAAGGGCTATGGGCAAAGAAACCAAACGCACATTCTGCCGCTTTTGCCATGCCAATTGCGCAATGCAGGTTGACGTTAAGGATGGGCGCTTAACTGCCGTGCGCGGTGATCCTGATGATCCGGTGTTTGGCGGCTATACCTGCATCAAAGGCCGGCAATTGGTTGAGGCGCATTATTCGCCCGAACGGCTGACAAGCTGTCTGATCCGAGACGAGGCTGGGGCGTTTCAGCCATCGACTACCGAAGCAGCCCTTGACGAAATCGCGGCGCGACTCCGCGTGATTATCGACAAGCACGGCCCGCATTCAGTCGCGATATATGGCGGCACTTATGCGTTCCAAAATTCGGCTGGGGTGGCAACCGCAACTGCCTTTGCGCAAGGGCTTGGTACGCGTAATATGTACACCAGCGTCACGCTTGATCAGCCTGCCAAGGTTTACACCACGATGCGCTACGGCATGTGGGAAGGCGGGTTGCACAGCTTTGACAGTGCCGATGTCTGCTTCATGATTGGGAATAACCCGATTGTTTCGCATTATGCTCCGCCGGGGTCACTGCCGCCATTTTCGCCGTCGCGCAGGCTCCGAGATGCGCGGGCGCGCGGGCTGAAACTGATCGTTGCTGATCCGCGCGAAAGCGACGTGGCGAAACTTGCCGATATTTATCTGCCTGTGCTTCCCGGAGAGGATGCCGCACTGCTGGCAGGTATGATCAATGTGATCGTCGCCGAAGGACTATATGACCGCAATTTCGTCGGCGCGCATGTAGATGGGTTTGATGCGCTAGTGGAAGCAGTGGAAGCGTTCACACCCGAACTTGCGGGCGTGCGCTGCGGGGTTGAACCAGATCAGATTGTTGCCGCTGCCCGCATGTTCGCAAACAGCGCGCGCGGGGTTGCAGCCACGGGCACCGGCCCTGAAATGGCAGGCAATGGCACGCTAACGGCCTATCTCGTTTCAGCGCTCAACATCATTTGTGCGCGTTTCTGTCAGGAGGGAGAGCTTTCCTCAATCCCACGTGTTTTCACCGCCGTCTCGAAACGGCGTGCGCAGGTAGGCCCGCCCGTCCCGCTATTCGGCAAGGGTTTCCCGCAATCGCGCTTTCGCGGGCTGACGCATCTTGGCACTGAAATGCCGTGCAATGTCTTCGCCGATGAAATCCTGACGCCGGGAGAAGGGCAGGTGCGCGCATTGATCAATATTGGCGGTAATCCGCTGGTTGCATTCCCGGACCAAGAGAAGATGGCGCGCGCGCTTGATGATCTTGAACTGCTTGTGAGCGTTGATGTGCGGATGGCGCAGACGGCGCAGCGATCACATATCATCCTCGCGCCGCAAATGTGCCTTGAGCGCGATGATATCAGCAACTTGAGCGAATGGTGGTACGAGGTGCCATACGCGCGCTATACGCGTGCAGTAATCACCCCGCCGGGCGACTTGATTGATGAATATGCCATGCTGTGGGGATTGGCAAAGCGGCTTGGCACGGGCTTGCCACTCGTAGGCGGGCCGTGCCCGATGGATGTGCTGCCCGACAAAGCGGCCTTCCTTGACCTGATGGCCGCAGGCTGCGCCGTTCCCCCAAGCAAGGTGCGGGCTGATACGCCAGACGGTGCAGCGATTATCTATGATGATCTTCATCCGCAGGTTGAGGCACCCGACCCTGAAAGTGCTGGAAAATTTGACCTGAAAATAGGCAATATGCCGCAAGCGCTTTCGGCCTATGCCCGCGCAAGGGGCGACGTGCCGGGATATGCCTTCAAACTGGTATCAAGGCGCACCCGCCACCGCTTTAATTCCACCGGCGGCCATTTGACCGCACTCAAGGCGAAGCGAACAACCAATCCAGCGCATATCAACCCCGACGATTTGGCAGCACTTGGGATTGATGATGGTGCGCTTATCTCAATCACATCGCCGGTCGGTGCAATCATCGGTGTCGCTGAAGCGTCGCCAGCGATGCGGCGCGGCATTGTTTCGATGGCACATGCCTGGGGTGATCCGACGAGTGATGCTGAGAGTGTTCGTGATCAGGGCGTTTCTACCAATCGGCTTGTCAGTGAGGCGGTGGACTATGATCCGATTACCGGCCAATCGCTCCAAAGCGCGATCCCGGTAAAGATCGCGCCGCTTGCAACGCATTAGAGGAATAGAATATGCCTGATAACCGCCGTTTCTTGCTGATCAGACGCCCCAATGGCGCACCAGTTGCGGAGGATTTTCGATTGGAAACCACAGCAACGCCTGCGCTTGCCAATGGGCAATTTCTGATTCGCAACCATTATGCCTCGCTTGATCCGGCAATGCGCGGGTGGATGGATGACGCGCCTTCTTATATGCCACCCATTCTCCTTGGGTCTCCGGTGCGCGCTTCAACTGTTGGCGTAGTGGTTGAAAGCAAGGCAGACGGCTTTCCGGTTGGGCAGTGGGTGTCCGGCCTTAACGCAATTGAGGAATATTCGGTTGGCATGGCGGGCGGATTTAGTCAGCCAGTTGATGTGAACCTCGTGCCGTCACCAACCAATTTCCTGTCTGTGCTGGGCGCGGTTGGGATGACGGCCTATTTTGGTTATCTTGAGGTATGTAAACCATCGCCGGGTGATGTCGTCTTGGTAACGGGTGCTGCGGGTGCGGTTGGATCGCTGGTTGGGCAGATTGCAAAGATTAAGGGCGCATCCAAAGTGATCGGCATCGCAGGCAGCCCTGAAAAATGCGCGCGGCTGGTTAATCGCTACGGCTTTGATGCGGCGATTGATTATCGCGGTAAATCGGTTGATCAGCTTTCGGCTGAGATGCAGAAAGAAGCGCCCAACGGCGTCAACATCGTCTTTGAAAATGTTGGCGGTGATATCCTTGATGCGGGGCTCAACAATCTCACGATGGGCGCACGCGTTGGGCTGTGCGGACTGATCAGCGAATATAATAATGCGGGCGAAAAAACAGGTGCGCGTAATTTGTGGCAGTTGATCGTCAAGCGCGCCTCAATCACAGGGCTGCTCGTTGCCGATTATGTTCCGCGCTTTGGTGAAGGCATCGGCGAAATGGCGGGCTGGCTGCAATCAGGCAAGCTCGTCTTTGACGAACATATTGATGAGGGTATTGAAAACGCGCTGCCCGCGTTCCTGCGGTTGTTCAGCGGCACCAATGACGGCAAAATGATCCTTGGTCTCGCCTCATGAGCCGCGATGTTGCGGGCCGCAAAGCGATTATCACGGGTGCTGCTTCGGGCATCGGCGCGGCGGCGGTTGCGCGGTTAATAGCGGACGGCGTTGCGGTGCTTGCCGTCGATGTCACGGGTGACGGCCTGAAGGGTAAGCACACGCTTGTCGCAGACCTTGGTGATGCGGCGGCCTTCGCTGCGATTGCCGAGGCCGCACAGGCAAAACTTGGCGGGCTTGATATCCTGATCAACAACGCTGGCGTTTGCCCCGTCAGCAGTTTTGATGAAATGACTGAGGCGATGTGGGATCATGCGCTGTCAATCAATGTGACTGCTGCGATGAAGCTGACGCGCGCAGTGCTGCCAATGCTGCGTGCGTCAAGTGCAGCACGCGTCATCAACACCGGATCAATCCTGTCGCGCTACGGCGATGCGGGGTTGGTTGCCTATGCAACTTCAAAACATGCGATCCTTGGTCTGACGCGCGCGCTTGCCGCAGAGCTTGGGCCGCAGGGGATTACTGTCAATTGTGTGCAACCCGGCGCGATATCCACGGGCATGACCAAGCCAATGTTTGAGACCAACCCCGAAAGCCTTGCTTATTATGCCGGACGATCAGTGCTTGGCCGGATTGGGCAGCCCGAAGATATTGCTGACGTTATGGCATTCCTCGCCTCGGACGATTCCCGTTTTATTACCGGACAGGGCATTCTCGTTGATGGCGGCGTGATGGTGCATAGTTGATGGCAAAGCGCCCTAACATTTTCGCTTGTCGCAGCTTTGGCTTTGCTGTGCCACTTACTGCACAGGGAGTCCGATAATGAATGACATGAGTGCAGCGCCGTCAATGCTAGATCCGGAGGTGATGCAAAATCCCTTTCCTTTCTATCAATGGGCGCACGCCAATGCGCCGGTGATTGAAATGCCGGGGACGGGCATGAAAATCATCATGAGCTACGACATGTGTGCCGAAGCCACGGGGCGTGTGGAAGAGTTTTCGAATAATTTCACAGCGGTGCTATCAGGCGCAATGTCTCAAGATCCTGAGGTTTCCGCCATTCTTGCCAAAGGCTGGCCGCAGATTGATACGCTGCTCACTGCTGATCCACCCGTACACACGCGGTTCCGCAAGCTCGTCAATCTCGCGTTCTCAATGCCGCGCGTGAATGCGCTAGAGGCGGGCATTCGCGCTAAGATCAATGCGATGATTGATGGGTTTGTCGATAAGGGCGAATGTGAATTTGTGTCCGAATTTTGCGTGCCGCTGCCGGTGCAGGTCATTTGCGAACAGCTTGGTTTTGATTTGTCCGAACAGGCCAACGTCAAGCGCTGGTCAGATG
>JANOXQ010000170.1:0-55097 GCA_031418495.1 Sphingomonadales bacterium
GTCGAGCGAAGTCGAGACACCGGGGCCAGCGTGTCTAGACTTCGCTCGACACGAACGGTTGAGGGCGTAGTGCTAACCCTCATCCTCCGCCGTTTGGGCACCGCGATCCCGACGCTGTTTGTTGTTATCCTGCTATCATTCCTGCTGATGCGGCTCGCCCCCGGTGGGCCGTTTGATGGCGAGCGCCCACTTGATCCAGCAACGCGCGCGGCGCTGACCAACGCTTACGGGCTTGATCTGCCGCTGCATGAGCAATTCCTGCGTTACATTAGCAATCTGGCGCAGGGCGATTTCGGGCCAAGCCTCGTCTATCGCGATTTTACGGTCACTGATCTGGTCGCCAAAGGCCTGCCAATCTCGCTGACGCTTGGCGGCCTCGCGTTGATCCTTGCGCTGGCGCTTGGCATTGCGCTGGGCCTTTGGGCAGCAGTGCGCGCGGGCGGCTGGGTTGACCGAAGCATTAGCATGGTGACGACGATCCTCACCGCGCTGCCGAGTTTTGTGACTGCGCCGCTGCTCGTTCTCCTCTTTGGCCTCACGCTTGGTTGGTTGCCAGTATCGGGCTGGAACGACGGCGCGCCGCTTAACCTGATCCTGCCAGTGATCGCGCTTGCGCTACCAGTGGCGGGTGCGGTCGCAAAACTGACGCGCGCTGGGCTTGCGACGGCGTTATCCGAAGATCATGTCCGTACTGCGCGCGCGCGCGGACTTTCTCCGGCGCGCGTGCTTCTGCGCCATGCGCTTCGTCCCGCGCTAGTGCCAGTGGCGAGCTATATCGGGCCAGCGGCGGCAGGGTTGCTCACAGGCGCGGTCGTGATTGAAACGGTGTTCGCGCTGCCAGGGCTTGGGCGCTATTTTGTGCAAGGCGCGCTTAATCGGGATTACCCGCTCGTGCTTGGGGTCGTCACGCTTTATGCCGCACTGATCATCCTGTTTAACCTGTTTGCCGATCTGATTTACGGCTGGCTTGATCCTCGGGTGCGCGGATGAAAGTGCCGCTTATCATCGTTGGCGTCATCGTTGCCGCCGCACTGCTCGTGCCGCCATTGCTGCCGTGGGGCTATGACGTGATTGATTGGAACGCGGTGCGCGCGGGGCCGCTGACGGGCGCGCATGTGCTTGGCACTGATAATGTCGGGCGTGATTTGCTTGCCCGCACGCTCGTCGGCACACGCGTTACGCTTGGGGTTGCGCTGGCAGCAGCGCTGGTTTCGCTGGTGATCGGTGTCGCCTGGGGCGCGGTGGCGGGCTGGGTTGGCGGCAAGACTGACGAGTTGATGATGCGGATCGTTGATGCGCTTTATGCGTTGCCGTTCATGTTTGTTGTGATCCTGTTGATGGTGGTGTTTGGTCGATCGATCCTGCTCGTTTTCATCGGGATCGGTGCGGTTGAATGGCTGACGATGGCGCGGGTGGTGCGCGGTCAAGTGCTACAGCTAAAACAGCGCCCCTTTATCATCGCCGCCGAAGCCGCTGGTGCGCCTGCGCATGCGATCATGACCGGGCATTTACTGCCCAATGTTGCTGGCGTCGCGATTGCCTATCTGCTGCTGACGGTGCCACAAGTGGTGATGGTGGAAAGCTTCCTCTCCTTCCTTGGCCTCGGTGTACAGGAACCGCTGACCTCGCTTGGCATCATGGTCAAGGAAGGCGCTGATGACATGGATATCGCGCCGTTTGCGTTGCTGCTGCCCGGTGGGATTCTCGTGACATTGCTGGTCTGCCTGACGCTGGCGGGTGAGAAATTGCGTGATCGGTTTGCAGGGTGACGCTCTATTCGGTGCAATCGCTTGGAATTTCGATTGGCGGCAAGCCGTTGGTTGCCGACGTCAGCTTCGAAATCGCAGCGGGGCAGTGCGTCGCGCTCGTCGGCGAATCGGGATCGGGCAAAAGCATCACCTGCCTCACCCCCTTTGGTCTTTCCACCGGAATTGCGAGCGGATCAGCCCGATTGCTTGGCGAAGAGCTTTGCGGGGCGGATGAGCAGATTTTGCGCAAGCACCGGGCAAGGGACATTGGCTTTATCTTTCAACAGCCGCTCACCAGCCTGACCCCGCATTTGACGATCGGCGCACAGCTTAGCGAGGCTGCTTGCCAATCAGGTGGCCCAAAACCGTCACGGCGTGAGCTTGCCGCGATGCTCGAACGTGTTGGCATCGCGCAGGCTGATGAACGGCTAGATGCGTTTCCCCACCGCCTTTCGGGTGGGCAGCGTCAACGCGTGATGATTGCCGCTGCCACAGCGCATCGCCCTAAACTGTTGATTGCGGACGAACCAACCACTGCGCTTGATGCGTCGCTCCGCTATGAAATCATGGCGCTGCTTGATCAAATGCGCGCCGAACAAGGGCTTGGCGTTCTGCTTGTCAGCCATGATTTGGCAAGCGTTGCGGCGCACGCCGATCATATTGTGGTCATGCAAAATGGCCGTGTCGTTGAAAGCGGATCAACCAAAGCGATCCTTGGAGCACCAACCCAGCCCTATACCAAAGCGCTGATTGCTGCGGCGCCGCGCCTTGATAGTCCGCGCGCTACATTGCCTGAAGTCGGCGGCACGATTCTTGAAGCAAGAGATATCAGCGTCACTTACCCGCGCGCAGGCTGGCGGCGCGGCGTTTTGGCGGCAGTTGATGGGGTGACGCTAAACGTTGGCGAAGGCGAAGCGCTGGCGATTGTTGGCGAATCAGGTTCAGGCAAATCGACGCTTGGCCGCGCGATTGCGCGGCTCGGGCCAATGGCGGCGGGTGAGACAAGTTGGCGCGGGATGACACTGCCAACGCGCGCCAAAATGCGCGGTGCTGACCGCCGCCTGATCCAGCCGGTATTTCAAGATCCCGTCGCAAGCCTTGATCCGCTGTGGCGCGTGTCGAACATTATCGCCGAACCGCTCAAGCATCTGATGCCCAATTTATCGCGCGACGAAAGGAGCGCGCGTGTTTTAGCGGCACTCGACGCGGTTGAGCTGCCGGCGGACTTTGCGACGCGAACACCCCGTTCGCTCTCGGGTGGTCAAGCACAACGTGTCGCGATTGCACGCGCGCTGGTTGCCGAGCCTGAAATGCTCCTCCTTGATGAAGCAACATCAGCGCTTGATGTGCTTGTCGCGGCGCAAATTCTTGCGCTGTTTGCCAAGCTACAGCGCGAACGGCGGCTCTCGATCCTGTGCATCACGCATGACCTCGCGCTTGCGCGGCAGCTCTGCCACCGCGTCGCAGTGCTTGATGCGGGGAAAATCGTTGAAACCGGGCCAACCGATACCGTGATCACAAGTCCGCAGCATCCGGTCACGCAGCGGCTGGTGCGGGCGAGCGGGGGCTAAGCCAGCAAAGCCTCAATCGCATCGGCCATCGCCACATCGCGCGACGAAAGTCCGCCAGCGTCATGCGTGGTGAGGACAATATCAAGCCGGTTCCAGACGTTAGACCATTCGGGGTGATGATCTTGCGCCTCGGCAAGCAGCGCAACACGCGTCATGAAGGCAAAACATTCGGAAAAATCAGCAAACAGAAAGCGCCTGCTGATCGCATCGCGCGCTTCATCATAGTCCCACTCATCAAGCCGGTCGAGCAGGGCAGCGCGGTCTTCATCGCTCAATTGTTGTATCACGGGCTTTGCCTCTCATCATCATTGTGCGTATGTCGCAAAGACTATGCCTACTGGTCAACTCATCCTTGAAAATATCGCCTGTGTCCGTGGTGGGCGGCTGCTGTTCAAAGATATATCCTGCACACTTGGTGCCGGCGATGCAACGCTTGTGCGCGGGCCGAACGGGGTCGGCAAATCAAGCCTGCTCCGCGTCATTGCAGGGTTGCTCAAACCTTATGCGGGTACAGTGGCGCACCAAGGCAGTCTTGCTCTTGCCGATGAAGCGCACGCGCTTGATCCGCGCCTACCGCTTGCCAAAGCGCTTGGCTTTTGGGCTGCGATTGATGCAAACGGCGGTGACATGGTGAACGAAGCGATGGGCGCAATGCGGATCAATCATCTCGCCACTGTGCCAGTGCGGATGCTCTCAACGGGGCAGAAAAAGCGCGCAACGCTCGCACGCGTGATCGCCAGCCGCGCAGATATTTGGCTGCTTGATGAGCCCGGCAACGGCCTCGATAAGGAATCGCTGACGTTGCTTGACGCAGCGATGGCGATCCACCGGGTGCGCGGCGGCATCATCATGGCGGCATCGCATCAGCCGCTTGGGTTATCCGACGTCAAGACAATCGCGATTGGTGAGGGATGAACCAGCTTTTCACCCTGATCGTCCGCGATGTCCGGCTTGCCTTCGGGCGTGGTGGTGTTTGGCTACCAGTAATTTTCTTCCTGTTGGTGGCCACGCTCTACCCGTTTGGGGTTGGTCCTGATGGCCCACTGCTCGCGCGGACGGGGGGCGGTGTGCTATGGATTGCGGCGCTGCTCGCAAGCCTACTGCCGATTGACCGTTTGATTGCGCCCGATGCAGAGGCTGGCATAATTGATCAATTCGCAGTGCGCGGGATTAGCGATGAATGGATCGCAGGAGGACGCGTAATTGCCCACTGGTTCACCTTTGGCCCGCCGTTGATGCTCGCCGCAGTGCCTGCTGCAGGACTATTGCGATTGTCAGGCGATACGCTGATGCGACTTGAATTCGGACTGCTGCTCGGCACACCAGGGCTGGCTGCACTTTCGGTGATGGTGGCAGCGCTAACCGCTGGCTTGCGCGGTGCAGGAGCGCTAGCGGGACTATTACTCTTACCGCTGGCGATCCCCTTACTCATTTTCGGCGCTGGGTCGCTTGAGCCTGCCGGCGCAAGCGCGTTCAAGCTGATTGTGGCTTGCTCAATGTTTCTGGTAGCGATTACCCCATTTGTGGCCGGGGCAGCAATACGGGCGATGCGCGAGTAAAATGGTCATAGCCAATGAACAATAAAAACCCCGCCAGTTTTCACCGGCGGGGTTGATTATTTCACTGTATAATTATTCGGCTTATGCGGCGTAGCTAACCCGTGTTGCCCGACGGCGCATCGCACCACCAACCAAACCAAATCCAATAATCATCATTGCCCAAGTGGCTGGTTCAGGAACGCCGCCGCCGCCAACTGGTGTTGCTGTCAGGCCTGTGACTGACAGATTGTAGTCATACACTGAGTTTCCGAACCCACGCACTGCACCAAAATAAGTGCCCGTAGTCAGAATGTTAAAATTAATCAGCGAGTTTAATCCGCCGCCACCATCATCATCAGTAGCGAGCACATTGCCTAGGGAGTCGAGCAAATTAATCAGCGGATCACCCGCCCCAATCGTATTAACACGAAACGCGATGGTATTGCCCGCCGCAGCGTAGAAACTGAAAAAATCATTGAAGCCATTGGTTGGACTCGACTCACGGCGACCCGTAAGATTGATCGTACCGTTGTGAACAAGCGACTGCGCCGTAGCGAGCGTGTCATTCGGCTCAATTTCGATAAATGTAGTAGCTTGTGCTGGCGCAGATGCGAGAAGCGCACCGGCTGCCAGAAGATATCCGATCCTCATGCCCCAAATCCCTTCTTTAATAGCAGTTTAAGACGACTCAACCAAACTCAAAAAATTGGTTAATTTAATGTTAACACCACTTGAGGCGAATACAAAGCAATTAACTATGATTATGATAGGGCGTTAGGATGGTTTATTATAAGTGTGTCAATTTGATACGCCTATATGCGCCTTTAGCTTGACCCTTTTGACCACCGAGCAAAAATAGCGGTTGGCAGTGTCAGTCCGCGCGTTTCCTCACGCACGCCGAGCTCACCGCATTCGACGGTGCCGCCAAGATCAGAAAATTGCTGCCGCACAAGCTCACCAATCGCAAGCGCTGACATACGGACCGCGTAAACGGTGAGGAACAGGAACTTCGAGTCTGCATCAAGCAGCTTACGACAATCAGCGATCAGCGCAGGCAGATGCTCCTCCAGCCGCCAGACTTCGCCCTCTGGCCCACGCCCGAATTTTGGCGGATCAAGGATAATGCCGTCATAACGCTTTCCGCGCCGCACCTCACGCGCGGCAAATTTGGCGGCGTCATCGACGCTCCAGCGGATCGGGGCATCTTGAAGATTGGAGAGCGCAGCATTGGTGCGCGCCTGATCAACCGATTTTTTTGAGGCATCAACATGGGTTACTGTGGCCCCTTTGGCCGCAAGCGCGAGGCTGCCGACACCGGTATAGCCAAAGAGGTTAAGTGCGCTCACTGGGGCGTGACCGCGCATCCACTGCCACACCGGCACCATGTCGGGGAAATAGCCCAAATGGCGAAACGGCGTCGGTCGGCTGTTAAACGTCAGCCCTTCCCATTCGCTTGACCAGCCGTGCTGAGGCAGCTTGGTCTTATGATGCCACTGGCCGCCGCCATCTTCATCCGAACCGGGGATAAATTCGCCGTCAGCATCCCATGTTTCAAGTGCAGGTGCCCAGAGCGCTTGCGGTTCGGGGCGGATAAAGCGGTAATCGCCGTAGCGTTCAAATTTACGGCCAGCGCCGCAATCGATCAGACCGTAATCAGCCCAGGCTTCCCCAATGAGCGTTATTGGCGTCATGCTACGCTCTGCGTTCCCCGCTCTGCCACATAGGCTTTGATTGCATCGGGCGTTGCAGGAAGAACATCAAATTGCTCAGCCCGGTCAAACAGCCCGCCAATCCGCGATGGTAGCGATGGGCGAACCCCAGTGGCCCGCTCAACTGCATCGGGGAACTTTGCTGGGTGCGCCGTGGCAAGCGTTACAATGGGTACGCCGGTGGGGAGATCAGCCGTGCGCGCAGCAGCAAGGCCGATTGCACTGTGCGGATCAATCACTTGCCCTGCTTTTTCCTGCGCCCAGCGCATCGCCATCGTCATTGCGTCGCCGTCAATGCGGGCACTAGTAAACAAGGATTTCGCCCCGGCGATCATGTCAGGGGGAATCATCATAGTGCGCTCGCTTTCAAACCCGCGCATCATCGCATTCAAAGCGGCTCCATCGCGTCCAGTTAGATCAAACAAGAGCCGTTCAAAATTTGAGCTGACCTGAATATCCATGCTCGGCGTTGCGGTTGGGGTGACGCTACCAGCCGAGTAATCGCCACTGGTAAGTGCGCGGTGGAGAATGTCATTGACGTTGGTTGCAACGATGAGCTTTGCGACTGGCAACCCCATTTTGACCGCAACATAGCCTGCAAAAACATCACCAAAATTACCCGTTGGTACTGAGAACGCCACTGACCGTTCGGGCGCACCGAGACGAACGGCGGCGTAAAAATAATAGACGACCTGCGCCATCAATCGCGCCCAGTTGATCGAATTCACCGCCGAGAGATTATAACTTCGCGAAAACATCGCATCATTGAACAAGGTTTTGACGATCGCCTGCGCGTCATCAAAGCTGCCGTCAACCGCGATATTATAAACGTTGGGCGCAAGCACCGTCGTCATCTGGCGGCGCTGTACATCCGAGACCCGCCCTTGCGGATGGAGCATGAAAATGTCGATCTTCTCGCGGCCAGCAACAGCATCAATTGCAGCAGAACCGGTATCACCTGATGTCGCACCAATGATGGTAAGATGTGTGTCGCGTGTGCTCAGGAACTTCTCAAACAGTAGCCCGAGCAGTTGGAGCGCAACATCCTTGAACGCCAGCGTTGGCCCGTGAAACAGTTCAAGCAACCAATGCTGCGCGTCAAGCTGCACCAAGGGCGTCACGGCAGTGTGCGAAAAGCGCCCGTAAGCTTGGTTGCACAGAAGGCGCAATTCATCCTCACTCAGCGTTCCTGCCACAAAGGGCAGCATCACGGCAACCGCGGTTTCAGCATAGCTTTTGCCGCGCAGCGCCCCAATCTCTGCGGCGCTAAACTGTGGCCAGACCTGCGGCACATAAAGCCCACCGTCCGACGCCAGTCCAGCGAGCGTGGCACCCTCAAAATCAAGCGTCGGTGCGCTTCCCCTGCTACTGATATATTCCATCACGACGCGCGATTAGCGATTACGTCGCCACAGCGCCAGCCCATAGATACCAAGCGCGATCCCCGCGAACAGGAACCACTGCACCGCATAAGCAAGATGATTGTTGGGAACGCCCTCAAGCGAAGGGGTTGCGCTTGGTTGAAGTCCGCCGCCTGCACGCGCCGCCACAAGCAACAATTGCTGTTGCGCCTTATCCGCTAGGCTGCGTTCGATCACACTGCGCTGATCAGGCATAGGGCCGATAACACCCTCAACCATGCCGCCTTTCCACGTTGATCTTGTCTTGAAGTCGGCTGACCAACCAATATCAACCGTAAACCCCGGCCCTTCAGCGCCTGTGCGACAGGCAACCAAATGGCGCCAGCCGCGTTCACCTGTCAGATTATATCCAGCAGCAAGCGTTTCACTCACAGGCTCAAGACAAAATGCGCTTGCCCGGCGAAAGAGTATTTCATTTCCCATCGGAATCGCGGGGAATGCCATCATCGGGCGTGACTGGTTGCCACTATATTGGGTGATCAAGGCTTCCTTCTGTTCCCGCCGGTCAAGCTGCCAAACGCCAAGCGCAATCATCGCTGCAACCGCAAGCCCAACAATCAACGTCGCGATCAGTGGCAGTCGCTTCATTCGCTCAGACGCCCTTCGCGCGCACGGTTGCGGTATTCTAGAACCAACAATGCGCCCTTGGCGATCCTGAGAAGGCCGATGACCAGAGCTCCTGTGATTGGCACCCACAGCAAAATATGCACCCAAAACGGCGGGCCGAATTTAAGCTCCACTGTGATCGCGGCAATCGTAACGATTGCGCCAACGATCATGATCAGGAATGCGGCCGGGCCATCGCCAACGTTGAACTGGCTATAGTCAAGCGCGCATGTGCGGCATTTCGGTGCGAAACCGATAACCCCTGCAAACAGCCCCGACGCGCCACAACGTGGACAAAGGCCCCTGAGCGCTGCCTGCGCAGTTTCAGGGGCCTGATACGTCATTAACCGTGGATCGGTGCGCCCCAGCTACCCCAAACGTAGATGACGACGAAGAGGAACAACCAGACGACATCAACAAAATGCCAATACCAAGCAGCGGCTTCAAAACCGAAATGCTGGCGCGGGGTAAAATGACCTTTGTAGGTTCGCGCAAGGCAAACGATCAGGAAGATCGTGCCAATCAGCACGTGGAAGCCGTGGAACCCAGTCGCCATATAAAATGCTGCGCTATAGTTTAGCCCCTTGAAGGCAAATGGTGCGTGCGAATATTCATAGGCTTGAATTGCGGTGAAGATAGAACCGAGAATAATCGTCGCCCAAAGGCCTTTTTTAAGGCCTTCACGATCACCGTTGATGAGCGCATGATGCGCCCACGTAACAGTCGTACCCGAGCAGAGTAGGATCAGCGTATTAAGAAGTGGGAATGCAAAAGGATCAATAACCTCAAGTCCCTTTGGTGGCCACTGAGCAAGCGTATCGGCGAGGATTTCAACCTGACCTTCAGCAACTTGCAGCGGCACAGGGAAGAGTGAAAAATCAAACCATGCCCAGAACCAGCCAACAAAAAACATCACTTCAGACGCAATGAAGAGGATCATGCCGTAGCGCAGATGAAGCGAAACAACTGGCGTGTGATCGCCCGCATGTGCCTCACGCACAACATCACGCCACCAGAGAAATGCTGTAGCAAGCACCGAAGCGACACCGGCATAAAAAATCGCGCCGCCGCCGGGCTGTTCATGCATCCACATGATCCCGCCTGCGGCCATCGCAAGGGCCGCAAAGGCACCCAGAATCGGCCAAGGACTTGGCGGCAGGATATGGTAATCGTGGTTCTTGGCACCGGCCATGGTCGTCACTTTCTTTTCTGTATCGTGCGTTTCACGTTAATTAGCTTGGCTTGTCAGCTTCGTCCACCACATGAAACGTGTAGCTTAAGGTAATTTCCTGCACGCTGTTAGCGTCAGGATCGGTAATTATACCCGGATCAACATAATAAATAACCGGCATCCGTACTTGCTCACCCGGCTTAAGTGTCTGTTCGCTGAAACAAAAACACTGGATTTTATTGAAATATTTACCTGCCTGAGTCGGCGTCACATTATAAGAAGCCCGGCCAGTAATAGGTTTGTCAGACAGATTTTTTGCGGTGAAAAAAGCCATCTCACGCTCGCCAATCGTCACTTTTTCAACTGTGCGTTCAGGCTTAAATTCCCATGGCAGTTCATTAACATGGTTGGCATCAAAGCGGATCGACATGATCTTACCCGCTATGCCCTGCCCTGCCGCAATATCCCCATCAACCCGCTGAATTGTTCCGCCAAACCCGGTTGCTTCGCAAAATAATTTATAGAGTGGGACGGCGGCATAACCAACGCCGATCATCGCCCCTGCCATCGTGAAGGCCAGAATGCCTGTGCGTGAAATAGCCGTCGCAGTGCTCATGATGACGCCACACCGATTTTAACAATGCTGATCGCAAAGATCAGTATGACAAAAGCGATAAGCAAAATGCCCGTCACACGTGAACGTGAGCGTTGCTGCGTGCGGATTTCTTCCTCGGTCATACAATCAAGAACCGATCAACCGCGAGGGCGCCAAACAAAACGAACAAATAGACAATCGAATAAGCAAACAAACGCTTTTCAGACTTCATTTTGTCATTCTCTCTAGTTTTTCGGAAGCCAACCAGCGTTGCAAGCGCAAGGAAAAGCGCCGATCCGCCGGTTGCAACGATACCGTAAATATTTCCCGTCAGACCAAGTGGCCATGGCAAGATTGCGACTGCGGCCATTGGCAACGTGTAGAGAAATATCTGATGCCGCGTGCTCCGTTCGCCTGCAACAACAGGCAGCATCGGCACACCAGCGGCCGCATAATCAGCCTTCATAAACAAAGCGAGTGCCCAGAAATGCGGCGGCGTCCACAGGAAAATCAATGCGAACAGCAGCACCGGCAAGGTCGAAACATCGCCCGTCACGGCAACCCAACCAATCAGCGGTGGAAACGCTCCAGCAGCGCCGCCAATCACGATATTCTGGGGCGTCCGGCGCTTAAGCCAGACGGTGTAGATCAGCACATAAAACAGGATTGAGACCGCAAGAATACCTGCGGCAAACCAATTTGTCGCAAACCCCATCAGCAAAACCGAAAACACACCAACCCCAACCCCAAAATGAAGCGCGCTTTGACTATCCATCCGCCCGGCAGGCAATGGACGCTTCGACGTGCGCTTCATGATTGCGTCAATATCCGCCTCATACCATTGGTTGAGCGCACCCGCAGCACCTGCGGCAAGCGCGATACAAAGGACGGCTGTAAAACCAAGCACTGGATGGATGCTGCCCGGGGCCGCAATCAAACCGCAGAGTCCCGTATAGACAACAAGCCGCACCACCCCCGGCTTCATCAGCGCGAGGAAATCACGCCAGTCCGCAGAAACTGAGGCTGGAGCTAGTTCTGATGCTGCGCTTGCCATCAGCTGATCTTCGGCAATGTCTCAAACTGGTGATAAGGCGGCGGGCTTGAAAGTGTCCATTCAAGCGTCGTTGCGCCTTCGCCCCAAGGATTGGCTTCGGCCTTTTTACCCGCCAACATCGACCAAGCGAGATTAACGAAGAAAATCACCATCCCAGCCGCCATCACGGCATAACCATATGACGAAACCTGGTTCCAATAAGCGAACGCCTCCGGATAATCTGGCACACGTCGCGGCATCCCTTGAAGCCCGAGGAAATGCTGCGGAAAGAAGATGATGTTCACGCCAATGAAGAATACCCAGAAATGAAGCTGGCCGAGCAGTTCGTTATATTCCTTGCCGGTCATTTTCGAGAACCAGTAATAGAATCCAGCGAACAGCCCAAACACCGCCCCAAGTGAGAGCACATAATGGAAGTGAGCAACGACATAATATGTGTCGTGCATGTAATTATCGATGCCGCCATTAGCGAGGAGAACCCCGGTAACGCCCCCAATTGTAAACATGAAGATGAACCCAAGCGACCAAAGCATGGGTGTTTTGAAGCTGATCGATCCACCCCACATCGTTGCAATCCATGAGAAGATTTTGATGCCGGTTGGCACCGCAATCACCATCGTAGCGGCTGTGAAGTACATTTTAACGCTGACCGTCATGCCCGTGGTGAACATGTGGTGCGCCCAAACGATAAACCCGACGACACCAATCGCAACCATCGCATAAGCCATACCGAGATAACCAAAGATTGGCTTTTTCGAAAAGGTCGAAATGATCTGGCTGACCATGCCGAAGCCCGGCAGGATCATGATGTACACTTCAGGGTGGCCAAAGAACCAAAAGAGATGCTGGTACAGCACTGGATCACCGCCGCCAGCCGCATCAAAGAATGCTGTGCCGAAATTCCGATCAGTCAGCAGCATCGTAATCGCGGCGGCAAGCACTGGAAGCGCGAGCAAAAGCAGGAATGCGGTAACGAGGATTGACCACACAAAGAGCGGCATCTTGTGGAGTGTCATCCCAGGCGCGCGCATGTTGAAGATTGTCGTAATGAAGTTGACCGCACCAAGGATCGACGAAGCTCCGGCAAGGTGGAGTGAAAGGATCGCCATATCAACCGCTGGCCCCGGTGAACCGCTGGTTGAAAGTGGCGCATAGACTGTCCACCCGGTTGCAGCTCCCGGCCCTGATCCACCCGACACGAATGACGAGCCAAGCAGCAGGATGAATGAGGGCACAAGCAGCCAGAAACTGATATTATTCATGCGCGGGAACGCCATGTCAGGCGCGCCGATCATGATTGGAACAAACCAGTTCCCAAAACCGCCGATCATGGCAGGCATCACCATGAAAAACACCATGATCAGTCCGTGCGCCGTGATCAGCACATTCCACATGTGAAGCGCGTTACCATCGGCCCCTGCAAGCGATTCAAGAATCTGAATGCCCGGCGCGGCGAGCTCTGCACGCATCGCACCCGAAATCGCGCCACCAATGATCCCTGCGATAATCGCAAAAATCAGATAAAGGGTACCGATATCCTTGTGATTGGTTGACATAAGCCAACGACCGACAAAGCCGGGTTTATGATCAGCATCATGATGGTCATGTGCATGTGCGCTTTCAAAGGCATGTGCGGTTGCTGTGGCTTCACTCATGATTTGACCCTCAATTCTTAACAGCAGCAGGTGTGGCTGCGGCTAGACTCTCTGTTGTGACTGGCGCTGCTGCGGGCTCTGCTGTTGCGTCACCCGGCATTTTGCCGCCCTTTGCTCTTACCCACTCGGCAAAATCTTCTTTCGAAACGACTTCAACACCAATTGGCATATAGCCATGCTTATCGC
Source organism: Sphingomonadales bacterium (assembly GCA_031418495.1). Lineage (GTDB taxonomy): Bacteria > Pseudomonadota > Alphaproteobacteria > Sphingomonadales > Sphingomonadaceae > Aquisediminimonas. Next base: position 13,255 of record JANOXQ010000170.1, read on the forward strand.
CGCAAAGTTCGGAACATTGACCGTAGTAGACACCTGTCTTGGTAACAGTGAAGCTGGTCTCGTTAGTGCGGCCCGGCACTGCATCCATTTTTATCCAAAATGCGGGAAGTGCCCAAGCGTGAATTACATCATTAGCGGTGGTGAGCAGCTTGATTGGCGTGTTGACCGGAAGGACAACACGGTTATCCACGGCAAGCTGAACCGGCTCTTTGCGCTTACGTGCCTCCTCATTCGAAAGCATGTTCGCGGTCAGCTCAACCCCGTGATCAGGATATTCATATGACCAATACCACTGGTTACCAATCGCCTTAAGCGTGATCGCATTCGCGGGAGCCGGCGTATATTGGCTCGCAAGCAGCTTGATTGAGGGAATCGCAATTCCAACCAGAATAAGAACGGGGATCAGCGTCCAGATAACTTCGATAAAGGTATTGTGCGTCGTTTTTGAAGGGACTGGATTGGCCTTGCGGCGAAAACGCGCCGACACCCAGAACATCAGACCAAGTACAACGAGCGAGATGCCAACCATCATCGGCATTAGAAGATAATCGTGCATCCAAAGGCCATACTGACCATCCTTGGTGACCTGTGGCTGAAGCGTATAGCCTCCCGGAACCGGCTGACCAATGCCATCAACAGGGGCAGATGTACCAATGGTTGTTACAGGAGCAACGGGTGCGGCCTTTTCAGCTGTTGTTGGCGGCGTTTCAGCAGTTTTTGCCTCAACCGGCGCGGCCAATGGCGCAACAATTGGCGCTGGTCCAGCAGCTGGCGCTTGCGCAAAGCTGGTCTGCGATGCGAACAACATACCAAGTGCGGCAACAGCGGACATAATCGTCTTCATATTCGGTTCCATACTCTTATGAGCCAGTCGATCGCCGGGACAACACCCTAAACGACCCAGACCCCCTTGAACTTAGCGCGGCCTATACGCGCCCGCTTCGTTAGGCTCAAGCACTACAAATGACTTTTTTAACGTGCTTGTTCCATTTCTATTATCGACTTATGCGAATGTGGCAAATACGGGTTTTTTGGATAAAGTCGTGAACGAAACCGAAATTCTAAATGAATTTAAAGCCGCAGGTGCCTTGCTTGAGGGGCATTTCATCCTATCATCGGGCCTGCGAAGCGCGCGCTACCTGCAATGCGCACGCGTTCTCGCCAATCCTGCGCGCGCCGCACGACTCGCGCAGGCCGTCGCAGCTAAAATTCCTGAAAGCCTGCGAAACGCAATTGAGATCGTCGTTTCGCCAGCAATGGGCGGGATTATCGCAGGCCATGAAATGGGCCGCGCGCTCGGGATTGACGCCCTATTCCTTGAACGCCCTGACGGGTTTTTTGGCTTGCGGCGAGGATTTGCGCTCACACCGAGGCAAAAAGTGCTGATGATGGAGGATGTTGTCACCACCGGACTATCCTCACGCGAAGCGATCAAAGCCATTGAGGCAGAAGGCGGCGTAGTCATCGCTGCGGCGGCGCTGGTCGACCGCTCAAGCGGTTCGGTCGATCTTGGGGTTCCCTTTTTCCCATTGATCGGGCTTAATGTTCCGACTTATGAAGCAGACGTCCTCCCGCCCGAACTTGCGAGCATTCCCGCTGTGAAGCCGGGCAGCCGGGCAGCATGATCCGTCTGCTTGTCTTTGCAATGCTTGTGATGGCAGCGCCGATTGCTGCTCAATCACTGCGTACTAATGTTTCCAAATTTGCTACAGATTCTGATTTTAATGGAACCATCCTTGTATCGAAAGGTGATGCTCCTGTCATTCAGTTGCATTTAGGAGAAATGTGGCCGCCAATCGAGTTTGAGCGGCAAGCAGGGCGTACCGAAGGAAGTTTTGTTCCGCCTGACTTCGGCGCATTTTCTTCGAGTGATCGCTGGCGCTGGGCATCAGTGACCAAACAGATTGTAGCAACATTAATGATGCAAGAGGTTGCGAAGGGAACGATTGCGCTTGATCAACCGCTGGCGGCCTATCTCCCCGGTTTTCGCGGGCCGACAGCCGCAAAAATCACCATCCGCCAATTACTCCGCCATCAGTCGGGCCTTCCCAATCCCGATGATACAGCGCCCGACCAATCGGGAGTACCCGGTTATTACAGCCCTTTCACCGATCAGGATCGCAGCACCACAGCCGGATGGTGCGCCAGTGCGCCAAAAAGCGAACCCGGCGGAAATTGGGCTTATAATAACTGCGATTTCATTGTTGCTGGAGCCGTACTTGAAGCCGTGACCGGCAAAACATGGCAGACACTCGTTGCGACCCGGATCGCAAAGCCTTTAGGGCTGAAATCGCTTGCAGCCTTTCCAAAATCGCAAATAACGGTGCAAGGCTTTTCAAAGAAGGTGCGCGAACCAACCTATCAGCTTGCGCACTTCGGTGCGTCAGGCGCACTTTATGGTACGCCCTATGATCTCTGGAAATTTGACCGGGCGTTGATGACAGGTAAACTGCTCCCCAAAGCACAACGTGATGAAATGTGGGATGGCAAACCCGAACTAGGGTTTATTGCGCTCGGCCAGTGGGTATTTGAAGCAAGTCTTAAATCTTGCGCCAAGCCTGTTCGCATCATAGAACGGCGCGGCGCAATAGGGGGCGTACAGGTGCGTAATTTCATATTGCCTGATGCTGATATGGTCGTAATCGCCTTCACTAATCGCGGTGAGTTTGAATTTGGCGAAATCTGGCAAGGATCTGGGTTTGCCCATGATCTGCTTGATACCGCCATTTGTAGTAAAGTCGTAGCAAAGTGACTAACCCCTTACGACTCGGCGTTAACATTGATCATGTCGCAACGATCCGCAATGCGCGTGGCGGCGGGCATCCTGATCCGATGCGCGCGGTTGCCGTGGTTGAGGCGGCGGGCGGCGACGGCATTACCGTCCACCTGCGTGAGGATCGGCGCCATATCCGCGATAGTGATTTGAGCGCGCTAATGGCCGCTGTGACTCTGCCGGTTAATCTTGAAATGGCCGCAACTGAGGAAATGGTCGAAATCGCGTTGCGCTATAAGCCCCACGCCGCCTGCATCGTCCCCGAGCGGCGCGAAGAGCGGACGACTGAAGGCGGGCTTGATGCAGCGGGACAGCATAATCATCTCGCCCCCCTAATCACGCGGCTCAATGACGCTGGGATACGCGTCAGCCTGTTTATCGAGCCTTCGCCGCGCCAGATTGAGGCAGCGATGCGGCTTCGTGCGCCAGTAGTTGAACTTCACACAGGCCGCTATGCGCACAGTGAGGGAGACTCTCGCGCCGCTGAGCTGGTGCGGATTGCCGATGCGGCGGCACTGTGCAGTAAAAACGGGATTGAGCCGCACGCAGGACATGGGCTTACATTCGATAATGTTCAGCCAATCGCGGCTATTCCACAGCTTGCCGAACTGAACATCGGGCATTTCCTTGTTGGTGAGGCGATCTTCATCGGGCTTGATGCGAGCATCCGCAAGATGCGCGCATTGATGGACGAAGCCAGATGATCATCGGGCTTGGCTCTGACCTGTGTAATATCGAACGCATACAGAATTCGATTGACCGTTTCGGCGCGCGCTTCAAACAGCGCGTCTTTACTGATATCGAAAATGCCAAGGCTGAAAAGCGTCCATTCACCGCCGCTGGCACCTATGCCAAGCGCTTTGCCGCCAAAGAGGCTTTTTCTAAAGCGGTCGGCACTGGCTTTAAGCGCGGGGTGTTTATGAAGGATATTGGTGTCGTCAATGCGCCCTCTGGTGCGCCGACGCTTGCACTGACTGGCGGGGCTAAAGCGCAGCTTGAGTCGATGATCCCTGCTGGCCATAATGCGCACATTCATCTAACGCTCACCGATGATCATCCATGGGCACAGGCTTTCGTGATAATCGAAGCGATTCCAAATATTGAGCAAGGATAAAGCCTTGAGTGAACAAACAGAAGCGATCACGCCTACTGGGATGGCAACAGCGCCTTTACAGGTTCAGCAGTCCACAGATTGGTGGGCCGAAGCCAAGGGCGTATTCTGGCTGATCCTTGCCGTTCTTGGGTTTCACAGCTTTATCGCCAAGCCCTTTTATATTCCGTCTGAATCGATGATGCCCGGTTTGCTCACCGGTGACCGACTGGTTGTAACCAAATATCCATATGGTTGGTCATTTGTATCGCCAACTTTTCACTTGCTTCCATTTATGAAAGGCCGCGTATTTGGGAGTCTGCCCGAACGCGGTGACGTTGTCATCGTCAGCCCCCCCGGTGTTAAACAGGATTATATCAAGCGCGTGATTGGCCTGCCCGGCGACAGGATAGAAGTACGCGGCGGCATTGTCATATTGAACGGCGTTCCAATCAAACGCGGCGCAAAACAAATTCGTCTCATTCCGGTCGATGAAAATACGCCGTGCACCGACGGTCGCTATGAACAGCTTATCAAGTTTAACCCCGATGGCACGCGTCTTTGCGAAATGCCGGTGTACCGCGAAACGCTGCCAAGCGGACGCAGCTACGACACCATTGATCTGACCAACACATCGCAAGGTGATTCCTTCGCGGCCATAACGGTTCCTGAAAACCATCTTTTTCTGATGGGTGACAATCGTGACAATTCATCCGACAGCCGTTTTCAAATTGATCAGGGCGGGCTTGGTGGGCCAGTACCATGGGAAAATATCGGCGGTCGCGCCGAATTCATCACTTTCTCACTTGATGGCACGTCTCGACTGACCAATCCAGTCAGTTGGTTCAGCGCATTGCGTCCGGGACGCGCAGGGTCAAGCCTTCGACCAAGCGAAGCGAAATAACCTTAACCTAATAATTTTGCTTAATTAGGTGCTGCCTGTGGCGCTGCGCCGCCTTGCGCTTGACCTTCTTGCGGCATCTGCTGCTGCATTGCCTGAATTTCAGCCATGCTCTTGAAATCGATTAGGTCAACCGAAAATACAAGATCCGCGTTGGCCGGGATGGGGCCGGTCGATTGCGCACCGTAACCAAGCGCTGCGGGGATACACAATTTATATGTGCTACCCTTCTGCATCAGCTTTAGGCCTTCGCTAAAGCCTGGGACGACCTGCGAAACGGGGAATGGCGTGCGCTGATTGGCGTCAAATTCCTTACCGTCTGCGGCAAGTGTGCCCTTATAATTGACGAGGACGACATCAGTATCGGTCGGCTTTGCGCCTTCGCCGGCTTTGACAACCGAATAGCCAAGACCTGATGCTGTCACCGTCTTACAACCGCCAGCCGAGCCACTGCCGCCTGTGCCAGCCCAAGCGACGCCGCCTGCAATCGCAACCGCGAGCGCAAGCCCGCCCCACAATTTAACGAGCGAGCCTTTTTCAACCGGCGGAATCGGAACAGCAGTAACAGACATCGGGATACCTCTTGATCAGGCTAAGACAGATGTGACGCTTATTTTACGCCGTCACGCTCCATGCGCTTACGGTCCATCTTGCGCGCACGGCGCACAGCCGCAGCCTTTTCACGGGCACGCTTTTCAGATGGCTTTTCGTAGTGACGACGAAGTTTCATCTCACGGTAAACGCCTTCGCGCTGCAGCTTCTTCTTGAGCGCGCGCAGCGCCTGATCGACATTATTATCGCGAACGATGATTTGCATAAATTGGTCACACTCCAGATCAAAAAACGGCCTGATCGATCCAAACGGATCGACAAACCCGAACACAAATAGGGAATCGCTGCGGCAAATTGCCACATCTTTCGCTGGCCCTTTAACAACCGATTCCTTAAAACTCAAGCCGCATTGCATCATCGGCCCGGCTTTGCGATAAGTCCGATGAACAACGCGAGGATATTATAATGGCTACAGCCCTTAATCAGCAAACCAAATATAGCGAAGCCGAATGGACAGCGCGGCAAGAACTTGCGTCTTGTTACCGCGTGTTTGCGATGCTCGGCTGGGATGAAATGATCTTCAACCACATCACGGTGAAGATCGACGGCGAAGATGGCAGCTTCCTGATCAACCCCTCCGGCCTGCATTTCAGCGAGATTAAGGCTTCAAACCTCGTTAAAATTGATATTGAGGGCAATAAACTTGATGACAATCCCTATCCAGTTAACCGCGCTGGCTTTGTTCAGCACAGCCTGTTTCACCGCGAAATTCCAGATGCCCATGCGATCATCCACACACACACTACCGCAACCATGGCAGTATGCTCGCTTGAAGGCGGGCTTCAGCCAGTAAATTTCTACACCTGCAATTTCATGGGTCAACTTGGCTATCATGATTTTGAAGGCGTCACGGTGCGTGATGATGAGGGGCCAAACCTGCTCAAGAGCCTTGGCGACAAGCGTATCCTGATGCTGCGCAACCACGGCCCGGTTGTGATGGGAAAGACATTGCCCGATGCGTTTATCAAGCATTGGGTGCTCCAGCGCGCGTGTGAAATCCAAATGGCAACGCTTTCAATGGGCAAGCCAATCACCGTTGGTGATGATGTGATACGTGTCCATCAGCGCGACATTGGCCAAACACAGATTCCGGGCGGTTCGGGCAGAAATGAGTTTAACGCGATGGTGCGCCTCGTTGATAAGATTGACATGAGCTGGCGTGACTAAATTCACCGTCAATAATCAGCCCGTTCAATACCGCCTTGATCCAGCAACGCCTCTGCTGTGGGCACTACGTGATGCGTCAAACCTGACCGGCACCAAATATGGCTGCGGTACGGGTGATTGCGGAGCGTGCACCGTTGATGTCGACGGCCGTGCGGTGCGCAGTTGCATAGTGCCAATCAGCGCAATTGAGGGGAGCTTCGTCACCACCATCGAAGCGCTGTCGCGTGACCGCAGCCATCCAGTGCAACAGGCCTGGGCTGCCGAGGGCGTGCCGCAATGCGGCTTTTGTCAGCCGGGGATGATCATGGCGGCAGCAATCCTCCTCAAATCAAACCCGCGCCCAAGCGATGCTGACATCAACGCAGCGATCACTAACATCTGTCGCTGTGGCACCTATCCACGGATCAGGCGCGCGGTGAAACGGGCTGCTGCCGTGCTGCGCGGTGAGGAACGGATTGTTGCCGCGCCGCCTCCCGGAATAGACCCTGACGATGCCGCCCGCGCGGTGCCTGCACTCACTCCGGTCAAGCCCGAATAGCTGTCTATTTGCTTTAGATTCCGTTAAGCTACGGCTCATCGACGGGAGCGCACACTTCATCTTGTCCACGATGCGTATTTGAGTCGTGACAGGTTTGAGGAGTGACCTTGACTATGCGTAGCTTTACCAACACCCTACTTTTCGCGATGGCCATATGTGCTTCGGTTTCGACGACCGCAATCGCACAAGTGACCAATGATATTGATGTGATCGAAAGCCGCCAGCGTATTCGCGAATCCGCGCCGCAGCGAATTGAACGTGCGCGCGAGCAACGTTCTCAGGTAGAGGTACAACAGGCACCTCAGCAAGAACGGCGGGTTTTCCAGCCCCGCGCAGAACAGCAAGGCAATGTTGAGGTTCGTCAGGATCGCGGTAATTTTGAACGCCGTGACAACCGCGAGCAAAACCGGACTGAGGTTCGGCGCGATGGTGGCTTTTTCAACCGCAGGAGTTATCAGCAGCAAAGCAATGTCGAAGTGCGCCGTGATGACCGGCGATTCGATAGACGCCAAGGCGGCGTTGTGACTGGCGCAATCCCGCAATCCGGAGTCGTTACGACACCGCAGAATGATCGCCGCAATAATGGCCGTCGCTTTGAACCGAGTGATGGTCAGCGCTTTGGTCGCAACGAAGAATATCGCTCAGATCGTGATGAAAGCCGCCGGTTTGAGCGCGATGATTATCGCAGACGCGGTGAAATCGCGCGTGACGGCAATTGGTATCGTGATGGCGGCGGCAAATGGCAGCGCCGCGATGGCCGAAACTACGGCAATCGTGACAACCGCGATTATAGCTATAACGGCGGTAACAAGGATTTTCGTTGGAACCGCGATTGGCGGCGTGACAATCGCTATGACTGGAAGTCCTACCGTTTTTCGAACCGCAACTTCTTCCGCCAATCACGCTATTATGATCCATTCGGGTCACGCTATGGCTATCAGCGGTTCAGCATCGGCATCCAAATTGGCTCAAGCTATTATAATGATCGTTACTGGATCAGCGATCCCTTTGCCTACCGCCTGCCCTATGCAGACGGGCCGTACCGCTGGGTGCGCTATTATGATGATGTGTTACTCGTCGATCTCCGCAACGGCGCGGTTGTCGATGTGATCTACGATTTTTTCTGGTAAGTTATTGCCCGCAAAAACTTCGGCTCGGAGTGGAAACGCTCCGGGCCTTTTTGTAAGGGCTTGCATCACGCGCAACCTCCCGCCAATCTGGCGGAACATAAGGGAGCGATGATGCGCAATTTTTTGATCGGAATGGCGGCTGCATTGGCAGCAGGCGGCACAGCAAGTGCTGAAACGATTATCATTCATGCCGGGAGGTTGATCAGCGATGCTTCGACAGCGGCAGCAGGGCCATCAACGATTACCGTGACCGACGGGAAAATCAGCGCAATCAGTTCAGGTTTGAAACCCGTCGCCACGGGTACAAAGCTGATCGACCTTTCAACCAAAACTGTCATGCCCGGTTTGATCGACAGTCACGTCCACCTCTCGGGCGATCCCGGCGGCGATTATCGCAGTGAAGCTGTTGATCCCGATGAATGGGGTGTAGTCGTTGGCGCGAAAAATGCCCGACTTTCAGCACTTGCTGGTTTCACCACGGTGCGCGATCTGGGTTCAGCACCCTTGGTTGGCTTTGTTCTGCGTGACGGCACCGCCAAGGGCTTCATTCCGGGGCCACGCATCATTTCGGCGGGCACGGCGATCTCAATCATCGGCGGGCACGGCGATGTTTCGGGCTTTCGGCCAGAGGTTAACGCAGCGCTTGATGGCAATAATACCTGCACCGGGGCGATACAGTGCGCAGCGCGCGTCCGTGAAGCCTCAAAGCGCGGGGCCGATGTTATCAAAATCACTGCAACTGGCGGCGTATTGAGCCAGCAAGGACGCGGCCTTGGGCAGCATTTCACTGACGAAGAAATGAGCGCGATCGTCAGCACCGCGCACGGGCTTGGCCTCAAAGTGGCAGCCCACGCCCACGGCGCGCGCGGGATTGAGGGTGCGGCTAAGGCTGGCGTTGATTCGATTGAACATGGCACCTTTGCTGACGCTGCAGCGCTCAAAATGATGAAAGCAAACGGCAGCTATATGGTGCCAACGCTGATGGCGTTCACTGGCATTCGCGAAAGGCTCGGCAAGAATATCTACACGCCAACGGTTGAAGCCAAAGTCCGCGAGACGCTCAAATCAGTAGGCATGGCGCTTAAGGCTGCGCGTGAAATGGGCGTACCCATTGCTTTTGGCACCGATTCAGGCGTGTTTGAGCATGGCCGCAATGCACAAGAGTTTGCCCAAATGGTTGACCTTGGCGGGCTGACCCCAGCACAAGCAATCGCGACTGCAACAACGGGTGCGGCGAAACTGCTTGGCCTTGAAAATGAGATTGGCAAGATTGCAGTTGGCTATTCTGCTGATATTATTGCGGTGGCGAGTGATCCTCTCGCCAATGTGCGCGCGCTTGAAAAGGTTGATTTTGTGATGGTGAGAGGCCGCGTAATCGAGTGAGTACAGCCCTCAAAAAACAAGCGCTTGGTTCAACCAAACTTGCCGAGATTGGCAAAAGCGTCCGCCGCAAACTCAAAAAACATGACCGCGTCGAGATTGTCTCGGGAGGGGGGCTTGACCTTTACATCGTCCAACATTTCATGACTGATGAGGAATGCGCTGAGCTAGTCGCGTTGATCGACAATGATCCCTTCCCCTCAAAGCTCTATGAAGGCACTGAGCAAAAAGAGTTTCGCACCAGTTTTAGCTGCAACCTTGATCCACATCATCCGATCGTCGCGCGGATTGAGGGGCGGATTTGCACATTGATGGGGGTTGACCGCCGCCACGGTGAAACCCTCCAAGGCCAGCGCTATGACGTCGGCCAACAGTTCAAACCGCATTATGATCATTTCTTCCCAAGCCAGCCTTATTGGGAGGATGAACGCAAATCAGGCGGGCAACGCAGTTGGACAGCGATGATCTACCTCAATGAGCCTGAAAGCGGCGGCGAAACCAATTTCCCAAATGCTGGCATGTGTGTATCGCCGCGCACCGCAATGCTCGTGATGTGGAATAATATGGACGATATCGGCGCGCCAAACACGCTGACGTTACATGAAGGCGTCCCCGTGAGTGCTGGCCGCAAATATATCGTCACCAAATGGTTCCGTGAACGTTTCTGGGCAGTTGCTGGCTGAAGAAAGCCTTACTCTGATTAGAGCCATGTTATTGGAGCTTATCAGAGCCATCAGATACAAAAACAAATAAAGACATCGCAATCATAATTAACAGATGTTTTTTTCTGTGCCGAAATCAAAAAATCGATGATTTTACTAAAATATGTGTCACAAATAGGGAGTTTATAACATGCGTAACACTCAAAATAATAGCAATAATTTCATTCTAAAGCTTTCGCTATCGGCGAGTGCAGTGGCACTTGCTGTGGCAAGTCCTGTTTGGGCAGACGGCACAGCACCGTGCAACAATGGCTTGGGCATGAGCTCAACTGAATGTGGCACAAATTCAACAACTGGCGCTGCCGTCAATGCAACCGCCGTTGGTCAGAATGCCAATGCTTCGGATACAGCTGCAACGGCAGTTGGTGCTCAAGCGCAAGCTGGGGGTGGCGCGGCCGCGTTTGGTTCCAGTGCCCGTGCCAATATCGGAGCAACCGCGATCGGAGCTCTTTCTATTGCCGGTCGTGCCGCTAGTGCTTTTGGTAACAACTCCCAAGCAACTGGCGATAACAGCACTGCAGTAGGGGCAGCAACTGTTACCAGCGAACCTGAGACAAGTGCTTTCGGCGTAAGTGCGCAAGCGACTGGCATTCGAGCAACAGCCATTGGTACTGTTGCGCGTGCATCTGGCACATCGTCGATATCGATTGGCAATAATTCGCAGGCATCCGGCTCTTTCGCGACTGCTGTTGGTAGTAACTCCATAGCGTCGAATAGCTCTTCCACAGCAATTGGTGTCAATGCACAAGCAACAGGTTTTTCTTCAACTGCCCTTGGAGAGCAAGCCTTTGCACGCGCGGCCAACAGTGTTGCGATTGGATCGGGCACAGTTGCTGATCGGGAGAGAACCCTCGCAATAGGTTCGCGGCAAATTGTCGATTTGACTGCTGGAACAGTCGCAACAGACGCAGTAAATTTAGGCCAACTCAACGCCGCGATTGCAAGCGCTGCTAATCCTTTTTTTGATGTGAACAGTGTTGGTGGCCCTGCTGATGCATCAGCATCAGAGGCTATTGCGATTGGTGGAGCCGCGACTGCAACATCAATGCGGTCAATTGCAATTGGCGGCGATGGTGACGATACTGATACTCGTGGCGCGGCTGCTTTGTCCGAAAATGCAATTGCGATTGGGAGTGATGCAATTGCAGTTGGTGTTTTCAGTACGGCAATTGGAACCAATGCGGCTGCGACAGTTAGCAATGCGTCTGCTTTTGGATTCAATGCTAGGTCAACAGCATCCGAAGCCATTGCAATTGGTGGAGCCGCCACTGCATCAGCAATGCGATCAATTGCGATTGGAGGCGATGGCGCTGATGCTGATACACTTGGCGCGGTTGCTTCGGTTGAAAATGCGATTGCGATTGGGAGTGATGCAATTGCATCTGGTTTTTTCACTACGGCAATTGGAACCAATGCGGCTGCTACTGTCAGCCATGCGTCTGCTTTTGGCTTCAATGCACGGTCAACGGGGCTAAGTTCAACAACAGTCGGCACCAATGCGTTGGCCACGCAAACATTTGCCGTCGCAATTGGTAGGGATGCTCAAGCCACTGGCCAGAACTCAACCGTTGTTGGAACCAACGCATCGGTGATCGCGAATGGCAGCGCATTTGGAACCTTCGCCACTGTTAGCGGAAGCAATGGCGCTGCGTTTGGTCAAAATGCAAACGCAACCCAACAAGATGCAAGTGCATTTGGTTCGCAAGCCCGCGCAACAGCTTTACAAGCAACCGCCGTTGGCAACCGCGCCATTTCGGCAATGGCCGATGCAACGGCGGTCGGTTACAGCGCTCAAGCGACTGGGCTTCGATCAATTGCAATTGGCAGTGATGGTGGTGATGCCGACATGCTTGGTGCCACGGCGTCAGGCACTAATGCCATCGCGATTGGTAATGATGCGCTTGCGTCAAGCCTCAATGCGACTGCCATTGGTGCAAACGCAGTTGCAAACCAAGGCAGTGCAAGCGCTTTTGGTCAAGGCGCACAGGCGACGGGCAATAGCGCAACCGCAGTTGGTGTAATCGCAAGCGCAGGGTTAAATGGCAGCGCTTTTGGTGCAGTTGCGCAGGCAAGCGGGCAAAGATCAACAGCAATTGGGGTTCTTTCAAGGGCGACGCAGCTAAACGCAAATTCTTTTGGTGCGGATGCTGAAGCGACCGCCGTCAGCGCTATTGCCATTGGTAGTGACGGTGCAGATGCCGATTTCATTGGAGCGACTGCATCGGGTGCCAATTCGGTTGCACTTGGTGCCGATGCAAATTCATCCGCGCCTGAAACCATTGCGCTTGGCAACAGATCTCAAGCCACGGGTGCAAATGCTGTTGCGATAGGTAGTCTGGCGCAAGCATCCGCACTCAACGCAGCGTCCATAGGCGCGGCGGCGCAAGCACAAGGGGTCAACTCAAGCGCGATTGGCGCTCAGGCTTTTGCCGGAAGCGGCGCTGTCGCCATCGGCACTATCGCCAGTGCCTCGGGCGATCTTGCTAATGCTATTGGTTTTGGGGCCGTTGCATCGGGTATGCAGGCGTCGGCCACGGGCCGCTCGGCCAATGCCAGCGGTGATTTCTCAACCGCAACCGGCGCTTCGGCCAATGCCAATGCAGGACGCGCAAGTGCTTATGGCCAAAATGCCCAAGCAACCGGCGATGGCAGCACTGCGATTGGCCATGTTGCCAGTGCGGCCGGTACGAATACCACTGCACTTGGTATCGGCGCGTCAGCTGGCTTTACTGGTTCAACAGCCCTCGGGGTTGGTGCAACAACAACGGCTGTCAACCAAGTCAGGCTTGGCGGCGCTGGCAGTTCGGTCGCAATTGGAGATTTAGCGGCGAGTGATGCTGCCCAAACTGGAACGGAGTTTCTTCTGACTGTCGATTCGAACGGTACGGTTGGGCGTCAGGCACAAAGCGGGGCCGGGGCCGGATTTGGGCAACAGTCACTCGCCATTTCCGAACTACAATCGGGCCAAGCAGTAATCGACGGCGCTGTCGCGTCTCTCCAATCTGGCCAGGCAAGCCTATTCGACCTCGCCCGAACCAACCGCAAAGAAGCGCGACGCGGAATTGCCGCAGCAGCCGCACTTTCCCCGGCACCCTTCCCATCCGCGCCAGGTAAAACAAGTTACACAGCCAACGTCGCTAGCTATCGCGGCGAAACAGGTTTCAGCGCATCAATTGCCCACAGGTTCAACACTCGGTCACCGTTCGCACTTACGGCAGGTGCTTCACATGCTGGTGGCAAAGATACAGCCGCACGTGTTGGCGTGGCTGGGGAATTTTAATCCAAGCCAGTCAATATTTTGCCGAATTAAAAGTAATCATGGGGCCCCTTGTGACGCGGATCTGAAGTCAGTTCCGCGTCACAAGGATTCTCTTTGATTAGAACCATGTTGTTTGCCAGACCGCACACCTCAACTTTTGTAATCTAAAGCAATATGATCAATGGTTTCATGAATATTTCAGGTGGCAAAATCTTAAAACGTGTAGCTCACCGCGAAAATTGCCGAGCGATCCAATTTGCGTTCAATCACCGGGCTACGCGCGCTATCATTAAGACGGCGCTCAGCCCCCAATATCAAGTTAAGATTGAAATGATCAGTCAGCTTATAAATTGAACTCAACCCAAGCGAGTAAGAGTTGAAACCTGATTTAGCGTTGAAGGTTCGAAACCCAGTTCGGGCTGATTGCGCGGCAGTAACGCCGAAAAAACCTTGGGTCAGCTTTCTGTCCCAATAGCTTGCGCCAACACTCGCAGCAACGATCAGCTTTTTGCCAAGCGGAACGCCTGCATCAAGCCCTATGTCAGCCTGATATCCCTTGGTTCCGCCGAAATCCTTGGCAACGCTGACTGAGAGTGAGATTGGCGCAACCGGGGCGTAGCTGGCGAATAAACGACCCTGTACCGATGTTTTGATCGTTCCAAGCCCACGCAATCGCGGCTGTAAGAAACGGCGTGTGCGCGAATTGCCCGGCGCGATTGATGCGCCGAGGGTGATCCCACTTTCTTCATCATTGACTGCATAAGCTCCAAGGCCTTGGAGCGTGCTGAGAAAAAAGCGGTTTTTCCAAACAATGTCCACGACAGGAACAAAATCAAACTCTGTTTTCTTCGATCCATAATAATCAGGGCCAACAGCAACGCCAGCCCCAAGTGTAATCTCAAGGTCTTTCTTGGGAGCCTCAGCGGTATCACTTGTCTTTTGTGCGGCCAGTGGCGTCGCCATAAACAGGGGGAGTATCACAGCTATTAGTGCTGATAATTTAACACCATTTTTTGATGTGCTCGTCACCGATAAATCCATGATTTTATCCAATAAAAACCGCCCGCAGGCCAATGCGAGCGGGGCTAATTTGCCATTGTGGATATTTGATGGAGAAACCGAGCAGCTGGTATGGAGCGATGTCGCGCGCGCCGACACAAGCCTCCACGCTCATCATTTTCTTTAAGGGCGCGTCCATCGAAGAGGGTGGGCAGTTGATCGAAGAGTTTTGCTTTTTGCTGAAGTGGCGTTACGCGCAAAGCAGAACAGATTTGCCCGGAGTGCCGACCATGAACCTTAAATTCGCCACATTACTGCTTGCCAGCTTGGTTCCACTTGCAGTTGCGCCTTCTGCTTTCGCTGCAACCGAAACCATGGCTAAGGCTGACCCTGCGGCTGACCTCAAAAAACTGTTCGCCGAGAGCGATGAAGACAGCCTGCGTCGCAATCCGGTCAACGCATTGTTTCGCGGTGATATGCGCTATGCTGACAAGCTCGGCGATTCGATCACCGACGCGTATTATGAAGGCGAACGCCGCGCGGCGGTGAATGAGCTTGCCCGGCTCGCCAAAATTAACCGCGCATCGCTTAATGAGACTGATAAAATCGCTTATGATGTCTTCAAATCCAATACAGAGCTAACACTGCGGGGGTACGCACCTGAATTGCTTTCGCTATCCAAAGTACGACCGATCGACCATTTTTTCGGTTTTCAAGTCTTCTACCCCGAATTTGCATCGGGACAGGGCGCGGCCCCGTTCAACACGTTGGCTGATTATGAGAATAATCTCAAACGCCACCGCGATTACATCACCTATCTTGATCGTGCGATTGGGCGCTTTCGTGAGGGAATGAAGGCCGGTGTTGTTCACCCCAAACTGATCGTCAACAACATGATAGGCCAGTTTGATCTCCAAATTGGGCAAGGCGTTGATGGATCACCACTTTACACGCCAGCCAAAAAATTCCCTGATGCAATCAGTACTGCTGATCAGGCGCGATTGAAGGCGGAATATAGCGCTGTCATTCGCGATGGCATTATTCCAGCCAACACGCGGATGCGCGATTTTCTCAAAAACGAATATCTCCCCCTCGCGCGCGAAGGCGTTGGCCTTGTCCATATGAAGGGCGGTGCGGCATTTTATAATTACCAGATCCTTTCAAACACCACGCTGCCGCTAACCGCCAATTATATTCACAATCTTGGGCTGAGCGAAGTCGCACGGATCAAGCGGGAGATGGATGCGATCCGCATCAAGACCGGCTATAAAGGCACGCTTGCCGAGTTTTTTGTCTTTTTACGCAATGACCCCCAATTCAAACTCAAAACTAAAGAAGCGCTGCGCGACGCTTATTACGCAATCGGCAAACGCGTTGACGCCCGGATTGCTGAGCAATTCTCAACGCTGCCCAAATCAACGCTCGAAATCCGGCCAGTGCCTGAATATAGCGAAAAGACCGCAGCGGGTGGTTCATACCAGCAAGGCACACCTGATGGATCGCGCCCCGGCATTTTCTATTTCAACAGCTATGATCTGCCATCACGCACAACGCCGGGAATGGAAACGCTTTACCTTCATGAAGCCGCACCAGGCCACCATTTCCAGATCAGCTTGGCCCAAGAAAATACCGCGCTCCCCGCGTTCATGCGCTTTGGCGGCAATACCGCTTATGTTGAGGGCTGGGCGCTTTATGCCGAAACGCTTTACAACGAACTTGGCATGGAAACAGACCCGTATCAGCGCTTTGGCGGGCTCGACGATGAAATGCTCCGCGCGATGCGGCTGGTGGTTGATAGCGGGCTGCACGCCAAAGGCTGGACGCGGGACAGCGCGATTAAATATATGCTCGACAATTCTAGCATGGGTGAAACCGACGCCCGCGTTGAGGTCGAGCGCTATATCGCAATCCCCGGACAAGCTCTTGCCTATAAAGTCGGCCAGCTCACCATTTTACGCTTGAAAGCCAAAGCAAAAACCGCGCTTGGCGCAAAATTTGATCCGCGCAAATTCCACACCGAAGTGCTGATGACCGGCGCACTGCCGATGACGGTACTTGAGAAGAAGATTAATGACTGGATTGCGGGCGGGGGGAAATAAGCCCCTCAACAATTGCATAAGTGCGTTCATTGTCGACATCAATCGCGTTGCGCCCATCGCTCAGGATGATGGGCGCAATCGTCAGGTCGATCCGACGCGAAATTCTGGCAAGGGCACGCGGCAGTGAGATCAGGCCCGACCGGAGCAGGATCAGATTGATCAGCCCAAACGCCTCAATAATCCGGCCTGCTTTTTTGGCGAACTGGCCACCGCCCCTGAAAATCTCGGCGCCTTGAAGCGCTTGCGGCCCCGCCATCGCGTAGAGATTGCAGTTTGAATAAGATGCATCGGCGAATCGATAAAAACGCCGCTGAGCATCGGGGTGCATCGCAAGCACCGATTCGCGCTTTGCCATGGCAATCGCAACATCTGCTCCGTGCGTCAGCGTTTTCACCACCGCGTCAAGCGCATCTGGCGTGAGCAGCGCATTGTCCGCCGTCGTAATGATAATCGGGCCGAAATGGCCGCGCGCCGCAGCAAACACACTATCGGCAATATTATTGGCTGACGCCGCACAATGAACTGGCCGCGAACCCGGCGGCAGCCGATCAATCACACCCTGCACCTCATCAAAAATTTCAGGCTCTACTGAAATCATCACATCGGCGGTCACCGTATGGCTGGCAACCGTCCGAAGGACATGGTCAATCAGCGGCACTCCTGCAATTGGCACCAGACATTTATGTGATACCCCAAAACGCTGGGCCAGCGGATCAACAACGCCCGGGCGCTGGGCGGCAAGCACGATGATTCTTGCAACCATCCTCAGGCGGCAAGCATATTCTGATGCTTGATCAAGCCATGGCGCGAAAGGCTCTCGCTCAAAATCGTTTCGATCAACTGGTCATGCGTCCAGCCCATCAACAATGCCGAGCGGCCAAATACTTTTTCTGACCAGAGGTTACAGTTGAGATTAACCTCAAGGAAGTTAATCTCGCCGCTTGCTGGATTGAGACGGAATTCGAAGCGGCCATAATCAAATGGGTGGAATATCGCCGCCATCCGCCGGGTATATTCGGTGATTCGCGGAGCAAGTTCAGGATCGTCAAATTCGACGAGACTATATTTGTTCGAACGGTCAACCAAATCGCGCTTTTCCTGATAGGTACGCAGATGCGCCGGATCGGCTTGTTCAAACAGCATCATCGGCATAACCGCAGGCGCAGAGTCTGCCATAATCACTGGTACTTCGACATCGCTACCATCAAGGAACGGCTCAACAATGGCGTCATGGCCTTCATCATGAATTGCGCTGACGGCTTGAGCAACGCTTGACCAGCTTGTTGCATCGCGCACGCCCCAGCTTGCCGAGGACGCGTTGGGCTTTATCACCATCCGCTCGGCCATTGGGCAGATGATTTCATCAACGGCTGCCCCGCGCCGGTATATCGCCCATGGTGCGGTGGGCACACCGTGTGCCTGGGCCTCCAATTTGGTCAGATGCTTGTCATCCGAAAGCCCGCGCAGAATGGGGGAAGCACCAAGAAAGGGGATACCGAGCCGCGTACAAAGCAAAGGGAGCAGCATCTCACTATTCATAAATCCGCCGCGATTGAGCAGTGGAAAGACAAAGTCACACCCCGGATCAGCAAACAGCGCCTCATAATTATCGGCGAGCGAGAGCTTTATCCCAAGATTTTCAAGCGCAGTGCGCATCTCGCGGTGATAATGCGCGTGATTGCCATCTACATGATGCAATCCTCCCTGCCAAAACACATGCTTGGCAATAAAAAGAATATGAACGCCAGCCTTGGCTTCACCCGAAAGCGAAACATAACGCGGCATGACCAGCGGGAGTCGTGAATTGATCATTCGAATATTATTGCAAACCACGATGACAAATCGATGACGCCGTGCGTCATCAACATGAAGCAAATCGATTCTATGTTTGTAAAAAATGTGTGTGGGCAGTCTGCTATGTCAATTCATGAGTTTGACCCGATCTTTCTTGGTCGAACGCTAACCGCAGGGGGTGATCGCCGTATCTGGGTTCCTGCTGGCGGTGACGTTAATGTCTACGGCGCATCACCTTTCCCGCGCGAAATGCTTGGATTTGCGGCTTCAACCGCCAATGATATTTCGCTTGATGCCTTTAATCATCTGCGTGCAGTCGTTGCGGAATGGGAATCTGGCCATGCCTTGAGCGGTGCGGCTTACGCAAGTGCGCTTGAAGCTATGCGTTCCCGGATTCGCGCAGCCTATGCACTTGATGAAAGCGTTGATATCGTTTTCGCGCCGTCTGGCACTGACCTTGAATATGTTGCCCTCCACTTTGCACGTGCGCGCAGCGGTCAACCCGTCACCAACATTCTGCTTGGCGCTGACGAGGTTGGGAGTGGATGCCTCCTTTCTGCAGAAGGCCGCTATTTCGCGACTGAAACTGCGCTGGTCGAAAGGCTCGACAAGGGCGCACCGGTTTCTGGGTTTGAGGATACATGCGTAACCGATATCGCCGTCAGAGGTGTCGATGGTCAGTCAAAAAGTTCGGCTGATATTGGCGAAGCCATAGCCAAGGCTACGCGCGCAGCCAATGCGCAACAGCGCCACCCTTTGGCGCATATTGTTCACGGATCAAAAACCGCGCTCGTTTTGCCCGCGATTGCAACAGTAGACGCGCTTCATCAGCAATTCGGCAATAGGCTTTCGTTCGTTGTTGATTGCTGTCAGGCGCGAATTAGCCCCGCCTCGCTCAACGCCTATCTTGATCGCGGTGCGGTTGTTATGATGACGGGGTCAAAATTCATCGGTGGCCCGCCCTTTTCTGGTTTTGCGTTGGTGCCGCAAAGCATGGCGACGGATCAGCCGCTTCCAATTGGCTTTTCGCATATTTTTAGGCGCGGCGAATGGCCCAAAGACTGGCCGGGGTGTGGGGCTCTTCCAACCGATGCCAATCCGGGGTTGCTGCTCCGGCTTGAAGCAGCACTTTTTGAGCTTGACCGTTTTGTCGCGCTTGCCCCTGATATATGTGAACATGTCATCACGCGCTTTGCCCACGCCGCGCGACAATGCGCAGATACGCTCGGTGCGCGGCTGATGACATCAAATGCGAATGGGGCTGATCAGTTGCTTGAAAACGCGACACTTGCCACGCTTGATCTATCGGTTTTGCCATGCAAGCCCGATTTTGCGACGGCACAACGCTGGCAGCGAGTTTTGGCCGCGCGCGGGATTCGCGTTGGTCAGCCAGTGAAATGCGTTAAACTGCCTGATGGCCGGTGGGGCGGGACGCTGAGGCTGAGCCTGTCGATGCCTTTAATCGTTGCGCTTTCAAAACTTGATCCTGATGCGGTGAAAACAAATTTGGGTCAGGATATGGAGCGGATCATAGCCGTCCTTCATCCAGCGATGCGACTTAGCGCGGCCTGAGCCTCACGCGCATTCATCGAGAACTGGATGCGCCGGCATACCGTCGGGTGCGGCAAATGGTTGGCGGAAGGTGAAGGCTTGTGCGCTCGGGCCGTGCGTTTTGAGCAACGCAATCTTTTCCATCCCTTCGGCAACGCTTGGTATATGGCCCACTGGAACCCACCACAGCGCCATGAAGACCTCAATCTTTTCAAACCATTCCTTGCGGCGGCGCATGAAGACGAGATGATCACTCTGCCGGTAAACAAAGCTCGCAAGCGCATCGACATCGCGCCACACCGACATATTGACGAGCAATTGCGGATCGCTTTCGTCGGGCACGAGATCAGTCGCGTCATTGCCATCACCGATCAGCCGCCAAATGAAACCCGGCGCGGCTTCGGCATGGGCATTGACTGGATCAAGCGCGTTCATGAAGTCAGCATTGGCTGGGTCGCCGCGCTCGTGAAGGAAGCGTCCGACATTAATCTGGGCAAGATGATACCCGTTCATGCCAAAGCTTCTGCGATCAGTTTGCGCGAATTTTCGACCCCATAGAGCGCGATGAAACTGCCCATGCGCGGACCAGCACTACTCCCAAGCAACGTCTCATAGAGAGCCTTGAACCAGTCACGCAGATTCTCAAAGCCGCCTTCTTTGCCGATGGCGTAGATGATGTTTTGAATATCTTCAGCACTTGCGTCTTGGGAGAGGGTAGCAAGTTCGGAATCGAGACGAGTCAGTGCCGCCGTCTCGCCCCCTTCAGGCTTACGCCGCACAAGCGTTGGGGCTACGACATCACGGTTATAAGCAAGCGCATGGCCGATGAGTGCACCCAGCTCAGGATATGTCTCTGGGCTGGCATCGGCCACATAATTGCCGAGATAGCCCCATACTTGATCTGGCGTCGCGCCAGCGCCAAGAACACCGACCAAATTGAGCAACAGCCCGAACGTTACTGGCGGCGCGTCCGTTGGTACATTAGCATTGTGGATATGGTGGACGGGATTGCCAAGCCGCTTGTCGATGGGTTGTTCGTGCCACTGTGCCCTGAACTGGAAATATTCATCAACCGCGCGCGGGATGATCCCCATGTGAAGCTGCTTTGCGCTTTTTGGTTCGCGGTAAGCGTAGAAGGAAACACTTTCGGGCGGGCCGTAGGTCAGCCATTCTTCAAGCGCGAGGCCATTGCCCTTGCTCTTTGAAATCTTCTCACCCTTTTCATCAAGGAACATTTCATAGATCAGCCCCTCGGGCTTGCGACCGCCAAGCACCTGCGCGATTTTGCCCGACTGGGTGCCGCTATCGGTCAAATCCTT
Source organism: Sphingomonadales bacterium (assembly GCA_031418495.1). Lineage (GTDB taxonomy): Bacteria > Pseudomonadota > Alphaproteobacteria > Sphingomonadales > Sphingomonadaceae > Aquisediminimonas. Next base: position 34,589 of record JANOXQ010000170.1, read on the forward strand.
GCCATACATTTCATAGTCAACGCCGAGCGTGACCCAGCGCATCGCCCAATCGACCTTCCACTGGAGCTTGGCCTTGCCGCCTAAGATCGACTGAGTAACGCGTTCACCGTCATCATCGAACGCGATCAGGCCAGCGCCCGCGTCCACCACTTCCACTGGCACCTGAAGCACGATTCCGCTCTTTTCGCTGATCGGCAGCACGGGCGAATAAGTCGCCGCACGTTCTTTGCGCAGCGTAGGGAGCATGATATCCATAATCCCCTGATAATGGCGCAATACGTTCTTGAGCGCATCATCAAATGCGCCGCTTTCATATTGGCTTGACGACGAGATGAACTCATATTCAAACCCGAACCGATCAAGAAAATCACGCAGCATCGCGTTATTATGCGCGGCAAAACTTTCATGCGTACCAAACGGATCGGGAATCCGGCTGAGTGGCTTGCCGAGATGTTCGGTCAACATCGCCTGATTGGGCACATTATCTGGCACCTTACGAAGCCCGTCCATGTCATCCGAGAATTCAATCAACCGCGTCGGGATATCCGACATCGCTTGGAACGCATGGCGCACCATCGTCGTGCGCAGCACTTCGTTGAATGTGCCGATATGCGGCAAGCCTGACGGGCCATAGCCGGTTTCAAACACCACCGGCTTATCCGCGCGCACCCGCTTGAGCAGCTTGCGGGCTTCTTCATAGGGCCAAGCCTTGGATGCGAGTGCGGTGGTGCGGAGATCGGTCACTTCAAGTTGCTCTTTCGTTCGCTCTAGGCCAAATGAGGCCGGTGATGCCTCCTTTGCCTTATCCCGCGCTTCATGCAAGCCATGCCGGTATCTGGATTGCCGATACGAACGGTGAAACCCGACGTATCGGGCGCGGCGAAGCGATTGCGCGCGCTGGCGAAACCCCGATGATCCTGATGAACGCGCCGCTGGTTGGCGAACGGCTCGGCTATCCAGAGCTGTCGGGGTTTGACCTGCTTGAGCTGTTCGCCTTCCTTCACCCCGCACAGTTCATGGTGCCAACCCCCAAGGGATTGGCGGCGGTGCTTGATCTCGCCGTTCCCGAAAGTGACGAAGCGGTTCCACGCTTTCTACAGCAGGCCTTAAAGGCGATGTTTGATCGGCTCGCGACGCATTGGCGCGAACGCGAAGGCGCGTGGGACGGCCTGCAGTCGCTCGCGCGGCTGCGCTGGCCTTGGGCGCGGACACTCGCTGACATAATCGCGATGCCCGATAAGGCCGAGCGCTGGCTCTTCTCAAAACTCCCCGAATGGGATGAAACAGGCCCACGCCCGCCCGCGCGCCCAGTAACATTGAGCGAACAAGCGGTGCTTGAACGGCTTGATAACTTGACGGGTCACGGCGCTGAACTGCGCCCCGGCCAGCGCGATTATGCCAGTGCCAATGTTACCGCGTTCAATCCCCGGATGCGCAAGGATTCGCCAAATCTTGTTCTCACCGAAGCAGGCACCGGGATTGGTAAGACGCTCGGCTATCTTGCGCCTGCCTCGCTTTGGGCGGCACAGGCGGGCGGCGCAGTTTGGATTTCAACCTTCACCAAAGCACTGCAACGCCAGCTATACAGCGAAAGCGCGCGGCTGTTCCCAAATGCTGCCGAACGCCGCGCCAAGGTCGTCGTGCGCAAGGGGCGCGAGAATTATCTCTGCCTGCTCAATCTGGAGGATGCGCTTCAAGGTGGCTTTGCTGGCCGTGCCGCCGTGCTTGCGCATTTGGTGGCGCGCTGGGCCGCGTACAGTCGCGACGGCGATATGGTTGGCGGTGATTTGCCCGGCTGGCTGCCAACACTCTTCCGCCGCAACGGCGCGACTGCACTCACTGATCGGCGCGGCGAATGCGTCTATGCCGGATGCCCGCATTACCGCAAATGCTTCATCGAACATAGCGCGCGGGCAAGCGCCGGCGCTGATCTCGTCATCGCCAACCATGCGCTCGTCATGGTCAACGCGGCACGTGGGCGCGAGGCCGCGAATAAGCCAACCCGGATCATCTTTGATGAAGGCCATCATATCGCTGACGCTGCCGACGGGATGTTTGCCGCAGCGCTGACCGGGCAAGAGGCGATTGAACTGCGCCGCTGGATCATCGGCCCCGAAGCCAATGCGCGCGGGCGGCGGCGCGGGCTTGCGGCACGGCTTGCCGATGTAGCAAGCTATGATGCCGAAGGCGGAATTGCGATTGCTGCCGCCGCCAATGCTGCTGCTGCATTACCAAGCGACGGGTGGCTCGCGCGCATTGGCGAGGGCGATCCGTTCGGGCCAATTGAAGCGCTGCTTGGCGCCGTGCGAACGCAGGTTTATGCCCGCGCCGAGGCCGAAGATGCTGGCTACGGCCTTGAAACCGAAGCCGCTGGTCTTGATGGCAATCTGATCACCGCAGTTGAACCCGCCGTCAAAGCGCTTGAGACAATATTGCGCCCATTAATTGTCATCGGCCAACGCTTGGAAGCGCTGATTGAGGAAGCCCCTGATTGGCTTGATGGCCAAGCCCGCGCGCGCGTTGAGGGGGCAATTGCAAGCCTTGGCTGGCGACGTGACGCGCTGGTTGCGTGGCTATCGCTCCTGTCTCGGCTCGGCGGGCCTGCTGATCCGCTGTTCGTCGATTGGTTGGCAGTTGACCGTATCGAGGGCCGCGAATTTGATATTGGGCTGCACCGCCATTGGCTTGACCCAACGATTCCCTTTGCCGAAACCGTCCTGAAACCAGCGCACGGCGTGATTATCACCTCAGCAACACTGCGCGGCGGCGAGGATTGGGCCGCAGCGGAGGCCAAAAGCGGTGCCGCGCATTTGGCGGGGGCACCGTTGCATTTTCTTGCGCCAAGCCCGTTTGATTATGCGCGGCAAAGCGCTGTCCTGATCGTCACCGACATCAAGCGCGGCGATGTGCCGCAGCTTGCCGGAGCCTATGCCAAATTGATCGCAGCGGCAGGCGGCGGTACGCTTGGGCTGTTCACCGCGATCCGCCGCCTGCGCGCGGTTCATGCGCGGATTGCTGACCGGCTCGCACGCGACGGCCTGCCGCTTTATGCCCAACATGTTGATCCCATTGATACTGGCACACTTGTTGATATTTTCCGCGATGATCCGCGCGCGAGCCTGCTTGGCACTGATGCGCTGCGAGACGGAGTTGATGTGCCGGGCGCTTCACTGCGACAAGTGATTATGGAAGGCGTACCTTGGCCAAAACCAAGTGTGCTTCATGCCGCGCGCAAGGCGGCGGGTGGCGGCAGTGCCTATGATGACCGGCTGATCCGGGCGCGACTGGCGCAGGCGTTTGGGCGGCTGATCCGCCGTGCCGATGATCACGGGGTATTCGTTCTGCTCTCGGCTGCTGTGCCATCACGTTTGCTGACAGCGTTTCCGCCGGGGACACCAATTCACCGGATGACGCTTGACGAAGCCGCTGCGCATGTCAGCATGATGTCGAATGCTATGCCCCCGGTTACGGCGGCACTGGGGGAGGATGTGCAACTATGAAAACACTGACGCTGTTTCGCCATGGTAAATCGGGCTGGGATTCGCCCGTCGCACGCGATTTTGACCGGCCAATCAACGAACGCGGGACGCGTGGATCAAAGCTGATGGGTGCATACGCACGCAATCTTGGTCTCAATTGGGATCATGTCTTATCATCGCCCGCTGTCCGCTGCACCGAAACGCTTGATGGATTTTGGGAGGGCTTTGGCCGAATCCTGCACCCCAATTGGGATCGGCGCATCTATCTCGCGTCGGGCGCAACATTGCTTGATGTCGTACAAGACCTCCCCGATGAAGCTGGTCGCATGATCATGTGCGGGCATAACCCGGGGCTTGAGGATTTAGCGCTCATGCTGGTGCCAGACGTTAAGGGCGATGCTCTGCGCGATAACCTTGAAATGAAATTCCCGACTGCAAGTCTCGCCGAAATTCAATTTGATATCGATCAATGGACCGAGGTGAAAGAAGGTGGCGGGCGACTAACGCGGTTCATCCGGCCACGCGATCTTGATCCCATACTAGGCCCAGAGGCCGACTGATCATGCTCACTCTGCGCCGTGCCGTCCTTGCCGATGCGGCGAAGCTATCGCTGGTCGGCGGAGCGTCATTCCTTGAAAGTTTTGCCAATGATCATCCCGGCGATGATCTGGTCAATCATGTACGAGACCGTCATTCAGTGGCGACCTATCAAAATTGGCTCAGCGATCCTGCCTATGCATTGTGGATCGTTGAGGAGGCGTTTGGTGCACCGATTGGTTACGCAATGTTTGGCCCCGCTGAACTTCCCGGCGCGCAAGCCGGTGATTTTGAGATAAAGCGCATTTATATGTTGCGCCGTTGGCATGGCGGCGGGTTTGGCAAGCAGCTTTTCGAGATTTGTCGAGATACTGCGCGCGCACGCGGGGGCAAGCGGTTGTTGCTTGCGGTTTATACTGCCAACCACATGGCGCAGCAATTTTACACGCGGCAGGGCATGTCAATCATCGGTGACACGGTCTTCATGGTCGGCGTGACTGAGTTTACCGATCTTGTGATGGTGATCGATCTTTAGATTCAGCCTATCGTTAGAAGCCTCTCATATCTAAATTCTGGCCGCGACATCATCCTCCACGAGCGCCTTTGCCAAACGGTTTCGCATCGCGATGAGCGCTGGAATTAACGACGGAGCCACTTTGGTTGGTTTTGCGATGTCAGGGCGTTGCGCAGCCATTACAGCAGGTTCACCCGCCAACATCTTTTGGACACCTTTGATAGTATAGCCCTCATGATTGAGGAGCTGATTGATCCGTGCGGCAAGTGCCACATCCTCCGGGCGGTAATAACGCCGCTTACCCGAACGCTGAAGCGGGCGAAGCTCTGGGAAGCGTGTTTCCCAATAACGCAGTATGTGCTGTTGCAGGCCAAGTTCATCGGCAACTTCACCAATAGTGCGGAAGGCGTTTGCGCTTTTTGATGAGCTTGACACCATGATCAATCTGCCTCTGCAATAAGCTCAGTCATTTTGGGACTTGCCCGAAAAGTGAGTACCCGGCGCGGCGGAATCGCGACTTCAACGCCAGTCATTGGGTTACGCCCAACACGCTGTGGTTTATCACGCAGCACAAAACTTCCAAATCCAGAAATCTTGACGTTGTCACCTTTGGCGAGTGCATCACCCATATGAGACAATATCGTTTCGACCAGATCAGCACATTCTGCGCGCGACAAGCCTATTTCATTATAGATTGCTTCAGACAAATCAGCACGCGTTAGACTACCCGCGACCGCCATAACTCTCCCCTTTTTTACGCTTACACGTTGACGTTCTTTATCGTACTAATCGTGAAGGTCAATTCTTACGCAAAGGTTTGTTAACTTTAGCCGCCAGCACTCAGCCTACATCCGCGCGACACAGGCACCCCAAGTAAAGCCACCGCCCATCGCCTCAAGCACAATCAAGTCACCCGCTCTTATGCGTCCATCACGAACGGCAATATCAAGTGCAAGAGGCACCGAAGCCGCCGATGTGTTGGCGTGAACGTCAACGGTTACAATCACTTTTGCGGGATCAAGGCCAAGTTTACGCGCCGTCGCATCAAGAATGCGCGCATTGGCCTGATGCGGCACAACCCAGTCAATATCTGCTGGTTTTAGCCCGGCAATATCAAGGACTTCAGTCATCACACTTGCCAAATTTGTGACGGCGTGACGGAACACTTCCGAACCGCGCATCCGCAGCTTACCGACTGTGCCCGTGGTTGATGGCCCGCCATCAACATAGAGCAGTTGATTATGGCGGCCGTCAGCATGAAGCCGAGTTGCAATTATGCCGGCTTCACCGCTTTCGCCCTTAAGAACTACCGCCCCTGCGCCGTCCCCGAACAGGACGCAGGTGGCTCGGTCTTCCCAATCAAGAATACGACTGAAAGTTTCTGCCCCTATCACAAGTGCGGTTTTGGCAGTGCCCGCACGAATCATGTTTTCCGCTATAGTCAGCGCATAGAGAAACCCCGAACAAACCGCTGCGACATCAAATGCGATACAATCGGCAATACCAAGTGCTGCCTGTACCTTGGTGGCGCTTGCCGGAAAGGTTTGATCGGGCGTTGCCGTTGCAAGGATGATCAGATCAATCTGTTCTGCCGCAATCCCTGCCGCTGCAAGTGCGTTTTGCGAAGCCTCAGTAGCCAGCGATGCCGTTGTTTCACCTTCACCTGCCAAGTGACGAAAACGGATGCCAGTGCGTTCCACAATCCACGCATCGGATGTATCGACTTGCTCAGCCAGTTCAGCATTTGAAACGCGCCGGGCGGGAAGTGCTGAGCCGGTGCCCTTGATCACCGCGCGGATCGTCACGCTTGCGCTGCCCTGACATTGGCCAGATCGTCAGTAATTCGCTGAGTGATTTTATTGGCGACGAGCTTAGCAGCCACTCCAATTGCGTTGGCAACGCCGAGATCATTCGCGCTGCCGTGGCTTTTGACCACCACTCCGTTGAGACCAAGAAACACAGCGCCGTTATGCTGATTAGGATCAAGATGGTGGCGCAGCAGCTCTGTGGCTGGGCGTGAAATCAGAAAGCCGAATTTAGACCGGATCGAACTGGTAAAGGCGCGGCGGAGCAAATCGGTCACAAATCGCGCCGTCCCTTCCATCGTTTTCAAAGAAATATTACCCGAAAACCCATCACAAACGACCACATCGGTATCACCGCGTGAAATCTTATCGCCCTCGATAAAGCCAAGAAACTTCATATGGAGATGTTTTGAATCGCGCAGCACAGTCGCGGCATCCCGAATCTCATCTGTGCCTTTCAAATCTTCCGTACCGATGTTGAGCAGCGAGACACGCGGCTGTTCAAGCCCAAGTGCAATTCGGGCATAAACCGCGCCCATCACCGCAAATTCAACCAAGTTGCGCGTTTCGCATTCTGTGTTGGCACCAAGATCAAGCATTACGTAATCGGTTTTGCCTAGACTTGGCAAAAGTGCGGCAAGCGCAGGACGATCAATCCCCGGCATTGTCCGCAGTGCTAGCTTTGACATCGCCATCAGCGCGCCAGTGTTTCCCGCTGAAACAGCCGCACCAGCACGGCCCTGCTTTACAGCATCAATCGCAATCCCCATTGATGTTGTCTTAGCACGCCTGATCGCCTGTGACGCCTTGTCGCTACCTGAAATGACGTCATCAGCATGAACAATGGTTGAGACGCTGCGGAGCACAGGATGCGCAGAAAGCGCTGCATCAATCGCAGCGCTATCACCAACAAGATCAAACAGCAGAGAGGGAGCGCGGCTTTGTGCAAGCGCCGCTCCCGCTAGCATAACCTCAATGCCAATATCGCCGCCCATCGCATCGATTGCCAAACGCGGGGCGTCACTCACCGAGTCAGTTATCCAATACGGCAGGCGTGAGCGCTATCAACTGGCGACAGCAATGACTTCGCGACCATTATAAAAGCCGCACGCGCTGCACATATTGTGCGGGCGCTTAAGTTCACCACAGTTTGAGCATTCCTGATAGGCTTCAATAGGAAGCGAATCATGGCTGCGGCGCATATTGCGCTTTGATGGCGAGGTTTTTCTCTTTGGAACGGCCATTTCGGCACCTGTCTCTTATCTATTAGCAATGGGTGATGATAAGTTCAGCCACTTATTCATACCACGACCCTATCAGCCGCAGACCGAAGCGGCCAGACGTATCACATGTGAGAGCGCGCCTATACCGATTCTTGCCATAGTTGCAAGTGGGCGCGCGGCGTGGCAGCACTATTCCAGTCTTAGGAGGGACTTAACACCATGATTTTGCCAATCACACTCACTGCCGCAGGCGCTGCGGCTCTAATCAATCTGTGGCTCGCAATCCGTGTTGGCCAAGTGCGCACGAAAGAAAAGGTCATGATCGGTGATGGTGGCAATGAAAATGTCATCCGCCGGATGCGCGCGCATGCCAATTTTACTGAGTTTACGCCGTTCATCTTGATCCTGATCGGTGCCATCGAGTTAGCAACTGGCACCTCAACATGGCTTTGGGCGGTATCAAGCCTATACCTTATCGGGCGCCTGCTCCATGCCTTTGGGATGGACGGCTTCATTCCCGGCCGGATGATTGGGACGCTGATCACGATGGTCTCATTACTCGGGCTTGGTGGCTATGCAATTTATGTGGCGCATACGAGCGACGGGGCCGTCAGTGAAATCGCACCGGGCGCTGCGGTTGAGGCGGTGCCTGCAGGCTAAGCCAGCATCATATCGCTGACATAAGCGTTCGTTTTCCGCTCCTGTCCAAAGGTTGACATTGGCCCGTGGCCGGGAACGAACGCTGTATCTCCGCCCAGCGGCCATAGCCGGGTGGTGATCGCATTGATCAAATCATCATAGCAACCCATCGGAAAATCGGTGCGGCCAATCGACCCTTGAAACAGCACATCGCCAACGATAGCGAGCCTTGACGGCGCGTGATGAAACACAACGTGGCCGGGCGTGTGGCCGGGGCAATGATAAACATCAAGCGTGAGATTACCAACGGTCACTTGATCGCCGTTTTCGAGCCAGCGGTCAGGCTCAAACACCTGCGCGTTCATCCCGTATTGCTGGCCGTCTTCGCCAAGCCTTGAAATCCAGAAGCGGTCAGCTTCATGAGGGCCTTCAATCGGCACGCCGAGTTCATGCGCCAAAATGCCCGCCTGCCCGCAATGATCAAGATGGCCGTGGGTGATAATGATTTTCTCAATCGTCACGCCTTGGCTTGCTGCGGCGGCTTTCAATCGGTCAAGATCGCCGCCGGGGTCGCTAAACGCACCGCGCATCGTCTGCGTACACCAGATCAGCGTGCAATTCTGCTGAAGCGGCGTCACCGGAATGATCGCGGCTTTCATTGGCGGTTGTGCAGTCATTGGCATACTTTCAAAAAACTGAGCCTTGGAATGCTATAAGCGCATGGCTCAACCATTTGTAAAGCAGGACTGCCCTTGTCATTCAAATCAAGATTCCTAAATTTGATCAAAATCAATGACCCGACAGAGCTCTGTCGGCATACTCGGCAGTGAACGATTTGGGAAAGCAACTATGATTAGGCTGCTCAAAATTAATGTCGGCCCAGCTGATGCATTTTTGCGAGTCTTTGGCGGACTGGTAATATTTGCCTTCTTATTTGCCGGGTTAAGTATCGATTGGGCATGGGTCGGTGCCATCTTGTTGCTAACCGGTGCGATGCGTCGTTGCCCGGTCTATCTGATCGCAGGCATCAACACACAGCGACACTGATGCGGTGTGCCTATTCGCGGCTGTGAAATGAGCAATGTACCGTTCATCACCAACTGTGGTATAAACCCTTATGGAATTTAACCGAAGAGCATTTCTCGGGTCGGCCGTGATTGGTACGGCCGCCTTGGGTGTTTCGCCCGCTGTCGCATCAGTCGCTGGACAGCGTTCACCAATTTTGCTGGCGAAGGCTCGCGCCGCGCTTGCACTACACAGAGCCCGTATTACGCATACCGATGTTATCGCGATTGCCGATTTTACGCTCGCATCAAGGCAACCGCGTTTTCATTTGATCGATATCGCAAGTGGCCAGACGACAAGCCTGCTCGTTGCGCATGGTCGTGGTTCAGATCCGGCCAATATCGGCTTTGTTGAGCGTTTTTCAAACCAGCCCGGCTCCTACGCAACGTCAAATGGCAGCTATGTCACTGGCGACGCCTATGTCGGAAAGCATGGCCGTTCACGCCGCCTGATCGGGCTTGATCCAGAAAATGACCAAGCTTTGCCTCGCGCTATTGTCATTCACGCTGCTCCGTATGTGACGCATGAGATGGCGAAAACGCAGGGACGCGTTGGCCGGAGCCAAGGCTGCTTCACCGTGACACAGCTAGATCTTGAAATGGTGCTTGAACGGCTTGGCCCTGGGCGTTTGCTGTTTGCAGGCAAATAGGATGGCACATAGATTAACAGCATTTATCGCGGCTACAGCCATTTTTTTGTTGGGATCGCCGCAAGCTGCAAGTGCGCAGACCGCAGTTGATGGCCCGATTGAGCAGCTCAAACCCGGCGAATATTTCTGGGCACCAGAAATCGCGCCGCAGGGGCCGGTCACGATTATCATCAGCCTCAAAACGCAGCGTGGTTATATTTACCGCAACGGCGTACCCATCGGCGTCACTTCAGTTTCAACTGGCAAGGGTGGCCACCGAACACCAACCGGCGTCTTCACGATCCTGCAGAAGGACGTCGATCACCGATCAAATATATATTCCAATGCGCCAATGCCGTTCATGCAGCGACTAACATGGGGCGGTATTGCAATGCACGCGGGCAATTTGCCCGGCTATCCCGCGTCACACGGCTGCGTTCGGATGCCGCGCGAATTCGCCAAGCAGCTTTTCGGCATTACCCGGCTGGGGCTAACCGTGGTCATTACTGATGATCCACTCGTGCCCGAGGTTGTTGCTGCGCCGAGCGTGTTTGAAAACGGCCAAGGCGACGCGCAGCAAAGCGGACTATATTTTAGCTGGCGGCCCGAAAAAGCCCCCGCTGGCCCCCTTTCAATTGTTGTCAGCGGGCGTGATCGCAAAATGATTGTCCTGCGTAACGGCGTACAGATTGGATCAAGCAGCATCCGCATCGACGGGCCGGTGAACGAAACACAGGCTTTCACACTGCGCGGCGTTGATGAAAAAGGGTTTCACTGGCTGCGTCTACCGCTGCCGGGATTAACCCCTGCCCAAGCGGGTGAAATGACGCCTGAAGAACGAGCACGGCTTCATTTGCCTGAAGCGTTCCGCGCGCTGCTTGCAGCTGTGCTCCAACCGGGGACGACTGTGCTGATTACTCGTGAGTCGATCCGCAGCGGAGGAACCGCGAAACGGCTGACGGTGTTGACATCGGATAGCGAAGTTAAGAAGTGAGTTTGGTGGAGCTTAGCGGAATCGAACCGCTGACCTCGTCATTGCGAACGACGCGCTCTACCAACTGAGCTAAAGCCCCTTCTACGATAGTGATATCATTAGCGCCGCAAAATCAGCGGCGCAATGGCGCAAGGTGCCTTGCACCAGTCGGGTTTTGGATTAAACCAACCTGCATCCATCCCCTCACATCACAAGGAATTTCCCAATGGCCAAAGGTTGGCATTTCAAATCACGCCCGGGCGGCCTGCCCACGCACGATAATTTTGAGCTTAAGGCGCTCGCAGATGTAGCGCTTGGTGAAGGACAAATCCGTGTCGCCAATAGCTGGCTTTCGGTTGACCCCTACATGCGTGGCCGGATGAACGACACCAAAAGCTATGTTCCCGGATTTGCACTTGGCGAAGTCATGCAGGGCGGCGCAGTTGGCCGCGTGACCGAAAGTCGCGCCGAAGGTTTTGCGGTTGGCGATCTCATTATGCACATGATGGGCTGGCGCGACGAAGCCATTGTTGAAACCGCCGGACCAACGGCAGCGCAAAAACTGCCTGAGCTTGGTGTTCCCGACCAAACTTGGCTCCACAATCTTGGGCTTACCGGAGCAACGGCTTATTTCGGTTTACTCAAAACCGCAGAGGCTAAAACAGGGGATACCGTTTTTGTATCAGCAGCGGCAGGCGCTGTCGGCATGGCAGTCGTCCAGATAGCGAAGCAAAAGGGCATGACAGTGATCGGTTCGGCAGGTGGTGCAGCGAAATGTGCGTGGGTAAAAGAACTCGGCGCTGACGAATGCATTGACTACAAGGCTGGGCCCGTCCTCCCCCAACTCCTCAACGCTGCACCCAAAGGGATTGACGTCTATTTTGACAACGTTGGCGGCGAACATCTTGATGCGGCGTTTGCCACAGCGCGCGATTGGGCGCGCTTTGCGATTTGCGGGATGATCGACGTTTATAATGACGGTAAGCCGATGGAGCTGAAATATCTAATCCGCACCATCCCCGCGCGTATTCGGATGCAGGGCTTCATCTTCACTGATTATATCGCACATATGGGTGAGTTTATGGGCGAAATGGCACCGTGGGTACTCGGCGGCCAAGTTAAGGCGCGCGAAACCGTCAACGATGGACTTGATTCGAGCGTTGACGCCTTCCTTGGGCTGTTTTCGGGGAAGAACACTGGCAAGATGCTCGTCAAATTATAGGTAACAAAAAAGCCCGGCATCGCGAGACGCCGGGCCTTTTTGAAAACTTAAAACGTAGCTTATTGAAGTGGTGTCAAATTCACCGCCGCATATTTGCCGCGACGATCAACCTCAATTTCAAATTCAAGCCGATCACCTTCGTTGAGGTTTGCCATGCCCGCGCGTTCAACCGCCGAGATATGGACAAACGCATCAGGCTGGCCATCATCGCGCTGAACAAAGCCGAAGCCCTTCATCGCGTTGAAGAATTTTACGGTGCCAGTTGCTTTTTCGCCGGTTAGCTGACGCTGCGGTGCACCGCCACGATCACCACCGCCAAAGCCGCCACCTGCGCCGCGATCTGGACGATCACCACGCTCTGGACGATCACGCGGAGGGCCACCACTTGTTACGGGCATAGGCTCACCGTCAATCTTGAGGTCGGTTGCTGAAACCTTGCCGCCACGATCAACCAGGGTGAAACCAAGCGGCTGACCATCGGCAAGACCAGAAAGGCCCGCTTGTTCAACCGCTGAGATGTGAACGAACACATCTTCGCCACCATCATCTCGAACAACAAAGCCAAAGCCCTTTTGCGCGTTAAAGAATTTTACGACGCCAGTACCTTCACCGACGACTTGAGCTGGCATAGCTGGGCCACGTGGGGCACCGCCACCACGAAAACCACCGCCGCCTGCGCCTGCACCACCACCAAAACGGTCACCGCCACCAAAACCGCCGCCACCGCCGCCGAACCGATCACCGCCGCCGCCGAAACTGCTGCCGCCACCGCCGTATTGATCGTCACCGAAACTGTCCCGTTTATCTCTGCCGCGCCCGCCGCGATCACCACGGCGCCCTTTATCGAAACTCATGCCAAAATAAACTTTCCGCAAAATTCGTCCGCATGTTATTATAACTTTGTGTGCCGGACGAACATCACAAAGCTATGGCATAGAATCGCAATAGGCCACCGACTCGGCTTATACCATAAATAGCAATACTGCGAGCGATTTTGATACAAGACTTGCAGCTTTGCCAAAGCACGGGCAAATGGCGGTTTCATGATGTGTCGTACCCATTCAAAAATGGCTAGCGGCACCAGTATTAGAAAGACCAAAGCCATAATGGCCGTCCATTTCCACGAAGAAGATTTGCCCGAAAACATATTTGGCGCAGGCCCGGTTGCGGTGGATACCGAGACGATGGGATTACAGCCAGGACGTGACCGGCTCTGCCTCGTCCAGATTTCGGATGGCGGCGGTGATGAACACCTCGTGCGCTTTGGCCCCGGCAGCGATTATGCCGCACCCAACTTAAAGGCGGTGCTGGCTGATCCTGCACGCCTTAAACTCTATCATTTCGCGCGTTTCGATCTTGCCTCTATCCATGCCTATCTGGGCGTCATGGCAGCCCCGGTTTATTGCACGAAAATCGCCTCGCGGTTGGTGCGCACTTATACGGATCGCCACGGCCTTAAAGAGCTAGTGCGCGATCTTGTCGGGGTTGATATTTCAAAGCAGCAACAGTCTTCTGATTGGGGTGGGCCAATCATCAATGATGCCCAGCGTGATTATGCCGCGTCTGATGTGCGCTATCTCCACCGGATGAAAGAAGCACTTGATGCTAGGCTGATTCGTGAAGGGCGGATGGGTACAGCACAGGCGTGTTTTGATTTCTTGCCGCACCGCGCAATGCTTGATCTTGCTGGATGGCCTGAGGTCGATATTTTTGCCCATGCCTAATGCCCGCGAAACAACCGCGCGCCAGCGCTGGGCGGCACCAGGGAGCCGTCATGACTGGATGATCCGTTTTTCGCGGGTTATTCTGCCATCAGGGGTTGGGGTGCTTGCGGCGATTCTGATTCTGGCTCCGCTCTCTGCGCGCGGCGATATCAGCTTTGTCCTCGCCAAAGATAGCGTTGCACTGGCCAAAGAGCGGATGCGGCTGACCGCTGCCACGTATCGCGGTGAAGATGGCAAGGGCCAGCCGTTCGTACTTCGTGCGGGGTCTGCGGTGCAAACCTCATCGCTTGATCCTGTGGTGAGGCTTGGTGATCTTTCGGCTAGTATAGCGCTTGCAGACGGCCCAGCGATGCTCAAAGCCGATGCCGGACGTTACAATATGAACCGTGAGACGCTGATGATTGACGGCCCAATCAGCTTTACCGCTGCTGACGGATTCCGGCTTGATACGCGCGACGTCGCGGTTGGCCTTAAGTCTCGCAAATTGGCGAGCGGCGGGCCAGTAAGCGGACGCTTACCGATTGGGACGTTCACCGCAAACCAAATCAACGCCGATCTCGCATCACGCATCGTTGTGCTTGAAGGGCGTGTCCGCTTGCATATTACCCAGCGCAGAGGCAAATAAAACTATGCACCGCCTTACGCCCTTCATTTTCGCTCTTGTTCTCGCTGTTCCCGCCTCGGGGCAGGCGCTCAAGGACCATAATGCCAAAGCCGATGTCTTTTTTGATGCTGATCGGATCGAAGTGCAAGACCGCGCTGACCGCGCCATTCTTTCAGGCAACGTCCGCGTCCGCCAAGGCCCACTAACGCTCAATGCTGCGCGGCTCACCGTTGCTTACGCCAAAGCGAGCGGCAGCAATCGCGGCGGGGTTGATGTCGAACGGCTTGACGCCACCGGCGGCGTGGTGGTGACCAGCGCGACCGAAACCGCGCGCGGCGATATCGCAATTTATGATCTTACCCGGCGGATTATCACCATGCTTGGCGATGTGACATTGGTGCAACGCCAGAATGAATTGCGCGGCGGGCGGTTGGTCATTGATCTTAACACTGGACGCTCGGTCGTTGATGGTCGCAGCATTGCCGGCGCGCCTGATGGTGCAATTGGCACCAGTGGCAATGGCCGTGTTTCGGGCCGCTTTACTGTCGCCCCGCGCGATGAAGGTTCGGATAAGTAAGCAGGTTTTGCCTTCGTCATTCAGGAAATTGACAGCCGCCCGCGCGATATATTTGCGCCATAGCCAAGCCATGCGCGATTGGTTAATGCAATAACCTTGCCAATCTTTCAAAATTAACCTTTTGCAAACCAACAATCGATACCAAAACCGCAGGAACGATGATGAGCGACACCCAAACCCGCGAGCGCCCAGCGCAAGACTCTGTTGATGGTCAAGCAGGGCTATCGATCATTTCAATCGCCAAATCCTATGATAACCGCGTTGTTCTGTCAGATGTGTCACTCTCGGTAGGACGCGGTGAAGTTGTCGGCCTGCTTGGCCCCAATGGCGCTGGCAAGACGACCTGTTTTTATTCAGTGATGGGTCTGGTCAAGCCTGACTCAGGCCGCATCCTGCTTGACGGCGCGGATATCACCGCGCTCCCAATGTATCGCCGCGCTATCCTTGGGCTTGGCTATCTCCCTCAGGAGACATCCATTTTTCGCGGACTTTCGGTGGCCAAGAATATCAGCGCTGTGCTTGAACTGGTCGAACCAGACAAGGCCGCGCGCGCCGATCGGCTTGAATTTCTCCTAAGTGAATTCGGCCTTGAGAAACTTCGTGATTCCGCTGCAATGGCGCTTTCGGGTGGCGAACGGCGACGCTGCGAAATCGCCCGCGCGCTTGCTGCCAATCCGTCGATCATGCTGCTTGACGAGCCCTTCGCCGGGATTGACCCGCTTTCGATTTCCGACATTCGCGATCTTATCAAGGATCTCAAAAAACGCGATATCGGCGTTTTAATTACCGATCATAACGTTCGTGAAACGCTCGAAATTGTTGACCGTGCCTGCATTATTTATGATGGTAGAGTGTTGTTCGCCGGCAGCCCCGAAGCGCTCGTTGCCGATGAAAATGTCCGCCGCCTCTATCTCGGTGAAAGTTTCAGTTTGTAATCATGGCAATGGGGCCGCGTCTTGATTTAAGGCAAAGCCAGTCGCTGGTGATGACGCCGCAATTGCAGCAAGCAATCCGTTTACTAGCACTTTCAAATCTTGAGATTGAAGCGTTCCTCGCTGAAGAAATTGAGAAAAACCCCCTGCTTGAAGCCGGACGCGATGAAACAGCCGACGCTGAAACGACGCCAGCCGAAGAGCGTGGTGGCGACAATGAAGCTCTGCTTGATAGCAGCCCCGGTGGCGCTGATTCTGATCTCGACATAGATTTTACGGCGGAGACTTTTCACCATGATAGCGCAGCCGACGGTGGCCCCGGCATGGACGGGCGGCTTGGCCTAAGCGGCAGCGAAGGTGGCGGATCAGGCTATGAGGACGGCCCTGATTTTGATGCAATGGCGGCAGATGCGCCGAGTCTGCGTGATCATTTGATCGAACAAGCAGGCACCGTCGTTTCGGGTGAGCGCCTGCTGATTGCATCGCATTTGATCGATCAGATTGATGAGGCTGGCTATCTGAGCGCACCGCTGCTCGACGTTGCACGGCGGCTTGATGCGCCACTCGGATTTGTTGAAGAAGTGCTCGGTACAATCCAGAGCTTTGATCCAACCGGCGTTGGTGCACGCTCGCTAGGCGAATGCCTTGCACTACAGGCGCGCGAGGCCGACCGTTATGATCCGGCAATGGCGCGGTTACTCGATAATCTTGACCTTCTTGCCGAAGGGAGGGTGACTCAACTCAAGCGCATGTGTGGCGTTGATGATGAAGACATGGCCGACATGATCCGCGAACTGCGTAATTATGATCCAAAGCCTGGACTGCGTTTTGGTTCGGCCCCGGTCGAAACCGTGACGCCTGATATTTTCGTTGGCAAAACCCCCAAAGGCTGGGCAATTGAAATCAACAGCGCTACGCTCCCGCGTGTACTCGTCAACCGCACTTATTATAGCGAACTTTCATGCAGCGCGCAGGACAAGGCATCAAAAATCTGGCTGAATGACTGCATGGCGAGCGCAAATTGGCTGATCAAGGCGCTTGACCAGCGCCAGCGAACAATCATCAAGGTTGCCTCCGAAATCGTCAAGCATCAGGAAGCGTTTTTTCGTGAAGGGATCGCACATCTGCGGCCACTCACCTTACGCACGATTGCCGAAGCGATTGGGATGCATGAGTCAACCGTCAGTCGGGTGACCTCAAATAAATATATGAGCTGTGCGCGCGGAATATTTGAACTCAAATATTTCTTTACCAGCGGCATTGCGGCCTCAGATGGCGGCGATGCAGTTTCAGCCGAATCCGTTAAAAGCGTGATTCGCACACTGATCAATGAGGAAAGCCCAAAGGCGATCCTTTCGGACGATACGCTGGTCGAAATGCTTCAAGAAAAAGGCTTCGACATCGCGCGGCGGACGGTGGCCAAATACCGCGAGGCGATGGGCATTGGTTCTTCTGTACAGCGACGGCGGCAAAAAGCGATTGAGGCTCATGCGGCCTGATCGAATCCGCCCGATACGCGCGCCGCGTATAGAAACCGAGCGTTTGATCCTGCGCGCACACAGCACCGAAGATTTCAAAGACTGTGCCTCGCTTTGGGGCAGTCCCGACGTGACGCGCTTTATCGGCGGATCACCACGCCCACCCCAAGATGCATGGTTCCGCATTCTGCGCTATGCAGGCCATTGGACACTGCTTGGTTACGGCTTCTGGGCGATTATCGATAAGGCCAATGGCGCTTTCCTTGGCGAAGGTGGTTTTAGCGATTTTCGGCGCGGGGTTGCGACGCTCGATGCAGTTCCCGAAATGGGCTGGGCACTGATGCCAAACGCATGGGGACGCGGCATCGCCAAAGAAGCCGTTGCTGCCTTTGCCGCGTGGGGCGACGCCAATTTTGACGTGACAGAAACAGCGTGCATCATCTCACCCGACAATTACGCATCAATCCGCGTCGCCAATTATATCGGGTTTTCGGCTGTGGATGAAATCACATATGATGGTGAACCAACAACTATCTTCAAACGCAGCCAATATGCGCCATAGCGGAAATGATGCGTTTTGCCTTGCAGTCGCGCTGGCTTCGGGGCAGCATGATGAGAAATAGATTCAAGAAGGACGCAAATAGATGACCCAAACCAGCCCTGCGATCGCGCCACCATCGCTTTTACTCGCACTCACCGAACTACCACGTGCTATGTTTGAGCTTGGTTCGCTGCCTTGGGCATCGCCATTGCTCGTGCGCGCGCCAAAAGGTGACGGTCATCCAGTAATGGTGCTCCCCGGCTTTATTACCAGCGACTTTTCGACACGATTACTGCGCCGTTATCTCGATAAACTTGGCTATGACAGCCATGGATGGGAGCTTGGCCGCAATCTTGGGCCAAAGGCGATTGGTCAGGACGGTGAGAAACTGATCGCACGACTTGATGAAATTCACGCCGAAACCGGAGAAAAGATCAGCCTGGTTGGCTGGAGCCTTGGCGGCGTAATGGCGCGACAGCTTTCGCGCTGGCGCCCTGATCTCGTCCGTCAAGTGGTTTCGCTTGGATCGCCCTTCGTTGGTGATCCACGCGCGACCAATGTATGGAAAACCTATGAGCGGCTGACGGGTCAAAAACTC
Source organism: Sphingomonadales bacterium (assembly GCA_031418495.1). Taxonomy (GTDB): domain Bacteria; phylum Pseudomonadota; class Alphaproteobacteria; order Sphingomonadales; family Sphingomonadaceae; genus Aquisediminimonas. Next base: position 53,128 of record JANOXQ010000170.1, read on the forward strand.
CGCGATCCCAAAACCCAAGCACAGCTTGAGCAAAGCCAACTCGCCCCGCCAGTGCCTTCAACCGCGATTTATTCCAAAAATGACGGTGTCGTCGCATGGCGCAATTGCATCGAACCTGAAGACCCACAGACTGATAACATCGAAGTGCGAGGCAGCCACTGCGGCCTCGGGGTTAATCCGGTTGTGCTACTCGCGATTGCCGACCGGCTAGCCCAGACTGAGGATGGCTGGAAGCCATTTGACCGTAGCGGGCTTCGGGCTTTGGTCTATCCGTCATCGGGGCATGTCAATTAAATTCTTATTTATCAGTTGCTTAGATACGTTCACCGCTGAGCCGCTGACAAATCATGTCAAGCTGCTCAAGCGATGAGTAAGCAAGCGTAACGCTCCCGCTTTTGCCGTCATGCGTAATACCGACCTTAAGGCCGAGCAAATCACCAAGCTGACGCTCAAGCAGCGCAATGTCTGAGTTCGCCTCACCTGCGGTCTTGATGAGCTTGGCACTGACAGGCTTTTTCGCCTTTCGAACGAGCGCCTCGGTCTGACGCACAGAGAGAGCGCGGCGGACAATCTCTCCTGCCAAATGTTCAGCATCAGGTGCGGTGAGCAGCGCGCGGGCATGACCCATGCTGAGCTTGCCTTCAGCGAGCAATTCCTGAACTGACGGGGGCAAATCGCGCAAGCGGATTAAGTTCGCGATATGGCTGCGTGATTTGTTAACGATCCGGCCAAGCGCTTCCTGGCTATGCCCATAATAAGTGATCAACCGGTCATAAGTCTGGCCTTCTTCAATCGCGTTCAATTGCTCGCGCTGAATATTCTCGATCAGCGCAATCTCAAGCGCTGTTCGATCATCAAATTCCTTGAGGATCACTGGCACATGGTGAAGCTGCGCCCGCTGCGCCGCGCGCCAACGCCGTTCACCCGCAACAATTTGATAGCCGACGATTCCCGGCGGTGCTGTCCGCACAACAATCGGCTGAAGCAGACCGCGCGCCGCGATCGAACTAGCCAACTCATCAAGCGCAGCCTCATCAAAATGTTTGCGCGGCTGGCCCTTCATCGGTGACAAGTCAGCTGTCGGCACCATGCGGATACCTTCGGACGGGGTTACGTCCGCGCCAACGGGCTGCTCCTGCTCAATCTCGCCAAGCAGCGCCGAAAGCCCGCGACCAAGCCCCATCGGCCGTTTTTTGAGCGGTACCACCCGATTTTCTTCCTCACTCATGCCGCAACCTTTGCCTTGGGCAGCCGTCCGATCAGTTCACGTGAAAGCGCCATATAGGCCTCCGATCCCGAACAGCGATAATCGTAAATGAGCGCAGGCAATCCGTGGCTCGGCGCTTCTGAAAGCCTCACATTGCGTGGGATCACTGTGTCAAACACTGCCTTGCCAAGGCAGGCGCGAACATCCTGTGCAACTTGTTCAGTCAAACGGTTACGCCGATCATACATTGTGAGCGCAACGCCGAGGATCGAAAGCCCCGGATTAAACCGCGCGCGAATCCGCTCAACCGTCTGGAGCAACTGGCTCAACCCCTCAAGCGCGAAAAATTCGCATTGCAATGGCACAAGCAAAGACTGTGCGGCAACCATCGCATTGAGTGTCAAAAGCCCGAGCGAGGGTGGGCAATCAAACATCACAATGTCCCACCGACCGAGCGGAGCCGCATCAAGCGCCTTTGCCAAACGGTGGGTGCGTTCTTCAAATTCGACTAGCTCAATCTCGGCGCCCGATAAATCAGGCGTTGACGCGATCAGATCAAGCCGGGGAATCCGCGTCGCGATTACCGTTTCCTCAAGCGGCGAATCGCCCAGCAGCACATCATAGCTTGATCGCACACGTTCGGATTGATGGACGCCAAGCCCCGTTGAGGCATTACCCTGCGGATCAAGATCAATCAGGAGAACGCGCCAACCCGTCGCGGCAAGCGCCGTTACAACGTTTATCGCAGTCGTGGTTTTGCCCA
>JANOXQ010000171.1:0-15291 GCA_031418495.1 Sphingomonadales bacterium
ACCGCACAAGCTAGACGCGCGGCCAACTTTAATCCCAATCTCTGGAGTTTATCAAATGGCCGGTACACGCACTTTTTCGATCATCAAGCCTGATGCCACGCGTCGCAACCTGACGGGTGCGGTGACCAAGATGCTTGAGGATGGCGGCCTGCGCGTTGTTGCTTCAAAGCGGATTCACATGACGCGTGAACAGGCTGAGGGTTTCTATGCTGTCCACAAAGAGCGTCCGTTCTTTGGTGAGTTGGTGACGTTCATGATTTCTGGCCCAGTTGTCGTTCAGGTGCTTGAGGGCGAAAATGCGATGCAGCGCAACCGTGATATCATGGGCGCGACCAATCCTGCGAACGCCGAACCCGGCACGATCCGCAAGGAAATTGCTGAATCCATCGAAGCCAACTCAGTTCACGGTTCGGACTCGGATGAAAATGCTGCGATTGAAATCGCATATTTCTTTAAGCCAGAAGAGATTGTTGGTTAATCGCCTTTGCGGCGTGAACAGCCGCCGTTAATCTTTGCCTAACTATATGTCCCGCCACGGAACACTCCAAGATTAACCGAGTTTGGGGGAAGCCGGGCAGGGCAAGTTGCGCTAGGGGCAATCTCGCGCACGGGCACAGTGTGTTTGGGCGTGAGTTTTGATGGGGCAGTAATGGCACGAGTAAGGATCAAACGCGGCGCAGGGCATTTTCGGATGTCTAATGCTGCGCGCGCTTTTGCCGCCTTTGTCCTCGTTGCCGTTTCAGTCACTGGCATCCAATCGCTTGCGGGCGCGCGGACACCGTTTGCGTCCTCGGGGCAAATGGTCAGCATCACGCTTGATGCGCCAAAGCCATTTAATCCGGTGGCTGATCCGATGCAGCTTTTGCAACCTGCCTCAATCAACGCAGAGCCAATGATCACAGGCAGTGCTGATCTGCTGACTGCTGAGATTGCGGCGGCATTCGTCATGCCTGAGACTTCGGCCTATTCGGTTGGGCCTGCCGCTGCGCCCTATGTGTTTCGGGGCCGCAACGCCACAGATACGCTGCGTGCTTCACTCTGCCTGACCGCTGCAATTTATTATGAAGCGGCAAATGAGCCTGATGAGGGCCAGCGCGCGGTGGCGCAAGTTGTGCTCAACCGCGTTCGCCATCCGGCATGGCCCGATACAGTATGCGATGTTGTCTATCAGGGGACTGAGCGCCCTGGCACGCTGTGTCAGTTTACCTTTGGGTGTGATGGGGCAATGGCGCGTACACCCTCGCTTGCGGGTTGGGTGCGCGCACGCCGCGTGGCTCAGGCGGCACTTGCTGGCTATGTTCATGCGCCTGCCGGACTTGCGACTAATTATCACACGCTCGCTGTCGCGCCGTCATGGGGCAAGGCGCTGACCCCAGTTGGCATTTATGGCGCGCATATCTTTTACCGTCTGCCGGGCGGGGCAGGCGCGCCGCGTGCTTTTTACGATAGCTACCGTGGCAATGAACCAACGCCGGGGCCACGCGCCAAAATCGGTGTACCAAGTGATGCGCTTGTTTTTGCGACGGCTGGTACGGTGATGCCACAAGAACTTGGGGCAGCCCCAATTATCCCAACTGCGCCAAATGTGGCGTTGTCAGTGCCAACGGCTCCTGAGGTTAGTGCTGACCGTCGCTATGTTGCTGGCGCGCTGCCCGAGTCGGATATTCGTGAAGAGTATCGCAATTCGGGGCAGTGGATCGAGCGTTAAGCCCTGTTTCAAACAAAAAACGTCTGCTTCCAACATGCATGCAAGGGGGGAGGCGCATGTTCGAAGCAGACGTTGAGTCTACGACCCGAGGCTCTAGCCTCTGTCGTATTTATACATAGATATTCTTGAGTCGGCAAGCGCTTGCACGCAATCATTACCCTTTTTCTGAAATTTTTGCCTTTGCCGAAGCACGGGCTGCCGCATAGCATTTATCTATGTTCAGCTTTTCTTGAAGCGTGCCTGATGATGTGCTGCCGCAAACCACACGCACAGCCTGACTAATGCGACGATCAAGCGTTGCGCGACCGGCTTCCTTGGTCAAATCAAGGTCTGCATAACGAACAATATGTGTAGCCGGCTTTGATGGTGATGCAACCACGGGTGAAACCGCGACAAGACCGACAAAAGCTGCGAGCAATGTGTGTCGAATGGACATGATCAATCTCCTTAACCGCCCGGTTTGACGTGAGGGTAAGATACCGGGTGGTGATGACATTTCTAAGGCGATCGCGGTAAACTGGTCACGCCGCGTTCGATTGAGTGATTGAGGCGTTAGACAGGGAACACAGGCCTTCGATGAAGGGTGGGGATATGACGATGGGGGTTGGCAATTTTCAGCTTGGGAAATTACTGTAGCCGAATAGCCCCTCTTGCAGAATCCGAACAAATCTGGAACAGCGCATTCATGTTGACACATATTCAAAAGCATAGGTTTATCGTATGCTGACCCACATAAGCGTTCGCGGGGCGCGCGAGCATAATCTCAAAGGCGTGGATGTTGATATTCCGCGCGATACGCTGACGGTGATCACTGGGCTGAGTGGCTCGGGCAAATCGAGCCTCGCCTTTGATACGATCTATGCCGAGGGGCAGCGGCGCTATGTTGAGTCGCTTTCGGCCTATGCTCGGCAGTTTTTGGAGATGATGCAAAAACCCGATGTTGATCATATTGACGGTCTGTCACCCGCGATCAGCATTGAGCAGAAAACCACCAGCCGGAATCCGCGCTCGACTGTCGCGACCGTCACTGAAATTTACGATTATATGCGGCTGTTATGGGCGCGCGTCGGTGTGCCCTATTCGCCCGCGACTGGCCTGCCGATTAGTGCGCAGACCGTCAGCCAGATGGTTGATCGGGTGATGGCACTGCCAGAGGGAACGCGGCTGTTCCTGCTTGCCCCTGTGGTGCGCGGGCGCAAGGGTGAATACCGCAAGGAACTCGCCGAGTGGCAAAAGGCGGGCTTCACCCGCGTCCGCATTGACGGGCAGTTTTACGATATCGAAGACGCCCCAGCACTCGACAAGAAATATAAGCATGACGTTGAGGTGGTGGTTGACCGCATTGTCGTGCGCGAAGGGATCGCCGCGCGGCTGGCGGACAGCTTTGAGCAAGCGCTTAAACTGGCGGACGGGCTGGCCTATGTTGATCCGGCGGATGCTGTGGCTGACGAAGCAAGTAATTCAAATCTGTTTGTGTCGAGCGAAGTCGAGACACCAGCGCAAGGTCTCTCGACTTCGCTCGAGACGAACGGGAGGGGGAAGGTTGCGGCTAAGGCGGTATTATCCGACCATGCTCCCCCCGGTCGCATCATCTTTTCCGAAAAATTTGCCTGCCCAGTCTCGGGCTTCACGATTGCCGAAATTGAGCCGCGCCTGTTCAGCTTTAATGCGCCGCAGGGGGCGTGTCCGGCGTGCGATGGGCTTGGTGAAAAGCTCTATTTCGACCCCGATCTCGTCGTTCCCAATCATGATCTGAGCATTAAGAAGGGCGCGATTTTCCCTTGGGCAAAGTCAAACCCGCCCTCGCCATATTATATGCAAGTGCTTTCGAGTCTGGCGCGGCACTACGAATTTAGCATGGATACGCCGTGGAAGGATCTTGGTTGGGAGGTTCAGCAAGTGATCCTTGACGGTTCAGGCGGAGAAATCATCCGGCTCACCTTCCAAGATGGCCGCAAATCTTACGACGTGCAGAAAACGTTCAATGGCGTCATCGGCAATCTCAATCGCCGGATGCTGCAAACCGAAAGCGCGTGGATGCGCGAGGAGCTGGCCAAATATCAAAGTGCTGCCCCGTGCGAAGTCTGCGGCGGCGCGCGGCTCCGGCCAGAGGCGCGCGCGGTCAAGATTGCTGGCGAGGATATCAGCATTTCAACGCGGCGCAGCGTCGTTGATGCGCTTGGCTGGTTCTCAACCCTCGAAGAAAAACTCACCGGCCAGCAGGCGCAGATTGCCAAGGCTATCCTCAAGGAAATCAACGAACGGCTTGGCTTCCTCAACAATGTCGGGCTGGATTATTTGAACCTTGACCGCACGAGCGGCACACTCAGCGGTGGCGAAAGCCAACGCATCCGGCTTGCGTCGCAAATCGGTTCGGGGCTTTCGGGTGTGCTGTATGTGCTTGATGAGCCGAGCATCGGTCTCCACCAGAAAGACAATGACCGCCTGCTGATCACGCTTAAGCGGCTGCGCGATCTCGGCAATACCGTCATCGTGGTTGAGCATGACGAGGATGCGATCCGCACAGCGGATTATATCATCGATATGGGGCCGGGGGCGGGCGTTCACGGTGGTACGATTGTGGCGCAAGGGCAGCTTGCCGATATAGAGGCGGCGGAGGGCAGCCTGACTGCCGATTATATGACCGGGCGGCGTAGCATCCCGATCAACGCCAAGCGCCGCAAAGGTTCGGGTAAAAAACTGACCGTTAGGGGCGCAACCGCGAACAACCTCCAGAATGTTACTGCGAGCATCCCTCTTGGCACATTCACTTGCATCACCGGGGTATCGGGCAGCGGCAAATCAAGCTTCACCATCGACACGCTTTACGCCGCCGCCGCGCGCACGCTCAACGGCGCACGGATGCAGGCGGGCAAGCATGAGAAAATCGAAGGGCTACAATATCTCGACAAAGTGATCGACATTGATCAATCGCCGATTGGGCGAACACCGCGTTCTAATCCAGCCACTTACACCGGATGTTTCACAAATATTAGAGACTGGTTCGCAGGCCTGCCCGAAAGCGGCGCGCGCGGGTATAAGCCGGGGCGGTTTAGCTTCAATGTTAAGGGTGGGCGGTGTGAGGCGTGCAGCGGAGACGGCCTGATCAAGATTGAAATGCACTTCCTACCCGATGTCTATGTTACCTGCGAACAGTGCAAAGGCGCGCGCTATAACCGCGAAACGTTGGAGGTGAAGTTCAAGGGCAAATCAATCGCCGATGTGCTTGATATGACGATTGAGGATAGTCTAGAATTTTTCAAGGCGGTGCCGCCGATCCGTGACAAGATGGCGATGCTGGCTGAGGTTGGGCTTGGCTATGTTAAGGTCGGCCAATCGGCAACGACGCTTTCAGGCGGCGAGGCGCAGCGCGTGAAACTCGCCAAGGAACTGAGCCGGCGGGCGACCGGGCAAACGCTCTATATCCTCGATGAGCCGACGACTGGCCTCCATTTTGAGGATGTCCGCAAGCTGATGGAGGTGCTCCACGCGCTCGTTGAGCATGGCAATAGCGTCGTCGTGATCGAACATAATTTGGACGTGATCAAAACCGCTGACTGGATCATTGATTTAGGGCCAGAGGGCGGCGTGAAAGGCGGCGAAATCGTTGCGGAGGGCACGCCTGAGGATGTGGCGAAAGAACCGCGCAGCTATACCGGGCAGTATTTGAAGGCTGTGCTGGCGAAGTCAGTCGCGGTTGAGGCCGCACCCGTGGCGAAGGGACGGAAGAAGAAGGTGTGAGCGCGTACCGCCCCCAATTCGAAGCCGCGCTCCGCCTTTTCGCGCGGGTGAGCGAGGCAATGAAAGCGCGGGGGTTTGATGCACCTATCCTTGTCGGCGGCGCTGCGGTCGAGATTTATTCGCTGAGTGCGATTAGCACAGGTGATTTTGATATCAGCACCGGGCGGCAGATTGAATTTGAGGAGGAGCTAGTTCGGCACGGCTTCATCCGCCCAAGCGGCCCCGGCGTCGCGACGCGCGGCTGGATACATCCAGATTTGCAATTGGGCTTTGAAGTTGTGTCAGCGTCATTGCTCGACGGTATGGCAGACCGTGAACGGGTGCGGTTGCTTGAGTTCGCGCCAGACGGTGAAGTGTCAGTCATATCTGTGGAGGATATGATTGCTGATCGTATGGGCCAATACGCATCAGGAACCGCGCGTGAAATGCGCGAGCAGGCGCGGCGATTGTTCATCCTTCACGCTGACGCCGATATCGACTATATGGAACAGCGTATTCGTTATGAAAGTGCGGGTGATTATGGCGTTGCAGACCTCAAAGGCTAAATCCAAAGCGATACCAGTGGCAGAGTTCGCCGCTGATATTGAACGCCGACGCTTGGCGACCGGGATCACCGAACTCCCCCGCAATAGCGGCACCCGCCGCACAGAAAGCAAGAAAGCCCTGCTCAAGGCGATTGAGGATGCTGGTGGGAAGTGGTGAGGGGGTAAAAGGTGCAAGCGAGTTGACCATAGCCTTGTGCGAATGATTGCAAAGTTGCAAATAGCGATTTTGTAGCGCTTCGAGGGTAGCATGGCCGACAATAAAGAACGTGTTATCGGTGAAGTCGAGCGCCTTACAAGGTGGTGGATATCTCAACGCTCGGCCAAAATAATGGCTAACGAGCATGGCACTATGGAGGTAAATCCCTTCCTCGCTCCACTTTTATGCGCTTTGCATGGACTGACTACAGCACATGAACTGGCTGATTTCGTGTTAGCGGGACACTTTTACATTGGGCACGGAACTGGCTTTGGCAAGCTAATTGATGAGAAAATCCTACCGGGAGCTTTTGGAACGTCAAAACTCGATAAGAAATATAGGGCAACGAACGGGCTGAACTATCCAGCTTTCGATAATATAGACCACATAGTTGAGAAACCGGATGGGCGCTATTTTCTATCACAGAAAGCCAGCAAGTGGACGATCCAACTAGGACAGGCAATCGAACTTAATCGCTCGTTCAAAACATTGCTCGATATGCGTGATCGCGGTGAAATCGAGTTTCAGAAAATTGTAGTTGGAGTATTTTATGGGAATGCGACAGAGTTAACTGATAAATACAGAGTGCTCGCTGGGGTGACGACTGGCGCAGCCCATGATGTTGTTGATATCTCAAATGACGTTGAGGTCTATGCAGGACGTGAGTTTTGGCAGTGGTTGAGCGGCTCCTCAGATGCTCAAGAATGGGTAATGGTTGGAATATGTCGCGCGATTCAGGCAACCAAGTTACAGGCAAAAGTGACACGATCAACGATTGAGAAAAATGTTACAGGGATGTTGTCACAAGTTGGAAATTTAGAAACAGAGGCAGATTGGGTTGCATTCATTAATGCTGTCAATCGTTAGGCGAAGAGCGGAAGCGACGTATCATCATAATAACTGTGATCACCTGCAAGAGCTTCACCATTGTGCCAATATCGCTTTGTTCGCACATGAGGCCGAAGGTGAATTACATTCACTGGAGACTTTCGACACTGTGGTTTAACGCGACCTAATCCGTGCGAAGCAGAATGCAGAATGTTTGCGATTGCTTCACCTGCCAATTGGCCGAGTCGAGTGGGAACAGCATTGCCAATTTGCCTGTACTTCTCTGAAGTTGTACCAAGGAATTCCCAATCTAAAGGAAATTCTTGAATGGCAGCACATTCACCGACGGTTAAAGCACGTAATTCTTCGGGATGACACATGCTTGTAGATGCGTGGTTAGGCATTGTAACAACGGTAGGAGAAGGGAAATCCCAAGACAACCGTCGCCATGTTGCGCTCCGTCCACCCTTCAAATACCAACTTTTTCCCATCGACTCTTTTTGAAGTTCGACTGGTAAACTCCTCCAGTTACCTCCCGGTGGCACCATAGATAGATAGTGCAGCTTACGCGCGCTAAAATTCATAATTTCGGGCCAGTAGTCTGAAAAACCTTCGCCGACCACATCACGTAACGTCCGAAATGGAGGGAGGTCTTCGTAAGGTCGATTACTATGAGTTGGCTCGGCAAGCTGATTTGGTACACCCAATCGATTGCCGATAATTAACATTCGTTCGCGTATCTGGGGAGCTCCATAATTAACCGAATTAACTAAAAAAACGTCAACCTGATAGCCAAATTCACGAAGATTTCCGACAATATCAGACAATAGACTTCCATGAGCGGACATCCACGGCTCATATCCATTGAAAGTTTTAGCGGATTTCAAGGGCACAAGTGCCATTGAATGTAGGCCACGGACATTTTCCATAATGAAAGTTTTAGGCTGTATTTCTCCAACAAGTCTAACAAAATCAAATACCAATTGCCCTCTTGGATCAAGAACGCCCTCACGATTTCCGTAGACTGAGTAAGATTGACAAGGTGGGCCTCCACACAACAGATCAATATCACCTCGAGCAACGCCCACTTCTGCAAGAATTTTTTGGCCTGATAATTCCTGAACTGAACAGTTATATACAGGAATATCAGGGCAATTACGGCGAATAGTAGCTACAGCACCTTTGTCAGTGTCATTGGCAAACAGAAGCTCACCTCCCGCTTTCTCGATACCTATATCCATTCCCATTGCTCCAGAAAACAATGAGATAAAGGAAAATTTTTGTTTCATTTTTGCTTCTCTTAAAATGTTCCTGTTATGATCTAGCAAGCGTCAGCCTGAACTGCAACCATTTTGCATCCAGAAATAATCCATTGTGGATTAAAAATAATCTTGTGATAAAAAAGTAAGTGCATCTACCACGCCCGCCCATCAACTAACCGCACTTCAACCCCTTCCACTGTTTCCGGCTCAAACAGGCGCATGTTGACGCCCATTCTTGGGGGCATTTCGGGGTGGGTGGCGGTGAAGGACTCAAGCAGCCGCCAGTAGGTTGTGCAGCCGCAGGTGCCGCAGAAGTGGGTCGCCAGCGCGGGTTCGGGCAGGTCTGCGCGGGTATAGGTTCTTGTCTCGCCGCTGATGCTGACCTCGGCGGGATCATAATAGCCCCACAGTCCAGCGTGTTTCGCACACAGCGTGCAGTTGCAGTCATTCACATAATCGGGCTTGCGCGGGATATTGATGCGCACAGTCCCGCAGTGGCAGGTGCCGTCAAGCCGCATCACCGATCAGCGCATCCGCGATCCCGGTTTGGGTTGGTGTTGAGCCGTGAAAGTGCGGTAAACGCCGCCGCTGTGGCTTGGCTGGTGATGGCAAAGCGGATCGCCTCGATCAGCTTATCGCCCTCACGCCGCAATTCCTTGGGGATTTTTACGCCGCCAATGTCCTTGGGTACTTTGAACTTCATCTTTTTATCCGCAGCCTTTGCCTTTGCTGCTTTTTTGCCTTTGCCTGCCATTTTTAATTCCTTGTCTATAGTGTAATGCCAATATAATACAGCAGATCATGGCATTCAAGGGGCGCTTGCCTCGCGGGCCATTACGTGGCTAACCCGTCATGATGCTTACCATTCGCCGCGCGACGCCCTCTGATATTCCCATGCTCGGCCTGATTGGCCCAGCCGCTTATGCTGAGGCTTATGGCGATTGGTGGGAAACACCGGCGGCCTATTATGCCTATCTCCAAGGGTTTGGTGCGGCAGCGTTCACGACATTTTTTACCCTTGCAGAGGCGCGGGTTTGGGTGGCGGAGGTTGACGGTGCTCCAGTCGGATTTCTGACGATGCGGCTCGACACGCCTGATCAGGTGAGCGGCGAAGCGGGTGGGGTGGCGATCCCCAAAATCTATATGTTCGGGTCAGTTCGCGGGGCAGGGGTTGGCCGTGCGCTTATTGACGTCGCGGAGGCCGAGGCGCGCGCCGCCGGTGCGGCCTATCTGTGGCTTGATTCAATGGAGCGCGCGGAGTGGGCGTGGCGTGCGTATGAGCGGTGGGGCTTTGTGCGGATTGGTGAGATCACCCTCGATAACGGCTTAAAAGCGGATCGCACCACATTGCTCGTGATGAAGCGCGCGCTTAGTTAGCGCATCCGTTCAACAATATCCTTTGCGGTTTTGAGATCAACGTTGATCCGCTCACGCACCAGCTTGATCGCGTTGATCGTCTTGCCCTCGGCGCGCAGCTTAAGCACTGCGCTTCGTATTTCGGGGCTAACTTCAGGCCGTGTTGTAGGCGGGGTGACAAGATCAGCGCGCTTCGCTTCACGCCGCCGTCGCCGCAGCGTCAGCACAAGCATAAGGACGCCGCCAATTATCGCGCCGAACAGGAAGGAAGGCCAATCATCCATGGCTGTCTGCCTAACCGAATGTGATTTTATTGAACAGGCAGTTTTATTGTAACGTCACGCTCAATTGATGCCGGGATTTCGGTGCCCGCCGGGATGATCGCGCTACGGCCTGTAAAAAGCGGGCTGACAATCGCGAGGCCGACAATTGCGCCGCCCGATGTTTTTGCCTTTGTTCCGCTTTCGCCTGATAGCCGGACGATTTGAGCGCCAACGCGCAGAAAGAGCGGGCGAACCGAGAGTTTGCCAGACTGGCCAAGCATTGATTTCACCCGCGCATCGGCGATTTCGCCAATAACCGCTGTGCCCTTGGTGATCAGGGTTTGGCCATCGACAATCACATCCTCCGCCACTTCAAGCGCGACGCGTTCACCTTTGGCGCTCGTCTTGCTTGAGAGTGGTGCGCTGGTGATTACGCGGATCGGCGTTGAGGCTTTCAGCATGACCGCTGCGGTTGGCGGCGCGTTGCTTTGCGCTAACACCGAATTGGCGGCAGCAAGCACCAGTGCAGCGAACATTATGGCAGAGCGGCGGATCACGGCGTTGCCTGCGCGGCTTCAACCTTAACGCGCTTGATCGGCTTCGCATCAAGATCAAGCGTCACATCTTCGCTGACAAATCCGCTAAGGAGTTCGCCAGCCTTGATTTTTGCGTTATTGCCACGGTGAAATAGCCCCGCGACGCCAGCAAAGATAACAGCGACTCCAGCCGAACCAGCGCCAGTGCCTTTGGCGGCTTTATCGCCCTCAAGTGGTATTTCGGCTTCACCAAGGCTGATATGAAGCAGTTTTGCCGTCATAGTACCCGATTTTCCAAGCCCGCCTGAATCCTTGGCAGTCAATACTTCGCCAATCGCAGGGGTGCCGACTGGCACAACCACCACGCCGCCGACACTAATGGCCTCATTCACGCGCATCTTGAAGCGTGTGCCAGCGCTTGCCTTTGCGGTGCTGACTTCATTTATGGCCATAAGGCTCACTGGCGTATCGCGCGTGATGGTGACCCTATTGGGTTGCACTGATTGATTCGGAACAGGCGCTTCGACCGCTGGCGTGATCGGCGCAGTTTGCGCAAAACTTGTCGAAGTGAGCGCGCAAAATGCAATTGCACTAAGGCCTATAAAACGCATTAACTAATCCCCCCGGTTATATCTGCCAAAAACACAAATTTGTGCGCGGGGTCAAGCAAAAGTGACAGACGTCATTCTGGGCGTTGACTTGAGGAAAATATTCTGCACGATATACAGTGTCAATGAAGGGGAAAATGCTATGAAATTTTTGAAAATATTGCCACTTATCGCGCTTGTGTCGGTTATGCCGATGAGTGCTGCAGTCGCCAAAGAAACCAAGACCTATGTAGTCGTCAATGAAGAGGTTGGCGTTCCAGTCTTTCCTTATGACATTACGGATCGGCCCTATAAGGTGCTCGGTGAAGTGAAGGCTGGCGTTCGCAAGGCGACCATTTTCAGCAAGGAAGCCTCGCAGGTGAAAATCTATCGCAACCTTTGGGAGCGTGGCGAAAAACTTGGCGCCGATGCGATCATCAATGCCAAATATGGTGATTCGAAAGTCTCAGCGTTTAGCTGGGGCAAGACGAAAGCCACCGGAACAGCGATTAAATTCACTGGCCCAGCGGGAACTGCCGCTGCGGCAAAGTAGCTCTTTTAGGTCACCTCCCATCATCGCTTGATGCCGCGCGCTGGCTATGCCATCGCGTTCGGTATCAAATGATTACGGTGATGGGAGCGGCCACATGAATTTCCAGTTTTCCGAAGACGCAGAGTCTCTACGTGACGAGGCGCGCAAGTTTTTGAGCGCTGAGGCGGGCTATGAAAAGGCGCGCGCGGTGATGGACGGGGATGCGCCGCATGATGCTGCGCTTTGGGCGAAGATTGCGGCGCTTGGTTGGACTGGGCTCCGTATCGCTGAAGAGCATGGCGGGCTTGGGCTTTCGGTGCTTGAGCTGTGCGTGCTTGCTGAAGAGCTTGGCCGCGCGCTTGCGCCGGTGCCGTTTACATCATCGGTACTAATGGCGACTGAGCTTCTGATCGCGAGTGGCCACGCCGAGGCGCAGGCGGCGTGGTTGCCGAAACTGGCGGATGGCTCGGCGATTGGCACGGTGGGCTGGATCGAGGGGACGTCGGCCAATCCGATCGCTTTGCCTAAGCTTCAGTTCGATGGCGGTAAGATCAGTGGGGCCAAGCGCCCCGTGGCAGACGGTATGGTCGCCAATTTCTCGATTGTCACAGCGAGTGATGCGAGCGGAGGCCTCGTGATTGCGCTGGTTGACCTGTCAGCGCCGGGCGTCACACGCGAAGCCTGCGAAACGATTGACCTAGTTCGCAAATCAGCAACGCTCAGCTTTGCAGATGCACCCTGTACTGTGCTAGCAAGTGGTGATGCGGCGGTTACGCTCCGTGCGAAATTCCTTCACAGCAGTGCGGTTCTCCTCGCGTTTGAAGGTGTTGGTGGGGCTGATGCGGCGATGGATATGGCGGTCGCCTATGCAAAAGACCGTATTGCGTTCGGCAATAAAATCGGTGGATATCAAGCGGTGAAACATCGCTGCGCCGATATGTATATCAAGAACCAACTGGCACGTAGCCATGCCTATTACGGGGCATGGGCGCTTTCAACGGGCGCACCCGAATTGGCACAGGCGGCTGCCGGCGCGCGCGTTGCGGCGGTTGATGCGTATCAGTTTGCCGCTGAGGAAAATGTTCAGCTTCACGGTGGGATTGGTTTTACGTGGGAAAGCAACTGCCAGTTTTTCTATCGCCGGGCGCGTACGCTTGCGCTCAGTCTTGGCTCGCGTGGCTTCTGGTCAGACGCCCTCGTCCGTGCGCTTGAACAGCGCAACACCGAACTTGCTGCTTAAAGGATCGACCGATGAACTTTGATGATACTCCCGAAGAAGCCGCCTATCGCGCGAAGATCAGTGCTTGGCTTGCAACCGCCGCCGCTAACTACCGTGAGCCTGTCACAGGCGGCAATGTCGTCGCGCGCGCCAAGGCGTGGCAGACGATTAAATTTAGCGCGGGCTATGTTGGTATCACATGGCCAAAGGCGCTCGGCGGGCAGGGCGCTACACCGATGCAGCAGATCATCTTCAATCAGGAAGAAAGCAAATATCATGTGCCGACGGGGCTTTACGCCATCGGCCTTGGCATGTGCATCCCGACGGTTTTCACTCATGGCCAGCCAGAGGTGGTTGCGCGCTATCTTGAGCCCGCAATGCGCGGCGATGAAGTTTGGTGCCAGCTCTTCTCCGAACCTTCGGCAGGTTCCGATCTTGCGGGCATCCGCACCAAGGCGGAGCGTGACGGCGATGATTGGGTGATCAACGGCCAGAAAGTCTGGACAAGCGGCGCACAGCATAGCGATTTCGGCATCGTCGTGACGCGTACCGATCCGTCGGCGCCAAAGCATAAGGGGCTGACGATGTTCATCGTGAACATGAAAGACCCCGGCATCGAAGTTCGCCCAATCAAGCAAATGGCGGGGAGTTCGGAATTTAACGAAGTGTTTTTCACCGATGTTCGCGTGAAGGACAGCCACCGGCTGGGCGAGGTTGGCGATGGTTGGAAAGTATCGCTGACGACGTTGATGCACGAACGCGTTGCGGTGGGTGGCAAGCCAGCAACTGCGCCCGGCGTTAAAGAAATGATCGAACTTGCTAAGGCGATTGATACTGAGGAAGGCAATGCTCTTGAGCAAAGCCATGTCCGCCAGAAAATTGCCGACGTGTATATTCAGGATCGCGGGATTGCGCTCACGCGGATGCGGACGATTTCCGCCCTCTCATCAGGGCGGACGCCGGGGCCGGAGTCGAGCATTTCAAAGGTTGTTGTCGCCAAAATGATGCAGGACATGGGCAGCTTCGCCGCCGACATGGCCGAAGGGGCAGGGCTGATCCAAGGCGATCAAGACGCGCTTCCGCACCTTGCAAAGCTACAGCAAACTTATCTTTATTCGGCGGGCCTGCGGATTGCAGGCGGCACTGACGAGATTTTGCGGAATATCATTGCGGAACGCGTGCTTGGGCTTCCCGGAGACAAGCGACCGGACAAGAATATTCCGTTTAATGAGTTGCACAAGGTGGCGGGGTAGAGAGACCGCAGAGTAACGAAAGACGTTACTCTGCCCCCTCAATCCGCGACATCACCATTTTTCCGTCGCGCACGGCGAAGCCGAGTTTGCCTTCAACAAGTTCAAGGGCGTCACGGCCGAACTGTTCGAAACGCCAATCTTCGAGTATCGCGAGGCCAGTGCGTTGACCCGCCGCAAGCAGTTCAAGTTCGTCCGAACGCGCCAGCAGTCGTGCCGCGACATTGATTTCGCGGGCGCGGATTTTGAGCAGAAGCCGCAGTAAATCGGCCACTAACGCACCTTCTTTGCCGAGGCCGGGCTTGCGATCATCGCGCATTGGCATTTCATCAGCAGGCATCGGCTTGGCATTGGCGAGCGCACCCATCATCCGCCCGCCAATGTCATTGGCCGCCCATGTCGGTGAAAGCCCGCGCACCTTGGCGAGGTCTGCTTGCGTTTTGGGCGGGTGTGCAGCGATATCGGCCAGCGTCTCATCTTTGACGATGCGCCCACGCGGAAGATTTTTGGATTTGGCCTCACTTTCGCGCCATGCCGCGAGTGCCTTGAGTCGCCCAAGCAGTTCGGGCTTACGGCCAACGACCTTAACCCGTTTCCATGCAAGCGCTGGATCAGCGGCATAGTTTGCCGGATCGGCAAGCCGCTCCATCTCTTGATCAAGCCAGCCGCCGCGATTGAGCCTGCGCAGCTTATCAAGCATTTTGGGAAAGATGGTCGAGAGATGGGTGACGTCACCAATCGCATAATCAATCTGGCGCTTATCAAGCGGTCGCCGTGCCCAATCGGTAAAGCGTGCGCCCTTATCAAGCGTGATGCCAAGCCAGCTATCAACGAGATTGGAATAACCAACCTGTTCGCCCTGACCAAGCGCCATCGCCGCAATTTGCGTGTCAAACAGCGGATGCGGGGTTTTTCCAGTCAGATTGTAAATGATTTCAATATCTTGGCTGCCCGCGTGGAAGATTTTGAGGACATCTTCATTGTCAGTCATCAAATCGAGCAATGGCTTTAGATCGATGCCGGGTGCCATCGGATCAATCGCTGCGGCTTCATGCGCGTCAGCGATTTGGATGAGGCACAGCTCAGGCCAAAAGGTGTTTTCGCGCATGAATTCGGTATCGACCGTCACGAACGGCGATTTGGCGAGGCGGGCGCATAATTCGGCGAGTGGTTCGGAACTATCGATGAGCGGGTGAATCTGCATTCACTCTCCATAGCGCGCCCGCGCCGCTTGACAAATAGGCGCTTCCACTGTGTTAGGCAGCCCA
>JANOXQ010000172.1:0-30892 GCA_031418495.1 Sphingomonadales bacterium
AGTGGCCTCGCAGACAACAAGGCAGTCGGGGTCAAGGCTGTCGGCAAAGCGGGTCAGGCTGACGGGATCATTAACAAGGGTGGTAATGGTGTGGTCACGGCTGGAATAGACGACGATCTCGGTTTTGCCGACATCGCAGCCGACGAAGTGGGTAGGAAGGGTCATGGCAGGCTCCTGTGTGTGGCTTTCGATTGTCTGCGGGCGTTGATCCCAAGAGAAAAAGTGGCCCATTCAACTCATCAAGCGTTGCAAGGATGCGACCGGACGACCATGAAGACGGCGGGCGAAAGCCCAATTGCGAGACGGTCGATCCGGCCGCGCACTGGGTCCGGCGGCCGCCGGACACAGTGCATTCCGACTCAGAACACACCCTCAATACCCCAAATCCAACAGACAATTGCGAGCGAAGCGCGGCAATCCAGTCCCGCCATCGCCACTGGATTGCCGCGCTTCGCTCGCAATGACGGTGATGCTTGACATTCTGTATTTAAGATATATCTTAAACCTATCAAAAACTACTCAAAAGGAATATTTTATGTTTTTTGGACATCATCACAAGATGCACCGGATGAAAATGCGGTTTGGCCACGGGGCGCACCGTGAGGGTCATTTTGGCGGCGGTCGTGGACGCGGCGGCGCGCGGCGGCGGATATTTGTTGGTACATCTCTGCGACTGATCTTGCTCAGGCTGATCGAACAGAAGCCGCGCCACGGCTATGAGCTGATCGGCGAAATCGAAGAATTGAGTGGCGGTGCTTATGCGCCAAGCCCCGGCCTGCTTTATCCAATGCTCTCTATGCTCTCTGCAATGATGCTGATTGAGGAAATCGCATCAGAGGGCAGCCGCAAACAGTTCCGCATTACAGAGGCTGGCAGCGCTCATCTCGTTGAAAATCAGGAAGCGGTCGAACACGCGTTTGAACAACTCAGGGGACTCGCCTCGGATGCCAAAAATGCCGATCACACGCCGATTGCGCGCGCGCTCGAAAATCTCAATAGCGTGCTGCGCCACCGCGTCTCACGCGAAGGCACCAGCGCCAGCAGCATCCATGATGCCGCAGCGCTGATCGATGAGGCCGCGCAGAAGATTGAACGGATGTAGAGGGAGGGCTTCTTTTACTTCCCAACCAGCCCAAGATAAATATCAATCAGCACTTGATTGATCCGGCCCCAGTCATAGCGGTCAGTCGCGGTTTGGGCGGCGGCGGCGTGGGCTTTGCGGAGTTGTTCGCTTGTACAATAAGCCGCGAGCGCGTCGGCAAAGCCTGCGATTGATCCCGGCGTGACCAATTGCCCGGTGACGCCGTGATCGATGATGCTGCGGCTGCCGGTGGCGTCGGCCGCGACAACAGGAATACCGCAGGCCATGGCTTCGAGCGTGACATTGCCGAAGGTTTCGGTGATTGATGGGTTGAACAGCACATCCATTGACGCGACCGCGCGGCCAAGTGCTTCGCCTTCTTGGAAACCGACGAAGCTAGCCTCGGGCAGTTGTTTGTTGAGCCAATCACGCGCCGGGCCATCACCGATGACGAGTATCTTATGCGCGACGCCGCGTTTTTTGAGCGCGGTTATACTGTCACAAAAGACATCAAGCCCTTTTTCCATCACCACTCGGCCAAGAAAGCCGATAACGATTTCGCTGTCGGCAATGCCAAGGCTTTGCCGCCATGCGTTATCGCGACGGGCGGGGTTGAAGCGATCACGGTCAATCCCGCGTGACCAGATGCCGACATGATCAGCCATGCCTTGCGCGTGCATTTCTTGCGCCATCGATTCTGACGGCGCGACGACAGCATCACAGCGCCGGTAAAAACGGCGCAAATCGGCGACCATTATCGGCTCAAGAAAGCCCATTTTATAGTAGCGCAGATAGGTTTCAAACCGTGTGTGCATTGAGGCAACGGCTGGAATCCGGTGCTGATGCGCATAGCTTACTGCGCGCCGCCCTACGATATCGGGGCTTGAGACATGGATCAGGTTCGGTTTGAAGTGATTAAGGTCGCGCCGCACTTGTGCCGATAATTTGATCGGAAAGCGGTATTCGCTGCGCCCTGGCACCGGGAAGGGGATTGAGGGGATGCTGACCAAATCGCCGGTGGGGGGGAATGCGGGTGTATCGGTTGTCGGTGAATAAACGCGCACCGCCGCACCCTGTTCAAGAAGCGAGCCGACAAGGCGATTGAGCGCTTGATTGGCCCCGTCGCGGATATAGTTATAATTGCCGCTGAACAGGGCAATGCGCAGGTCGGAAGCCTTCATTGGGTGATCTTTAGCAAGTGCAACATGAACGGAACAGTATTGGCCACGAAATAATGTCAGGATTGTGATGAATCACATTCTGGTCAATCGAAATTGAGATCGGCCCAGACGGGCAAGTGATCCGATGCACTGCGCGCCGTGGCGCTGTGGTGCGTGCCTGATGCGGAAACGCTGATGCCGGGGCCAGTGATAATCCGGTCAAGCTGCGCAATCGGGCGCTGCGCATGGAAGCTCGGCTCGCTGTGCGCAATGTGGAAATCATGCGGCAATGCCCGCAACGCGCCAGCTTTGCGCGACCATTCGTTGAGATCACCCATCAGCAGCGTCGGCATCACTTGCTTGCGGCGCTTGAGATAGGCGAAGATCGTGCGCAGCTGCCGCCGCCGGAGGAGGCCTGAGAGATCAAGGTGCATCGCGACGATCCGCAGGTGCCAATCATCGCGGTAAAGCTCAGCAAAAACCGCGCCGCGTGGTTCAAGCGACGGGATGTCGATAATATCATGGTCGGCAATATGGATTGAGTCATCAACCAATATGGCATTGCCATGCTAGCCTATACCATCCGTTTTGGTTAAAAATGGAATGGGATGATAGCGGCTATGGTGGATGATAAGGTCTTGTGGAATTGCCGACATGCGCGAACCAAATCGGCGATCTGCTTCTTGCAGCGCGACAATGTCTGCGCCGACTTCGCCGATGACGTCAAGGATTCGTGTTGGTTTGCGGACGCGGTCAGTGCCGATTGCCTTGCGGATGTTGTAAGTGGCGACCCTGATCACGAATCACCCATAGCGCCGCGTTTACTTGCGGCCAAGCCCGAGCGATGAGAAACTGTCCTGATCAAATTTCAGGCGGAGCGTGACATATGGCCCGCTGCGGGTGTAGCGGCTTTCCTGGAAATCGCGATCTTCGAAGCCAACTACATTATAACCAACGGTAATGTAGCTGTTTTTGATCGGCGAGATGCTTAAGCTCGGCCCGCCGGAGTAGGAAATTGCGCGCCCACTGGGGTTTTGCCGCACGGTGCCCGAAAGCCCGAGATCGAAATGCTTGCCAAGATCAAAACGGATATCTGCGCCGATTACATTGCTGAGGCCTTTCAGATCATCCGCGCCAAAGCGATCAAACACATAGCGTGTGCCGATGAACGCTGAGAGTTCGCTGCGGCCAAGATATTCAGTGCCCTTGCGGCTGGTCGGTGACCAGTTGAGGCTAAAGCTGTTGATCACGCGCTTTGAAGTCACGTCGCCCGAAACGGTTAGCGGCGCGCCGCCGATGGGGCCAGCCTGTCCAAGCACAGCGCCGCGCACCCGATCTTCGCGCAGCTCTAGCTTTTCGAGGAAGGCAAAGCGGCTGTCATCGGGGCGGTTGGCCCAGCTTAGAGCGATGTTGGTAGTTTCGGTGCTTGGCCCACCATTCTGGTTCGCGCGGAAGTAACTGAGCGCGCCGCCAAATGCGCGGCCTTCACCGATTTGGCGAAGTGCAGCGGCGGTGAGGCCGTAACGGTTTGAAATACTGCCATCGCGGTACTCAGCGCGTCCGGTAACGCTCCAATTATCGCCGCGATACGTCGCGCCGGTTGTGATTGCAGTGAAATCTTCGGTGAGAACGCCATCAGTGCCGATAAATCCGCCCGATGCAACGGGCTGTGCAGTGTTGAGTACGCGTGCTGCGTCAACCCCGCGCAGGGTTTTGTTGCCCTCAAGGCTGAAATCAACCGTAACCTTGGTGCTGACCGGAAGCGATTGCGACAGGCCGTAAGCGGCGAAGCTGCGGGGGCCAAATTCGTTGGTCTGCTGTTGATTGGCGCTCGCAACGAAGCGGCCACCGGCCCAAGGCTTAATGTCAAAGCCGATCCTGGCAGTCCGCGCATCAACCTTTTCCCCGTCAGCAATTTCATAACCAGCGACAAGCGAGACATCGTTGGTGACTGCAAAACGCGCGCCGATTTTGTGACGGGCGGGGAAATCAATGCTTTCGGCTTTGCCGCCGATTGGCAATTCGGTCTGCGCGTCAAGCTCAAGCTTATTGTTGAACAGCTTCTTGGTCGCGCCGAACTGAGCGATGGTTGAGCTGGCGGTGTCGCCGTTCGTTAGGCGATCATTAGCGACAGTAAGCCCCGCACGCAGATCAAGCGCCTTGCCGCGATATTCAACCAGCGCACGGCCAGCCTGACGGCGCGCATCGCTGTTCAGATAATCTTCCTGAAACGCATTGCCGACCAGCGAAAGCTCAGGCGTGACGCGGACGCGGCCTTCAACGCCGTATTTGCGCGTGCCGTTTTCGGAGAGATTGTTCTGGCCAACACCAAAGCCCGCATCCTGCTGCCGCGCATAGGCGAGGGCATCGAATTTTTTGCCGTGATGTTCGGCCTCAACCAACCAAGCGAGCGAACGCCCGGTATCGGGAAGTCCGCTGCCTGCCTTGGCGCTTGCATCGCTGACCGCGATTTCGGCGCGAATTTCTGTGCTGGCGTTCGGCGTAAAGCGCAGGTCGACGCCGCCCATATTGGTCGTGGCGCGATCAGTTTCATCATGGATTGCGGTGCCGCCAACGGTGAGCGTCTTTGATTTGTTGCTGACAGTTGCCCGGCCACCGGCGTTGGTGACGCGCGCGCCGACACCATCAACATCATAGTCCACGACGATAAACTGCGGATCAAGCAAGCTCGAACGGCTCAGGATTGGCTCACGGAAACGCAGCGTTCCGGCGATATAGTCAATGTCATAATCGATATTGCGGACGAGCACGCGGCTTTCCACGATCCGGTTTGAGCGGATGCGGTCACGCACTTCGATCACAACGCGTTCGCTGTTCGGAAGGACATCTCGGCTGTTCAGCGCATAGGGGCCAGTGAGGCCATTGCCCTGAATTTCCTGACGGACATGGCGGAACGGCGTATCTGCGGCAAAGGCGGTCGCTGCGACGCGTTCATTGCCATATTCGGCCTTGACGCCGTTGAACGAGCGTTGGTAGCGCGTCAGTTGCGGCTCATTAATGCCCGTTTCATAATCGCCGAACAGCGCATAAAATTGTGGACGCTCAAGCCGGAGATAGAGTTTGCGGACGCTCGCGGCGTCATAGCGGCGCTCGCTGCGGTCGGCATAGATTGTGTAGTATGATGCTGGATCAATCACGCCACCAAAGCGTGTGTCATCGCCCTCTTTGTCGCTGTCATAAGCGAGCGTCAGCAGCCATTTTCCCTTGACGCGGCCCTTGGCATAGAGCGCAAGGCGCGCGTCGCTGTAGGTATGCTCGCCGTTTTCGCCGAGTTTCTCGATGCGACTATCGAGCTTGTTGAAGCCAAGCGTACCAGCGGCAAAGCCAACGATTGTCCATGGGCGATTGCCAGGCGTCAGCCATGTTTGAATCCGCTGGCTGCGCGTCGTGTCGGCATCGCGGAATGGGAAGGTGATCTGAAGCCCGCCCGATGCCGTGGTTGGCTCAAGTTCAATATAAGCGATGCCGTCTTCGCCGGTGACATGCCAAACGGGGCGCGCGCGCTCAAGCCCCGAAAGCTGGCGCGCGGCCTGCGCATCGGCTTCGATTGCGGGCGAATAGGGTGCGGGAACTTCAAAATCGCCGACCAGCCCGTGATGCACGGGGCGGCCGTCACGATCAGTCATCCGTACTGCAATCACAGGACGGGTCACGCCGTCGGCAACAAGCACTGACTGCGCAGGCAGGAATTCGGCGCGGAGTGCGCTGTTGGCATAATGCACATTGCGCTTGAGCGTTTCTACGATCGTGCCATTGGCATCGCGCACTTCTGCGGTCAGGAGCGTATCGCGTTCGCCAATCGGGATTGAGCGCCAAATGCTGACCGCCATCGTTTCAAGGCCGTTCTTGCGCGCGCCATCAAAGGCAAGCGGGCTGACAGGTTTGCCATCAGCGAGCAGGGTGATGGTCTGGTTCGGCAAATGCTTGATCGCAACGCGGACGGCCTTGGTGCGTGGATTATGATCCGCTTCGGGAAACAGCCATTTGATTTCGGGCGATTGATCGGCAAACCAATCACGCTCAGCGCCTGCGGCTACCGGATCGGAAGCTGGCACCGGGCGTTTAACCTGTTCAGCGACTGGCCGCGCTTTATTTGCGCCAGCTGTGGCGCGGAAATCAACGCGGAGGAGCGCGCCGCCTTGTCCTTCGACAAAACGAGAGATGGCGCTACCGCCGCTGCGCGCATTTTTGGCACAATCACTAGGTACTTGGCCAGAGGGCAGGGTGGATGCGTCCATCTGAACGACGTGAAGCCCAGGGATTACGCCCTCAAAATGATAGCGGCCCTCTACATCGGTCACGGTGTAGCTGCCATCCTCAAGCATCACGCGGACGCCGGGGATGCCATTGGCGACATTAGGGTCAACGGTGCAGCCCCCATCGGTAATCCGACCAATGATTGTCATCCGGTCGCTTATGCCATCACGCGCAATGCGGACGGCGGCGTCAACGACGGGGCTTTGTGCGCCGCGATCATCACGCGCACTCGCTCGGTTCATCGCGGTGCCGGGGCGGGCATCGGGGCGGACTTCAGCAACATAGGTCAAAGTGCGTGATGCACCGCTACCAAGCGGGGGCAGGGCGACGCTGAACTGGCGACCATCGGGCGCAACGGTCGCTGTAACCAAAACGGAATCAATTCTAACCGTATTGGCACGAAGGCGCATTTCGCGCGGGAGTATATCAGACACCGTTACTGGCCCAGTGGCGCGCGTGGCGCTGCCGTTCTGGAGGATGATCTGATATTGCAGCGCATCGCCGGGAACAACGACGGGTGAGGACGCCACTTTGCGGATCGTTAGCGTACCGCCCGGTTGATCGGCAGGAATATCGATGCGAACGGGGGCCGGATCGTTGAGCACGAATGGCGCACCATAGGAACCCGGCACGATTGTATAGGGCGGGCCATCGGGGCGGCGCAGGTTCGCGAGGCTCGCAGGTGTTGATGTTGACGGCACGGTGAAGGGCGCTGGTGGCTCAACTTGCAAGCGATATGTACCCGCGCGCGCAAATGGGAAGCGGTAATCACCGGGCAGGAAGGCGTAAACAGTGCCGTTGCTATCAGTAACGGTTGAACCCGTTACAACAGACGACGGGAAGCGCGCGACGCCATCATCACCGAAAACATCGGCTGGCTGGCCGGTCGCTACGTCGATCAGGGTTACGCGGGCACCTGGAATCGGCGCACCATCAGCTGAATCAAAGACGATACCGAATGGATCGATCAGAATGTTAACTGGCAATGCCGCAATTGTTGCCCCATCGCTGGCACGAACACCATTGAGCATCAAACTATCGCCGGGTTTTACCGTGAGGACGCAATCACCGCGAACGGGCACGGTAGGCTGCGCCGCTGTGCGGACGATACCGATGAACACGCCGGTATTCGCGCCACTTTCGGAAAGCTGCAGCGTCTCGGAATCACCACTAGGCGTTTCCAATCTAACCATAATGGTTTCAATTAATGAACCATTTTGGTTATCACTTGCCGATGTTAGAGCGACGACTAATGGCTCGCCAGCGCGGATCTGCGTTGAGCGATCAAGCACTGCGGGTGAAAGCGGCGTTCCAGCAAAAACGCCGTCGAGTGTAACTGGAGCAATGTTACCGCTGCTGCCATGGCACTGTGTGGTTGGAACGGCAAAGCGTTCAGAATTTGGCGAGCGGCCAAGCTGAAAGGTAACCAGTGACGGCGGGAGCGGCGCTGGGCGCTCAACCTGAAGATCAACCCGGTTTGAAGGGCGTGAAACGCGGCTGCTGCCTGCATCCCACTGAAAATTTGCGACGTTTGAAATCGTCTGAGCGTGGCTAACCACCGGCGTTGCGCAGAGGAGCGCCGCCGCAAAGCCCATTAGTCGGGCTGAAATATGGTTTACAACGTTAGTCATAAAAAAAGCGGAGAAGCCGTCGAGCGCCCCTGAAGCGCCCGACGGCCTGTCCATGCGCCTAGTTGATCCGCACGCGGAAATAGAGCGTGCGCGTGGCGCCTGCTGCGAGCGTTCCAAGTGTACCACTAACAGTAGGAGTTGGAGTTGCAGTAAACGTGCCCCCCGCTGCGCCATCAGCATTACATGTGCCAGTGCCCGGTGTGCCAGTGAACGTCCCACTTTGGAAAATGCCAAAAGCGGTTTCATAAGTGGTCTGCGTTGGCAGTGGATCGCCAATATTGACAGTGTTTGCGGGCGCACCCGTGGCTGCGTTGCTCACAACGATGCAATATTCGACCAAAGCGCCGGGAATGAATTTCGGATTGGTCGTCCCATTGACCGGATCTGAAATCACGCGGCTTTGCTTGGCAACGGTCAGCACAGGTGCCGAAACCGTATAGTCATCATCATCGCTGTGCTTACCATCTGATGCTGCATCGACAACGCCTGCTATATCAGCAAAGACAGTATCGACACCAGCGGTGTTGGCACCCGCGGTTTGCGTCACAAGCGCGCCCTGTGTGCCCGTTGTGCCTGCTTCAAAGGCCTGCGCCGTCAGCATGACATCAGCAACATCACCGTTCACCCGACCAAGCGGGATATTGGCGACGATGAACACTGTCCGTTGTGTATCAGCGGCCAATTCATCAAGGAATGTTGCCGCCAAATCAGTGCCAACATCATAAGTGCCGTTACCGTTGGTATCGACAAATGTGCCTGGTACCGTGACATCGAAGGTGTCTGTGCCACCGTGTGTTGCCGTGCCACCCGTTTGCTGCGTTACCGCGAGACCAAGGTCAAGCGGCGCGTTTGAAGTGTTACGCACAGTGAAGGTTGTCACCTGAGCCGTTGAGCCCGGTGCAACTGATGTTGTCGCATTGCCGACTTCAGCAACGACGAGATCGATCTTGCGGTCAACCGTGAAGCTGTTGCTTGCGTTAATCGCCGTCTGCGAAACGCCGCCAACCTGATAGTTGACGGTTGCGGTGTTATTAATCGCCGTACCGGCGGTGGTTCCTGTCGCAAACGCCGGTGTTGCCCCCAGCGCGACGACCGAAACGCCCGTCGCCATTGCGATGCGTTTGAGTGTCTTAGTCATTTTGGCCTCGTTCCTTTTCGTTAGTGCCGGTTAAAAGTCCCGCTGGCACCAAATGGCGGGGGGATTTTTCAGCGGACAACGCCGCGAAAACTGAGTTTGCCCTGCGCGCCGACAGGAATGGCTTGTTTCATCGTCCAGCGGACATGCGTGACATCTTCGGGGCGAGCACTGCGCCATCGGCCAGCGCCGTCGGCGACTTTAAGCACTGCAAGAGCGCCCCAATTTTTGCCGCCATCAATCGAAACCTCGGCCGATGCGTCTGCCGTACCCTGATAGGCGACGGCCGTTGGCAAAGGATTGGTGACGACGAAGTTGTTGGCCGCCGCTGATCCGCGATTCTGATAATTCAGAATGAAGATCAGCCGATCACCCGGTGTCACCACCTTGGGTTCATGCAATGTGACTTTGGCTTTGCCTTCGGCATCGGCAATCGTCTTTTCAACGAACACCATGCTTGAAAGCGCAACTGTGTCCGCAGCAAAAGCAGCGCCCGGCACAAGGAGTGCCGCGACCGCGAGCAGGAGTTTATACATTATCCTGCCCCTCAATTGATGCGGGTTCGGAAAGTGACAGTTCTGGTCTGTCCGCCCGTTACGCTGCCAAGCCCTACTGTCACGCTATTTGCTGCGAAACTGCCAGTATCGCCGTCAGCAGCGTCGGTTAGAGCACTGCCCTGCAACGTGATTGAACCGACTTGGTAGGTAGTTCCGACGGGAATAGCGTCATTCATCGCTGCGTTGGTCAACGTTCCAGCACCTGAAATCGTGGCTACAAGCGTGTAAGTGATGATTGATCCCGGAACCGATGTCGTGCCGCCAAACGGATCAGACACAGTCGCGCTTTTGACGAAAGTGATCGTTGCATTCTGAACGATATAACGACCGCGATCGGTGCTATCTGCGCCTGTAGCCCCGACAACAGCATTGCCGCCGCCTTGGCCTTGGCCAGCAAAGGTCGTTCCGGGCGCACCTGTGCCGGTGGTTGCGGCTGCGGTGAGCTCAACAATACCGCGATCAAGATCGGTGCTGCCTGCGGGGATCGATGAAAGTACGAAAACGCGGATTGCAGCGTCTGGAGCAAGCACCGGGTCGTTTGAGCCAGGGGTGTACACCGTATCAACACCAGCATCATAAACGCCGTTGCCGTTGGTATCGAGGACAACTGAGGTTGTCGTCGGATCAAATTGATCGCCGCCAATTGTTGATGTTGGGGTCAGGCGAAAGGCTTCACTGCCATTGCCATTGTTGGTGACGTTGAAGCTCAAAACCTGATTGGTCGAGCCCGGCATAACCACGACATCGCCTGGATCAGCTGTCGCAACCGTGACGTCAAGCAATTCGTCAACGACAATATCTACCCGATTCGAAGGTACCGAAACTGGATTTCCGCCTGGATCATTATAGGATGCCGTTGCGGTGTTGCTAATCGTTGTGCCAGCCGCTGTTCCAACCGCAATTGCAGGCGTTGCAAAGCCGATTGTTGCAGTCGCAATGATCAATGGCACGACCTGCGAAAGCCGTACATTGACAATTGACCAATGTGTACCCTGTTCCATACTCACCCCGTAAAATTACAATTCGATAGGGTCGCATTGCACCAAAAGGGGGAAACAAAAGGTTAAGATGGGCCAAAAAAAGTGCCGTCAGATTATGAAGGAAATCCTTTGTTTTGGGGCTGTGCTCTGGATCACAGATGGTATATTTGCGACATGACGTCATCTTATGTCATGCAATGTGCCATTTTTTTTGTTGATTTTGCAATGACTGCATGAGCGCATTTATCGAAGCGCGATCTCAAACAGAATGATCAGTGTCATGCCTTGACACGTAAAACCGCCTCGCCTAACAGCGCGTTTCCACACTCACGCGGGTGTAGCTCAGTTGGTTAGAGCGTCGGCCTGTCACGCCGAAGGTCGCGGGTTCGAGTCCCGTCACTCGCGCCATTTGCCTGATCCACTTGTTGATCAGGCATCTTTTCTGAATTTGCCGGTTTCCATCCAACGGAGCAGCGGTTTGAGCGGAATTATCCAGCTTATCCCGAGGGTCACGTAAGCCACAGCTTGCAACGTCCAGTGAAGCGTCGCGATTGCGGGAGACAGCGTTACGGCGAGAACCGCAACTACAATGATTAGGGCAAGCATCACGAAGATGCCAAAGGGTTTGCGCCAGCTTGGTTCCATCAACGCCCTATCCGCGAATGCAAGGGTTTAATCCACTCTTTTTCGGTCAGCACAGCGTCTAACGGAACATCCCAAGGGTCAGCCGGAATCGATGAGCATTCTTGACATGACCACGCAAGGCCAATCCTTAACGCGTTGGGAAAGAGCGTAAAAATACGATCGTAGTGGCCAGCGCCTTGGCCAAGCCGGTTCATAACGCGATCAAAGCCGATTAGTGGCACCACTACAATATCGGGTGACGCATCAGGCGCATCTTTGGCTGGCTGAAGAAAGCCGTAGGGTGACTTTATGAGCGGCTCACCCAAACGCCATCTCTTAAAGCACATCGAATCGCCGCGCTTATTGATAAAGGGCAACGCCGCCGTGACATCAAACGCATTTGCAGAATGTAAAACCGAGTCAGCACTGACTTCAGAGCCGACTTTCTGATAACTGGCAACAGTTTGCGATGGGCCAAAAAGACCGCTCAGAGTTTGAGCATTCAGATCAAAAATTCTTTGAATATTATCTTGTTTTACAAAATCTTGGCGGATTTTTCTAAGATAAAATCTTAACTGATCTTTTGACGTCATGGCGTCAAATTTCGGATTTGGTTGGTGGAACCGCCGTGGCCGTTTGCTGGAATATCCTCTGACGCCGTAAACGTCAGGTGGGAACCAGATAAGACGGACCAAGATCCGTCCAGGGCCAGCCCCCTAGGATGTATAATCGCCTCAGGGATGTTCATAAGCGCGCACCGGGCAGTATCCACCGTTTCCGCATATAGGAGCGTTAGCGTGCTTTCTCAAGGCTGGCTGCAATCGCTTCAACGCGGTCCGCAATCGCTTCGATTGCTGTGGCTTCAGCTTCGCCGCCAGAGGCCACGACTGCATGTGCAGGCTTGCCCGCTTCAAGCAATTCATCGGCAAGCAAGAGCGAGGCAAGCAGCAATTGTCGTACTTCGCCAAGATCGCCCACCGCTGACCGAGCTTCACTCACTTTGCGATCAACAGTATTGGCAATTTTGCTTAGGTGAGGCTCTTCGCCATCACGGCATGACACTTGATAGCTATGTCCGCCAATTGAAAGCATTACCTCAGCCATAACTAATCCTGCGCCGCTTTAGATTGGGCGATAAGCTGATCTATATCGCCAAGAGTATTCTGCAATTCGTGGCGCAGTGCGGCGTGGCGTTGCTCTAGTTGCGCGTGCGCAAGATTGGTCTCGGCAGCGCGCTGTGGAGCAGTTGCAGCACTTTCAATCCGAGCGAGTGCCCGCTCGATTCTGGTAATCGCCATTGCTGCACGTTCATTAACCATGAATATTGGCATAGCATGTGTTTTTATTACAGCAAGTCTCTGCTGATATTAACCCTCCGTTTTGGTTGACGCCGCGCCCTGTCCGAGACAAAGAGCACGCACTGAACGGCCCGCGAATCAGGCTGTAGATATCCGAAAAAGGGGCCGGAATGTCAGTTGCGCTTGATCAGCTCGCCAATGCCATACGCGTACTTTCGATGGATGCGGTTCAGGCGGCTAATTCAGGCCATCCTGGAATGCCGATGGGAATGGCTGATGTCGCGACACTGCTGTATACCCGCTATCTGAAATTTGATCCAAAACGGCCGAAATGGGCGGATCGTGACCGTTTTGTGCTGTCGGCTGGGCATGGTTCGATGCTCGCTTATGCGACGCTGCATTTGAGCGGTTATGCGCGACCAACGATTGATGACATTCGTAATTTCCGCCAATTGCACAGCCCATGCGCCGGGCATCCTGAGAATTTTGAGCTTGAAGGCGTTGAAACAACAACCGGACCATTGGGGCAGGGACTCGCAACGGCAGTCGGCATGGCGATTGCAGAGCGCCATTTGAATGCAGTTTTTGGCGACGCGCTGGTGGATCACCGCACTTGGGTTGTCGCTGGTGATGGTTGCCTGATGGAGGGAATCAATCATGAGGCGATTGGGCTGGCCGGGCATTTGGGGCTTGGGCGGCTGATCGTGCTGTGGGATGATAACCGGATCACGATTGATGGTGCGGTTGATTTATCCTCATCGGAAGACGTTAAGGCGCGCTATTTGGCGACAGGCTGGCATGTCGAAAGCTGTGACGGCCATGATTTTGCCGATATCGCACGCGCGTTGGAAGCGGCGATTGCCGATAATCGCCCCTCGCTTATCGCGTGCCGGACGATCATCGGCAAAGGTGCACCGAATAAGCAGGGGACATCAGCGACGCACGGCGCGGCGCTTGGGGCTGATGAAGTCGCTGCGGCGCGTGAGGCGCTTGGTTGGCATTATCCTCCGTTCGACATTCCGGCCGATATCGCCGCCGAATGGGCCAAATCTGGCGAACGCGGGCAGGTGGCGAGTGCGGCGTGGGATGCGCGTCTCGCTGGCGACGTACAAGCGGCTGAGTTCACACGACGTGTGAACGGCGATTTGCCCGAGAAGACATCAGAAATGCGAACCTATCTTGACGGCTTGACGTCAACTCTGCCCAAGGTTGCTACGCGTAAAGCATCTGAAATGGCGCTTGAGGTGCTCACCGCTGCATTCCCCGAAATGGTCGGTGGATCGGCTGACCTCACAGGTTCAAACAATACCAAAACAAAGTCTACTAAGTCACTGAGTAAAAACGATTATTCAGGCCGCTACGTGAATTATGGGATTCGCGAATTTGGCATGGCGGCGGCGATGAACGGGATGGCGTTGCACGGCGGCATCATCCCCTATGGCGGCACATTCTTGGTGTTTAGCGATTATTGCCGCGCGGCAATCCGGCTTTCAGCGCTTCAGCGCGCCCGCGTGATCTATGTTATGACGCATGACAGCATTGGGCTTGGCGAAGATGGCCCGACGCACCAGCCGATAGAGCATGTCATGAGCCTGCGAATGATGCCCAATCTGCATGTCTTCCGCCCCGCCGATGCGATTGAAACCGCCGAATGCTGGGCGCTGGCGATCAAAAATGACACCGGCCCCTCGCTGCTCGCGCTTTCACGGCAGAATTTGCCTTCGGTGCGTAGCGATGTATCGATGAAATCAGCGCGTGGGGGATATCGGCTTCGCGACGCGGCAGCGGCGCGAAAGGTTGTGCTGCTGGCGACGGGCTCCGAAGTTGAAATTGCGCTTGGCGTCGCCGATTCGCTCGAAAGCCAAGGCATCGGGGCGGACGTTGTTTCAATGCCCTGCTGGGAATTGTTTGACGCGCAAGACGTCAATTACCGCGCCGATATCCTGCCGCGTGACGCGCTGACCGTGTCAATCGAGGCGGGTGTGACGATGGGGTGGGAGCGCTACACCGGGCTTGATGGGCTGAACATCGGTATTAACGGCTTTGGCGCTTCTGCTCCGATTGAAGCACTTTACCCCCATTTCGGCTTGTCAGTCGAAAAAATCGTTCCACAAATTGTTGCAAAATTAGATAGTTAAAAGGAGTTTTTACCATCATGGCGAAAGTTGCGATCAATGGATTTGGCCGGATCGGTCGTTTGGTGGCGCGGGCGATTCTGGAGCGCCCTGATTGCGGGCTTGAGCTTGTCGCGATCAATGATCTGGCCGATGCGAAGTCAAACGCGATGCTGTTTAAGCGCGACAGCGTTCATGGGGCGTTCCCCGGAACGGTTGAAGCTGACGGCAATGACATCATCGTCAATGGCAAGCGCATCCATGTGACCGCAGAGCGCGATCCGGCGAACCTGCCGCACGCCGCCGACGGGATCGACATCGCGCTTGAATGCACTGGCTTTTTCACCGATGCCGAGTCTGCGGGTAAGCATTTGAGCGCTGGCGCAAAGCGCGTCCTGATCTCGGCACCGGCCAAAGGCGCGCATTTAACCGTGGTTTACGGTGTCAATCATGACAAGCTGACTGCCGACCACACGATAGTTTCGAACGCAAGCTGCACCACCAACTGCTTGGCCCCAGTCGCGAAGGTGTTGAATGATGCAATTGGCATCGAACGCGGACTGATGACGACAATCCACGCCTATACCAATGATCAGAAAATTCTCGATCAAATCCACCCCGATATGCGCCGCGCGCGTGCGGCGGGGATGTCGATCATCCCGACAACCACGGGTGCCGCGCGCGCGGTTGGTGAGGTTCTTCCTGAACTTAAGGGTAAACTTGATGGTTCGGCTGTGCGTGTGCCAACGCCTAATGTTAGCTTAGTTGACCTGACTTTCACGCCGTCGCGTGACACCACCAAGGAAGAGGTCAATGCGATCCTAAAGGCAGCGTCGGAAAACGGCCCGCTGGCAGGCATCCTCGATTATACCGATGAACCGCTGGTTTCGATTGATCTCAACCATGCGCCAGCAAGTTCAACCGTTGATAGCCTTGAAACGGCGGTAATCGATGGCAAGCTCGTCCGCGTGGTGAGCTGGTATGACAATGAATGGGGCTTTTCTAACCGGATGGTCGATACCGCAGGCGCAATCGCAAAGCTGATTTGATGCGTTTCAAAACCCTCGACGATATGGGCGAAATCATGGGCAAGCGCGTGCTTGTCCGTGAGGATTTGAATGTGCCGATGAAGGGCGGCGTTGTCAGTGACGACACGCGGCTTCGTGCGACGGTGGCGACGCTTTCTGAACTGGCGGATCGCGGTGCGAAGGTGTTTGTCCTCGCCCATTTCGGGCGGCCCAAGGGCAAGGTTGATCCCGCACTGTCGCTGCGCCAGATCGTGCCAGCGCTTTCACAAGTGCTTGGGCGCGACGTGGCGTTTCTTGAGGACTGTGCCGGGCAGTCTATCGCTGTCGAAGGCGCAAAGATGGCGAATGGCACGATTTGTGTGCTCGAAAACACCCGTTTTCATGAGGGCGAGGAGAAGAACGCGCCTGAGTTGGTCGCGCAAATGGCGCTTCTTGGCGATTTTTACGTCAATGATGCCTTTTCCGCTGCACACCGGGCGCACGCCTCAACCGAAGGACTTGCGCACATATTGCCCGCTTTTGCTGGGCGCGCGATGGAGGCAGAGCTTACCGCGCTTGAAAAAGCGCTTGGACAGCCTGAAAAACCAGTCGCGGCGGTAGTTGGCGGCGCGAAGGTTTCGACCAAACTTGATGTGCTGCGCCATTTGGTGGCTAAGGTCGATCATCTGATCATCGGCGGCGGTATGGCCAACACATTTCTTGCAGCGCGCGGCGTGAACGTTGGAAAATCGCTTTGCGAGCATGATTTGGCGGCAACGGCCGAGGCGATCCTTGACGCAGCCGATGCGGCGGGCTGCACCGTCCATTTGCCCTATGATGTGGTCGTGGCAAAGGAATTTCGCTCCAATCCGCCTACGCGCACGATCAACGTACACGAAGTTGCGGCAGATGAAATGATCCTCGACGTTGGTCCAGCGGCGGTTGAGGCGTTAAGTGATGTCCTCAAAAACTGCCGAACGCTTGTTTGGAATGGGCCGATGGGTGCGTTCGAAACGCCGCCTTTTGATGCGGCGACGGTTGCGCTCGCAAAAATGGCGGCGGCCCTCACGCTTGATGGCTCGCTGATTTCGGTCGCGGGCGGGGGCGATACCGTTGCCGCGCTCAATCACGCCGGTGCTGCTGATGATTTCACCTTTGTTTCAACCGCAGGCGGCGCATTCCTTGAATGGATGGAAGGGCGCGAATTGCCCGGTGTTGCCGCACTTCATGTTTAATATAGGGAAGATAAAATGATTTTCACCCCATTGGTTCGTGACATTCTTTCAAAATATGAAAGCGACAGCCCCGGTACCAAAACGAACCTTGCACGTATTTTGACGCATGGGCGGCTAGCCGGTACGGGCAAGATGATCATTCTTCCGGTTGATCAGGGTTTTGAACATGGCCCGGCGCGCAGTTTTGCGATCAATGAGCCCGCCTATGATCCCCATTATCATTATCAGATTGCGATTGATGCCGGGCTTAACGCTTATGCAGCGCCGCTTGGAATGCTTGAGGCCGGCGCGGATACATTTGCGGGGCAAATTCCGACGATTCTTAAACTTAACAGCTCAAATAGCTGGGCAACAGACGTAAATTCAGCGGTTACAGGCAGTGTTGATGATGCGCTCCGGCTTGGCTGTTCGGCGATTGGTTTCACAATCTACCCCGGTTCGGATGATTGTTTCGACATGATGGAGGAATTCAAGGAGCTCGCGCTTGAAGCAAAGTCGGTTGGGCTGGCGACAGTGCTCTGGTCATATCCGCGCGGCGGCAATTTGCCCAAATCGGGCGAGCTTGCGCTTGATGTCGGTGCCTATGCCGCGCACATGGCCGCACTGCTCGGCGCGCACATCATCAAGGTGAAACTTCCAAGCGATCATATCGAACAAAAGGACGCGCAAAAGGCTTACGAAGGCTTCGACGCGAGTACTCAGGCTAAGCGCGTATCCCATGTGGTTAAAAGCTGCTTCAATGGACGGCGGCTTTTGTGTTCTCAGGCGGCGCTGCCAAGGGTGCCGACGCTGTTTATCAAGACGCGCGCGACATTCGCGACGGCGGGGGCAATGGCTCAATTATCGGTCGCAACACATTCCAGCGTCCGCGTGACGAAGCGCTCGCTATGCTTGATAAGCTCGTTCGGATTTATAAGGGCGATGAGTAAGCGGCGCAATCTGCCAATTGGCGCTGAATAAATAATGTCTATGCGCGAAGGATTTTGATCAGTTGATCGTTGTGGACATTAAGGTGCTCAATGAATTTTTTTCGCTCATCGTCGGTTGTTGCAATTGCTCTTATTCTTTCAGCCTGTGGAGGAGGATCTGACACGGGATCGACCGGCACTGCGCCGCCACCGCCGACAATGCCCCCAGCACCTCCTCCTCCTGTAGGCGTCCCCTCGGTGGAACGCGATATCAATCCACTGCTGACGAGCAGCGCAATCAGCACCAATTTTGCGCCGCATGTTGCGATCAATCCTGATCCATCTGTTCTCGCCAAGGGGCGTCTCTTTATAATGATTCCTGGCACCGATGCGGTGCCGCGCTTATATCGTTTTATCCTGCGCACCGGGGCACCGCGCGGTTATCATGCAATAGGATTAACTTATCCCAATGATCAAGCTATCGGGGATATTTGCGCGAACAGCACGGTTGCCGATTGTGCGGGATTGGCGCGTAATGAAGTTATCACTGGCACTGACTTAAGCCCGCTTGTCAATGTCAATCCAGCCAATTCGATTACTGGCCGCCTCTTCGCCTTGCTCACCTATCTCGCCACGACGTTTCCCAATGAAGGCTGGGGTCAATATCTCGTAAGTGGCCAGCCCAACTGGTCAGTGATTACGGTTGCAGGGCATTCGCAAGGCTCCGGCCACGCAGCCTATTTAGCCAAGCTGCAAAATCTTGATCGTAGCGTAATGTTTTCGGGGCCGAGCGATGTCGGCATTGCACCCGGCTCACCAGCGCCTTGGCTTAGTCTGCCCAATGTAACGCCAGCATCGCGCCAATATGGCTTCACGCATGTGGCTGATACATTGGTTCCTTTTTCACTGGTGATCAGAAATTGGGGACTAATTGGGCTTGGGGCGTTTGGCTCACCGATCTCTGTCGATGCGACCGCGCCGCCCTATGCCAATGCCCGCCAGTTGATGACCAGCGCCGCGCCCAATCCCAATCCGCCGGGGCCAACCGCGTCCCCAACGCATGGTGCGCCTGTTGTTGATGTCCTGACGCCGCTGACGCCAGCCGGAACACCATTGTTCGCCCCGGTGTGGATTTATGTTGCTTTTCCTTAATTGTATCAGCGCTGCTGACATTTGACTGCAACCCGCTAAAAGGGCGCAATGACAGACCCTGAATTTGCCACACTTTTTGAGCGGGAAAAGCGTCCGCCCTGTCAGCTTTATCTGATTTCGCCGCCTGTGATTGACGTGAGCTTTGTTGATGATCTGAAATCAGCGCTTTCTAGTGGCGGAGTTGCGGCGTTTCAGCTTCGTCTCAAGGGGCTTGATGACGATGCAATTGCGCGCGCGGCAGAGCCTTTGCAGCGGATTTGCGCCGATCATGAAACCGCCTTTATCATCAACGATAGCATGGCGCTGGCGAAACGGCTTGGGGCTGACGGCGTTCATCTTGGCCAAGATGATGGTGATCCTCGCGAGGCGCGCACGCTGCTTGGGCGCGATGCGCAAATTGGGGTGACGTGCCACAATGATCGTCACCTCGCGATGGAGGCAGGAGAGGCAGGAGCAGACTATGTTGCGTTTGGTGCGTTTTACCCAACTGGTACAAAACAGGTAAAATATACTGCTGATCCAGCAATCCTATCATGGTGGATCACGCTTTTTGGCACGCCCTGCGTCGCAATTGGCGGGATTACTCCGGCCAATGCGAAACCTTTGATTGATGCAGGCGCTGATTTCATAGCAACTTGCGCAGCTATTTGGGATGATCCAGACGGTGCGCAAGCGGCTGTCGCAAAGTTCGCGAAGCTCTTATCCTGACTCTATACCTGCTTGTTAAAAAGTGCTGCGAAAATGCTTGGATCAACTTTTCCGCATTGTAGTGGTTTTGCGCTTGGTCGCAGATAACCAAAACAACCTGCCGCTGGAGTAGGCCACCGCTCTGGAGGTGGGTCAGCCTTTGGGCGTTCCTCTGCATCAACCATTTTCATCTCCGGGTCTTTTTTTGTAAAATCCGCTGTTGGCGGCTTTTGATGACAGTATGATGCGCTTCATAATCATCATGTGATTGCACGATTGGTTGAAAAATGAACCGATCCGACATTGTCTGTATTTTTATTGCTTTACCTGATGATCATAAAAAGCGCCATTGCTTGCCGCACAGCGATTCCGACGCTAGACGCTCCGCCAGCTCTTTCTATCTCAAATTAGGTCAGCACTTATGAAAATCAACGCGGTCGAAATTCGCCCCGGCAACATTATTGAATATGAAGGTGGCATTTGGCGCGCGGTCAAAATTCAGCATACCCAGCCTGGCAAGGGCGGCGCGTATATGCAGGTCGAAATGAAAAACCTGATCGATGGCCGCAAAAACAACGTCCGTTTCCGTTCAGCCGAAACGCTTGAGAAGGTGCGGCTTGAAACAACCGATTTTCAATTCCTCTTTGCCGAGGGCGATACGCTGACCTTTATGGACAAGGTAACTTATGAACAAACCACGCTTGATGCGGGTATCCTCGGCGATGCAGCAGCCTTCCTTCAGGACGGTATGGACGTTGTGATGGAGCTTTGGGAGGATCGCCCGAGTTCGGTGCAATTGCCCGACACAATTGAGGCGATGATCATTGAGGCCGACGCGGTGGTGAAGGGGCAGACCGCCTCCTCCTCTTACAAACCAGCGATCCTCGAAAACGGCGTCCGCATCATGGTGCCGCCGCATATCGGCGCTGGCACGCGGATTGTGGTTGATGTGTACGCGCAGGAATATGTGAAGCGGGCGGATTGATGCCTCAGATCGTAAAAGATGCAAAAAGCTTCCGTGCTGATCGTGCGTGGGGTGCGCGTGATTTAATCGAGATTGATGGTGCAACGACAAGGCTTCACTGGACTGATCAGCCTTACAAATGGCATATCAATGACGGGGCAGAACTATTTTGCGTGATTGATGGCGTGGTTGAGATGCGCTACCGTCAGGATGGTCAAGAACATAGCGTTCAGCTTTGTGCGGGAGATATGTTTATTGCTGATGTTGGTGATGAGCACGTAGCGCACCCTGTCGGCGAGGCGCGTATCCTAGTTGTTGAACGAAAAGGGTCTGTTTAGTGGTATCGCACTCAGGTCTTCTCACCGTCATGGATCGTGCCGCGCGCAAGGCGGGGAGCAAGTTGCGGCGTGACTTTAACGAAGTGACGCATTTGCAGGTCAGCCGCAAAGGCCCGGCTGATTTCGTGACCAAAGCCGATCAAGCGTCCGAACGCACGCTCTACGAAGAGCTTGGCCACGCGCGCCCCGATTGGGGTTTCCTGATGGAAGAGGGCGGCGAGATTGAGGGCGATCCGACCAAGCCGCGCTGGATCATTGATCCGCTTGATGGCACGTCAAACTTCCTTCACGGCATCCCCCATTTTGCGATTTCAATCGCTGTGGAATCGCCGCTTGCGGGCGGTGGCACAGAGATTACCTCGGCTTTGGTGTATCAGCCGCTGACTGATGAAAGCTTCTGGGCCGAAAAGGGCAGGGGTGCCTGGGTGCAGAGCCAGCGCTTGCGCGTGTCGGCGCGGCGGGATTTGTCAGAGGCGCTGATTGCAACGGGCATCCCGTTCATGGGCCACGGCGATTTTGCGCAGTGGAGCCGCATTTTCGGTGCGGTTGCCCCTGAAGTCGCGGGCATCCGCCGTTTTGGCGCGGCCTCGCTGGATCTGGCATGGCTTGCGGCTGGGCGGTTTGACGGCTTTTGGGAGGCTGATCTTGCGCCGTGGGATGTGGCAGCGGGCATATTGCTCGTGCGTGAAGCGGGCGGCTTCGTAACAGATTTTCGCGGCGGTGATCGCGCAATGGAGCGCAGCGAGTTTCTTGCGGGCAATGATGTGCTCCATTCCAAATTGCATAAGCTCGTTGCGGGGGCTTTGCGCTAAATACTGTAGCAAAGCGGCGCTAAAAAGCACGGTTCTAGCCTTGCGAAGCAGGGGAGGCTGGCCTAAAGCGCCGGTGGAATTGGGGCGTTCTGCCTCGGTTGAGGGAGTCGCGTCACATGGCTGCATCTGCTGCTGGATATTTGCCTATCCTGCTGTTCCTCGGAATTGCACTGATCCTGTCGAGCCTGTTTGTGTTCGCGCCGATGGCGATTTCGCGGTTGACGGGCACGCACCAACCGACGCCTGAAAAACTCACTGAATATGAGTGCGGTTTTCCAGCGTTTGAAGGCAGTCGCGCGCAATTTGATGTGCGTTTTTATCTCGTTGCGATCCTTTTCATTATTTTCGACCTCGAAGCGGCGTTCCTGTTTCCTTGGGCGGTCAGCCTTGGTGAAATCGGCTGGGCAGGCTGGAGCGCGATGATGATTTTCCTCGCCGAACTGGTGATTGGTTATATCTACGTTTGGAAAAAGGGAGCGCTCGAATGGGAGTAAAGCCCGCCATCGACGCCAATGAAGTTTTGGGCGCAGGTTCGCCCGACGCGAGCTTTTTTAACGGCCTCAATGATGAGATTTCGAACAAGGGCGTCGTCATGTCATCGACTGAGGAATTGCTGCAATGGGCGCGCACGGGTTCGCTCTGGCCATTGACGTTTGGGCTTGCCTGCTGCGGCGTTGAAATGATCCACGGCTATATGCCGCGTTATGATTTTGAACGTTTCGGCATTGCCCCGCGCGCTAGCCCGCGTCAGTCCGATGTGATGATTGTCGCGGGCACGCTGTGCAACAAAATGGCGCCAGCGCTGCGCAAGCTGTATGATCAGATGAGCAATCCTAAATATGTGATTTCAATGGGAAGCTGCGCCAATGGTGGCGGCTATTATCATTATAGCTACAGCGTTGTGCGCGGGTGTGATCGGATTGTGCCCGTTGATATTTACGTGCCCGGTTGCCCGCCAACCGCAGAGGCGCTGCTTTACGGCATCATGCAGCTACAGCGCAAAATCCGCCGCGTCGGGACGGTTGAACGGTGAGCCATTCGGCACCGCATTATGCCCCCCAAAAGGGGGAAGTCGCCGCGATTAAAAAGGCGCTTGGCAAGGATATGCTCGCGCTGCATGAGGCCAATGGCGAAATTGCGGTGCATGTGAAACGCGAAGAGTTGCTCGATTGCATGATGCAGCTTCGTGATACGTGTGATTATCAGCAGTTGATGGAGATTGCGGGGGTCGATTGGCCAGACCGTGATCCGCGTTTTGAAATTGTGTACATGCTGCTTAGCCTAACCAAAAATAACCGCATCCGGGTGCATGTAGAAACCAATGAGGATCAACCTGTGCCGAGCGTTACCGGGATATGGCCCGTTGCTGGCTGGCTCGAACGTGAAGTGTTTGATATGTATGGCGTCCTTTTCGAAGGTAATACCGACCTTCGCCGTATTCTCACCGATTATGGCTTCACTGGCCACCCGCAGCGTAAGGATTTTCCGCTGACCGGTTATGTCGAGCTGCGTTATTCAGAAGAGCATAAGCGGGTGATGTATGAGCCTGTCGAGCTTGCGCAGGATTTCCGCTCATTTGATTTTATGTCACCGTGGGAAGGCGCAGATTATATCCTTCCCGGCGATGAGAAGGGCGTAAAAAAATGAGCCTTATCAAGGAAATCGTGCCAACAACTGGCGATGAAGTGATCGAAAATTACACGATCAATTTCGGCCCGCAGCACCCGTCCGCGCACGGCGTTCTGCGGCTTGTGATGGAGCTTGACGGTGAGATTGTTGAGCGGCTTGATCCTCATATTGGCCTACTCCACCGGGGCACTGAGAAACTGATCGAGCATAAGACCTATCTTCAGGCATTGCCCTATTTTGATCGGCTTGATTATGCCTCGCCGCTCGCGATGGAATATAGCTATGTGCTGGCGATTGAGAAACTGCTTGATCTAGAGGTGCCACTGCGTGCGCAATATTTGCGAGTATTTTTCGCCGAATTGACGCGGGTATCGAATCATGTCTTGAACCTTGCCCACCACATCATGGATGTAGGCGCGATGACGCCGCCGCTTTGGCTGTATGAAACGCGCGAGGATTGCCTCAACTTCTTTGAACGGGCGAGCGGCGCGCGGATGCACTGCGCGCTGTTCCGCCCCGGTGGGCTGCATCAGGATGTGCCGCTGCGCCTGCTCGCCGATATTGGTGATTGGCTTGATGACCGAATGCCGCGCCTGTTTGAAGAGGCGCTCAAGCTTGTCGTCGATAACCGCATCTTTAAGCAGCGCAATGTCGATATCGGGATTGTCAGCAAGGAAGACGCCGTAAAATGGGGCTTTTCTGGCCCGATGATCAGGGCTGCGGGCATCCCGTGGGATTTGCGTAAAGCACAGCCTTATGACGTGTATGACCGGATGGAATTTGATGTGCCCGTTGGCACCAAGGGTGACTGCTATGACCGCTTCATGGTGCGCGTCGAGGAAGTCCGCCAGTCGATCCGCATTATGAAGCAGTGCCTGCGCGATATGCCAGAGGGGCCGATTGCGAGCGATGATCGCAAGATCGTACCCCCCAAACGTGCCGAGATGAAAAGCTCAATGGAGGCGCTGATCCATCACTTTAAGCTCTACACCGAAGGCTTTAAGGTGCCAGCAGGCAGCGTCTACGTCGCGACTGAAAGCCCCAAGGGTGAATTTGGCGTGTATCTGGTTTCGGATGGGTCGAACAAGCCTTACCGCTGCAAGATCCGCCCCACCGCCTTCTCGCATTTGCAAGCAATGGATTTCATGACGCGCGGACACATGCTGGCCGATACGACAGCGATTTTGGGTGCGCTCGACATTGTGTTTGGGGAGTGTGATCGGTGAGGCGTGCATTTTCGATATGGCTAACGTTTACGCTTATTTTGACTTCGGTAGTAGCAGAAGCGCAACCAGCGGACGTTCCAATGCGAGCTGTTTCTACTTTTCTCGCTAGAGAGCTTCCGCAGGCTCTGATCGCAAATGACCTCCGACATCTCGAGCCCTATTTTGCTGAAGATGTCGAGCTTCGATCTAACATTCCTAATAGTGAGCCACTGAAAGGTAAAAAGTGGATTTTAATGCTCCTTGGTGGAAAACGGAAATTTGGCAAACCAACGATAAATGGTGTTATCGCCGGAGGTCGTAGTATCGCTATTGTTCAGAATATTTTGTCAGAGCAAACTGTTGAACGTGTGCCGCTAGCCCCTCGTATTGATATCTTTCATTTAAATTCTGCGGGGAAGGTGTTTCTTGTGGAAAGTACCGTTTCTGACAATGGCTCAATTGTTTGGGGTGGTCAATAATGGTCGACTCCCGTCGCATTTTTAGCACAGTCAAAACCTGCGCCACTTTCGTCATTCCCGCGAAGGCGGGAATCCATAATCTCCAGATTTTTGGAGTTTGTGGCATCGGCGACGCGCATGCGTTTGATTCTGAGTATATGGATTCCCGCCTTCGCGGGAATGACGGGGTGATTTAGTGGCTGACGCGGTGCAACTTCCCAACGAAAGCGAAACCCGCGCGAAGTGGGGCGCCTTCGCTTGGTCGCCCGACAACGCCAAAACCGCCGCGATGTATATCGCGCGTTACCCCGCCGGGCGTCAGCAGTCCGCCGTGATGGCGTTGCTCGATCTTGCCCAGCGGCAGGTGGGTGAAGAAACGAAGACGCAGGGCTGGCTGCCCGTTCCGGTAATCGAATATGTCGCCGCGCAACTGGGGATGCCCTATATGCGCGCTTATGAGGTCGTGACGTTTTACACGATGTATAATCTCGCGCCCGTTGGCCGTTATCATGTTCAGGTGTGCGGCACAACGCCGTGCCTGTTGCGTGGCTCCGATGATGTCCTCGCCGCGTGCAAAAATCGCGGGTTGGTGAAGGGCGGGACGACGCCAGACGGGCTGTTCACGCTGACCGAGGTTGAATGCCTCGGTGCCTGCGCCAATGCGCCGATGGTGCAGATCAACGATGATAATTTCGAAGACCTGACCTATGACAGCATGGCCGCGATCCTTGAGGCTTTGGCGACTGATCAGCCGGTAAAAATTGGCCCGCAGATTGATCGCCAGACCAGCTGCCCTGAGGGTGGGGCGACTACGTTGAAGGAGTTTGTGTGATGACAGATCAAACAGAAAGCCTGATCTTAGAGATTCTAAAGCGGATACAAGGCGATGTCGCGGACATGAAAGCCGATTTGAAAGAGCTAAAGTTACGCACTACGATAGTGGAAGGTCATTTGGCGGGGGTTATGGCCAGCCTTGGCATTATGAATGATCGCATGGATCGCTTTGATACCCGGCTGGAGCGTATCGAGCGCCGCCTTGATTTGGTGGACGCACACTGATGCTCGCTGATTCTGACCGCATTTTCACTAACCTCTACGGTTTCCAGCCGTTCACACTCGCGTCCGCCAAAAAACGCGGTGATTGGGATGGCACAAAGAAACTGATGGAGGCTGGCCAAGACGCGATTATTGACGCGATCAAGGCTTCGGGCCTGCGCGGACGCGGCGGGGCTGGTTTCCCAACGGGGATGAAGTGGAGCTTCATGCCCAAAGCGCCGACGGATAACCGCCCCAATTTCCTCGTCATCAACGCCGACGAGAGCGAGCCCGGCTCCTGCAAAGACCGCGAAATTATCCGCCATGATCCGCACAAGCTGATCGAAGGCGCGCTGATTGCTGGCTATGCGATGCGCGCGCGGGCGGCGTATATCTACATTCGCGGCGAATATATCCTTGAGGCCAAGGTGCTCGAAGAGGCGGTTGCGGAGGCTTATGCGTCGGGCCTGATCGGCAAAAACGCCTGCAAATCAGGCTATGATTTCGATGTGTTCGTTCACCGTGGCGCAGGCGCGTATATCTGCGGCGAAGAAACCGCGATGCTTGAAAGCCTTGAGGGCAAAAAGGGGCAGCCACGTTTGAAGCCGCCATTTCCTGCCGGTGCGGGGCTGTACGGTTGTCCAACAACGGTCAATAATGTTGAAAGCATCGCGGTTGTCCCAACGATCCTGCGCCGTTCGCCCGAGTGGTTTAAGGCGATTGGGCGTGAGGGCAATGCGGGGACAAAACTGTTTCAGATTTCGGGTCATGTGAACCGCCCTTGCGTGGTTGAGGAGGAAATGAGCATTTCCTTCCGCGATCTGATTGACACCCACTGCGGCGGGATACGCGGCGGCTGGGATAATCTCCTCGCGGTGATCCCCGGTGGATCATCGGTGCCGCTTGTGCCCGCGCATGAGATTATCGATTGCCCGATGGATTTTGACGGGTTGAAGGCGGTTGGATCAGGCCTTGGCACCGCCGCGATCATAGTGATGGACAAATCAACCGATATCGTCCGCGCGATTTCGCGGCTGTCTTATTTCTATAAGCACGAAAGCTGCGGCCAATGCACCCCCTGCCGCGAAGGCACCGGCTGGATGTGGCGCGTGATGGAACGGATGCGGATGGGCGATGCCGAGGTTTCCGAAATCGACACGCTGTATGAAGTCACCAAGCAAGTCGAAGGCCACACCATCTGCGCGCTCGGCGATGCAGCGGCGTGGCCGATCCAAGGGCTAATTAAGCATTTCCGTCCCGAGATGGAGCGGCGGATTCACGAGGCCAA
Source organism: Sphingomonadales bacterium (assembly GCA_031418495.1). GTDB lineage: Bacteria > Pseudomonadota > Alphaproteobacteria > Sphingomonadales > Sphingomonadaceae > Aquisediminimonas. The sequence continues at coordinate 27,577 of JANOXQ010000172.1, forward strand.
GGGTGGCGAGATGTTGGAGGCGGCGGAATAGACATGGGACTCGTACCTTCGAAAAAATTTGCTGAAACCGAAACTGGCAATGCATTGTCAGAACTGCCTAACAGCGGCCCCGCGACATTCTGCAAATTGATATCAATTCTCGTCGCTTTTGGCGGCATATTCTCGGTCACGACAAATTTGCCTTTGGCTATTGGCTCGTTGGTTTTTGCTGGTTTCCTTTTCTCAACTGGCGCACTCATTCAATACGTTTTCGATATTAGATCGTTGCTATTAGCATCCCGCTTAAAGCTGGTTAGCTCCATGAATGGTGACAGTAATGCCTAAACTCACCGTAGACGGCCTCGAACTCGAAGTCCCCGCAGGGGCAACCGTCTTGCAGGCGTGCGAACTTGCGGAGAAGGAAATATCATATTTTTGCGGCCTCGAAGGCGCTGCAGATGTGAACGAAATGTGGGAGGCGGCGGAATGAAACAGTTCTTTACGATTTTGGTCTTTTCGATGGCCGCTATGCTTGCGTCTACATCCGTGAATGCAAAAAAAGAAAACGATGAGGATCTTTGGGCGAGTTGTATTCTTGCGAAAGTTCCTACAACAGCAAAAAACTGGCTAATGCTGCCTTATGGCGGTAATCGTGGTTATGGCGAACTCCCATTGTTTGACCGTAATTTCGCAAAGAAAATGAATGAAGAGCTGACGCTAAATGATCAGTTAAAGTCTAGTTTTCTTGAGCTTCGTGTAGAGGCGGCATGTAAAAGTGAAGTTTCTAGTGCGGCCCCAAGCAAGCCACCTAGTTTTAACGCTAAGAAAATTCGCATCGCTTTAGGCAAATTTAAATTTAACAATCCGCTTCCTGATACCCTGAACCCGGATGCTTATGTTACGATAGCACATGACGGGGAAGTGATACGAGCCATTTCGTCTGGTGTGGGTGACGGAAGCAGTGTCACAACATCCAATCCTTCAATTACGCTGGTTTTTTATAAAATCAATAATGAAGGTAAATTAGTTGATCGGTCGATCAAGCGCAGCCTGGAACAAAAATAATGCCTAAACTAACAGTAGATGGCATCGAACTCGAAGTCCCGCAGGGCGCGACTGTCCTTCAGGCCTGCGAGCTTGCGGGGAAGGAAATTCCGCGTTTTTGCTATCATGAGCGCCTCAGCATCGCGGGCAATTGCCGGATGTGCTTGGTTGAGGTCGCGCCGGGGCCGCCCAAGCCGCAGGCTTCGTGCGCGCTGCCCGCTGCTGAGGGTCAGATCATCAAGACCAATTCGCCGATGGTGAAGAAGGCCCGCGAAGGCGTGATGGAGTTTCTGCTGATCAACCACCCGCTCGATTGTCCGATTTGCGATCAGGGCGGCGAGTGCGATTTGCAGGATCAATCAGTCGCTTATGGCCGGGGCAAGAGCCGCTACCCGGAGAATAAGCGCGCCGTCACCGAGAAATATATGGGGCCAATCGTCAAGACGGTGATGACGCGCTGCATCCAGTGCACGCGCTGCATCCGCTTTGCCGAGGAAGTGGCCGGGATCGAGGAAATCGGCGCAATTGGGCGTGGTGAGGGGATGCAGATCACCTCCTACCTCGAACGCGCGGTGACGAGTGAACTTTCCGGCAATGTCGTTGATCTCTGCCCGGTTGGTGCCTTGACGTCAAAACCCTACGCGTTTGAGGCGCGGCCTTGGGAACTCAAGAAAACATCCTCGATTGACGTGATGGATGCGGTGGGCACGAACATCCGGCTTGATAGTCGCGGGCGGGCGGTGCTGCGCGCGCTGCCCCGGATCAACGAAGATGTGAATGAGGAATGGGCGAGCGATAAGACCCGCCACGCGGTTGATGGCCTCACCCATCGCCGCCTTGATAAGCCCTATATCCGGCGTGGCGGAAAGCTTGAAGCTGTTACATGGGCTGAGGCTTTTGCCGCGATAGCCGCCGTTAACGCGGGCGCTTCAGTCGCGGTGCTTTCGGGTGATCAGGTTGATTGTGAAACTATGTTTGCCGCGCGCGAACTGGCGACAGCGCTCGGCGGGACGATGTTTGAGGGTCGGCAGACTGGGCTTGCCTATGATGTGTCCTCGCTCAGCGCAGTCAATTTCAACACCACAATTGCGGGGATTGAAACCTCCGATGTGATCCTGCTCGTCGGCAGTGATCTTCGCCGCGAAGCGCCGCTCGTTAACACGCGCGTACAAAAGGCGGTGCGCAAGCACCGCGCGAAGGTTTTTGCCATCGGGCCAGTGACTGACTTGACCTATAACGCCGAATTTCTGGGCAGTGATCTTGGCTTGATCGCCAAACTGCCCAAGCACGTGGCCGACGCGTTTAAGAGTGCTGAACGGCCAGCGATCATCGTTGGCGGCGGCGCATTGCGCTATGAAGGCGCGCACGGGGCCGCGCTGGCCTTCGCGAAAAAACACGCTCTGGTGCGCGAAAGCTGGAACGGTTTCAACGTCCTCCACTTTGCGGCCGCGCGGATGGGCGGGCTGATGCTCGGCTACGCGCATGACGGCGGGATCAAGGCGCTCGCGGCGAAGAAGCCCAAGCTGGCCTTCTTCCTTGGCGCTGATGAGGTCGATTACAGCCTGTTTGCCGACACGTTCAAAGTCTATGTCGGCCACCACGGTGATGCGGGCGCAAAGGCAGCGGATGTGATCCTGCCGGGGGCGGCATACACTGAAAAATCAGGCACTTATGTGAACCTTGAAGGGCGCGTTCAGCGCGGCGAACGCGCGGTATTCCCGCCGGGTGACGCGCGTGAAGATTGGTCGATATTCCGCGCGCTTTCGGAGGTGATGGGCAAGAAATTGCCTTACGATACACTCGTGCAACTACGCGCGGCGATGGCGCAAGCTGTGCCTGCTTTGGGTGCGGAAGGGCTTGCAGGCTATGAATGGAATCCGCCGTCGCTTCCCGATAAGCCGAGTGGCGAGATCGCCGATTATCCGATCAAGGATTTCTACCTAACCAACGCCATCTGCCGAGCGTCGCCAACAATGCAGCGCTGTTCAAGCGAACTCGTCCACGGCGAAGAATTTCTGGAGGCGGCGGAATGACGCAGTGGTTCCAGTCAGGGATGCTCGGCGAATATGGCGGGTGGTTCGCGGCGAACACGATTCTGATCCTGCTGATCGCGCTGCCGCTGATGTTGTCGGTGGCGCTGATCATTTATGCCGAGCGTAAGCTGTGGGCGGCGTTTGCGCTGCGGCGCGGGCCGAACGTTGTTGGGCCGCTTGGTGTGCTGCAAAGCTTTGCTGACGCGCTCAAGGTTTTCCTTCAGGAAACGATTATCCCGAGTGCGGCCAATCGCGGGCTG
>JANOXQ010000173.1:0-2158 GCA_031418495.1 Sphingomonadales bacterium
CAAAACATGAGCAAGATCGCAGCTAAATTTTCGTAGCAATACAACCACCAAAAATGGTGCCCGGGGACGGATTCGAACCGCCGACACGCGGATTTTCAATCCGCTGCTCTACCAACTGAGCTACCCGGGCCAAGCGCAGCACACCACGCGTTGAGCGGTGCCTATAGTCAGGCTTGAGGGTCTCTGTCCAGCCCTGTATCGGCCTCATCGCTTTCTTCTGGGCGGGCGGGCACGCGGTAGGCCTCGCCGAGCCAGTTGAGTAGATCACGGTCTTTGCATCCCCGGCTGCAAAAGGGCGTGTGCGCGGGCGCGGTTGGCTTCGCGCACAGCGGGCAGCGCACGGATTTAGACTTGGGTAACATGGACATGGCCATAGCCGCGTGCTGAGGCGTCCGCCACTATTTCAAGTGTTGCGCCCGACTGCCGCGCCGCCTGTGCAATCAGCGGCTGCCACACGGGCAATTCAAGCTGGGTGGCAAGTGTGGGCGTCGTGACGCAGCGCCGCACCCCTGCTCCGCTCGTGCAACTCGCGGCACGGAGCAGCGCAAGGATCAGCGTCTCATCACTGAGTAAAACCCGGCGCGTGCCAAACAGCGTGTCAAGTATCGACGGCCCCGGCTTGGCGCGGATCACTTGCATCAGGCCGTAGCCATTGATGCTCGTGCGCTCAAACCCGCGCGGGTCGGCGGCGCTAGCCTCGTCAAACGCAGCGGCGACTGCGAGCCGCGCGGCTTTATTCTCCATGCCGATAAAATCGATCATTGCCGCCCCGCCAATTTGGAACAGGCGGAGCAGCCGCGCGATTTCAGTGGCGGCGGCACGGTTGATCGCGAACGCGTCGCCGCTGCCATCAACGTCAAACACCAGCCCCGCCTTGGTGCGTTCAAACCAGATCGTTGCGCCCTCGATATCGGAGCGCCCGGTGTGTGCGATATCGAAATGATCGTCAAAGTCTGCGCCCGCCGTGATGACAGCATCGGCGCGTTCGCAGAGTCCTGCGCGCCATTGATCTTCGCTGATTATGTAAAGGTCAGCCTCGGTCGGGCGGGCGGTGGCGCGTTTGACTTCGCCGGGTTCGCAGAGGCGTGCGCGGATAATCTGTACGCGCACGGTTGCGCCTTCGGGTTCGGGTGGTGATGGCGTGATCAGCGCCTCTTCGTCGTTTGCCAGTGCGAGGAATGCGCGCGCGCCCGTTTTGCTGATGATTTTCCCGTCGATCACACTGCCGGGTGCGACGTTGCCTTCGCGCCAGATGTGAAGCTCAACCGCAACCGCGCCCTCAAACAGCACCGCGCGGGTTTCACCCGGCGATGCGTCAAACGCGATGTCACGCATTAAGCACGCCTGCGCTCACCAGCAATGCGCGCGTTTCAAATAGCGGCAGACCGATGACGCCTGAATGGCTGCCGCTTAGGAACCGCACAAATGCCTCGGCATGGCCTTGGATCGCGTATCCGCCCGCTTTGCCCTGCCATTCGTTGCCAGCGATGTACGCCGCGATTTCGGCCGGGCTGAGTCGTTTGAACGCGAGCGTCGTCACCGAAAGCCGATGTCGTGCGGAGCCCTGTGCGTCGATCACGGTCACAGCGGTCAGCACCTGATGACGCCGCCCTGAGAGCAGTTCGAGGCAGGCCTGCGCCGTCGCTGCGTCCTCAGCCTTGGGCAATATCCGCCGCCCGACCGCGACTACCGTGTCCGCCGCGAGGATCACAGCGCCGGGATGGCGCGTCGCAATATTTTCTGCTTTTTCGCGTGCTATTCGCTGCGCATAGACGCGGGGAGGCTCGGCCTTGCGGTGGCTTTCATCAAGGTTAGCAGGATCTATCGCATCCGGCACCACTCCGATCCGCGCGAGCAAATCAAGCCGCCTTGGGCTTGCCGAGGCGAGGATCAGGCGCACGGAAATTGCGCTTACTTAAAGCGGTAAGTGATCCGGCCCTTGGTCAGATCATAAGGCGTGAGTTCGCACAGAACATCATCACCAACAAGCACGCGGATGCGGTTTTTGCGCATTTTTCCGGCGGTATGCCCCAAAACTTCGTGATCATTTTCAAGCTTCACGCGGAACATGGCGTTGGGCAAAAGCTCCAACACCGTGCCGCGCATTTCGAGCAATTCTTCCTTAGCCATGCAATTCCTTGAGCATCAAAACATCAAA
>JANOXQ010000174.1:0-8632 GCA_031418495.1 Sphingomonadales bacterium
GGTTATGTGCGCACCGCGCGGCATTACGGCGCGCGGACATTGGAGCTTAATCTTGAGCCATCGCAGGGCAGCCACTTCTTTGATGAAAGCCGGATGGGCGCGGCGACCGATCTTGTGCCCGCTTGGGTGGCGGAGATATTGGGCTAATCGACCCAATCTAGCCCGATATTGCGGTAATGTTCGCGGTCATCCTCCCATTTGGGGTTGACCTTGACATGGAGGTAGAGATGCACCCGCCGCCCGAGATTAAGCGCGATTTCGGCGCGTGCGCGTGATCCGATTTCTTTTAATCGCGCGCCGCCTTTGCCAAGCACGATTGCGCGCTGCGTTGGCCGTTCGACAAGTATCTGCTGATGGATTTCAACCGAGCCGTCGCTGCGTTCCTCATACTTCTCGGTTTCAACCGCACTTGCCTGTGGCAGTTCTGCGTGAAGCTGGAGAAAAAGCTGTTCGCGCGTGATTTCGGCGGCGGTCATCCGCTCGGTCGCGTCGCTCACCTGATCTTCGGGGAAGTTCCACGGCCCAACGGGCATGTGCGCCGCCAGCCGATCTTTGAGCAGTTCGAGGCCGTCACCCGTCGCGGCACTGACAAACAATGTTTCAGTGAAATTGATCTGTTCATTCAGGCGCTGGGCGTGGATCAATAGCTTGCCCTTGTCAGCAATATCGACTTTGTTGAGGATTAGCAGCTTAGGTTCGGTGCGCGCTTTTAAGGCGTCAATCATGTTGGCGACCTTGGTACCAAGCCCGCCCTTGGCATCAATCACTAGCGCAATCACGTCAGCATCCTGAGCGCCGCCCCACGCCGCCTGCACCATCGCCCGGTCAAGTCGCCGCTTGGGATCAAAAATTCCCGGCGTATCAACGAGCATCAGCTGCGTATCGCCGTGCATCGCAATGCCCATCAGGCGAACCCGAGTAGTCTGCGCTTTCGGGCTAACAATCGCAACTTTCTGTCCAACCAGCGCATTGACGAGCGTAGATTTGCCAGCATTTGGCGCACCAACAATAGCAACTAGTCCACATTTTTGGGTCATAGAAGTTTGCTCAGCAGCGCTTCAGCGGCTGCAGACTCTGCTTCCTGTTTCGAACGGCCCTCAGCCTCAGCCTCACCTGCGGATCCAAGCGATACTTTGACGGTAAAACGCGGGGCATGATGTGGCCCTGAACGATCCGTAACAGAATAGGCTGGCGGTTTGCGATTATGTGCAGCAGCCCATTCCTGAAGGGCTGATTTTGGATGACGTGGAGCGCCGTTCTGGCCACTTAACAGCGGCTCCCAATGACGACGAATGAAGGCCTGGGCGGCGTCAAGGCCGTGGTCAAGATAGAGCGCACCGATCAATGCTTCGATCACATCACCAATAACATTATCGCTATCAAAGGCACCGTCATCGCGCGCTTGCTTGCCAAGGCGGATATGCGGCGTGATCCCTATGTTCCGACCAACCGTTGCACAGGTTGCCCCGGCAACAAGGCTGTTGAACCGAAACGACAGTTTGCCCTCTGCGTCGTCTTCAAACATGTCATAGAGCCAGCGCGACACAACGAGGCCAAGCACGCGGTCGCCGAGAAATTCGAGCCGTTCGTAAGTATCACTGCCAAAGCTGCCGTGGGTAAGCGCGCGTTGATACAATTTAGCATCACGCGGGGTGACGCCGGTGGTTTGTGCCAGCCATTCAGGATCGACCGTCAAAAGCCCTCACCAATGCGATTCCACCGTGCTGCGCTGAACCAGGTCCACGGCTTAATCCAGCTTGATGAACCGTCAGTAGAGAAAACGGTGAAAAGCGCGCGACCAACAAGATTTTCTTGTGGAACGATGCCAATGCCTTGGCCTTCAACAGCAGGAAAACGGCTATCTGCGCTACGATCACGATTATCACCCATGGCAAATAAATGCCCTTGGGGGACGGCATATACATCGGTATCATCCGCCCAACTTGTATCGAGATCAAGCACATCATAACTGCGACCATCGGGCAAAGTCTCGCGGTAGCGCGGGTAGCGACAGCGGACTGTGCCATCGCTTGCAGTTTCGCGGAATTGGACAACGTCAGGTTTTGCACATGCGCTGTTAAGCGTAAGGGGCTCAATAAAATCGGCAATACGTTTTTTTGGAATTGGCTTGCCGTTCAGGATAATCTGACCGCCACGGAGTTGGATCAGATCGCCGGGAAGACCGATCACCCGCTTGATATAATCGATGCTATTGCCAGGCGGGGCCTTGAACACAACAACATCGCCGCGTTTTGGTTCCTTCGCCAATATGCGCCCTGGGATGAGTGGAACCGAAAAGGGCAGCGAATATTTTGAATAGCCATAAGGCCATTTTGCAACGATCAGATAATCACCGATCATAAGCCGCGAGAGCATTGATTCAGAAGGAATATTAAACGGGGCAAAGATGAGACTGCGCAGGATAAGGACAAACAAGCCAAGTTTAATCATAAATTTGAAGAAATCGGCATTTTCCGATTTTTGCGCCTTCACTGTGGAAACAGTTTGGGGCAGGGGCTGCTGGCTGGTTTCGGTCATAAAGCGCCTGTGCGATTGTCGCTGGCTCTCGTCAAGCAAAGGATGAAAGCAAATGCCAAATTGGGACGCAATTTTGAGGCTGAAAATGGATCCACTGACCGTGCTTTTCGCTCAGGATACGGAACGAACGCAGCGCTTTTCAACCGAAGCCTGCGGAATGTTATTCGATTTTGCCAAAACGCATCTGACGGTGGAGGCAGTGGAAGCGTTCGGCAGCCTTGCAGACGCGGCAGGGCTTAATGTGAAGCGCGATTTGCTTTTTGGCGGAGGGATTATCAACGTTACCGAAGGCCGCGCTGCTGAACATTGCGCGCAGCGTGGAGAAGGTGCAGCTGAAAGCGTTGCGCTGGCCAAGGCATTTCACGCGCGGATGCGCAGTTTAATTGAAGTCATTGATGCAGGCGCAATGGGAGAAGTCGCGCATGTTCTCCATATCGGGATTGGTGGATCAGCGCTTGGGCCGGATCTGCTGATCGATGCACTGGCGCGTGATGCGGGGCGTTATGACGTCGCGGTTGTATCGAATATTGATGGCGCAGCGCTTGCCGAAGTGTTTAAGCGCTTTGATCCGGCCAAAACCGTTATCGCGATGGCCTCAAAAACCTTTACGACCAGCGAAACCCTGCTCAATGCAACAAGCGCGCTTGAGTGGATGGCTGAGGCTGGGGTGGATGATCCGATTGGCCGGGTTATTGCGCTTACTGCTGCGCCCGAAAAGGCAGTTGCTTGGGGCATTGATGAAACCCGCATCTTACCGTTCAGCGAAAGTGTGGGTGGGCGATACTCGCTGTGGTCGAGCATAGGCTTTCCTGCGGCGATGGCGCTTGGTTGGGCTGGTTTTGAGGAGTTGCTTGAAGGCGCAGCGGCGATGGATCGGCATTTTCGTCTGACGCCGCTTGCGCAAAATGCCCCAGTGATCGCGGCGTTTGCTGATCTTTACTATGCTCAGCTTCGCAAATGCGAAACCCGCGCTGTGTTCGCCTATGATGAGCGGCTCCGGTTGCTGCCCTCTTATCTTCAGCAGCTTGAGATGGAATCGAACGGCAAATCAGTCACTGCTGAAGGCGCGCCACTTGGTCGACATTCTGCGCCTGTCACATGGGGCGGTGTTGCAACTGACGCGCAGCACGCTGTATTCCAATTGCTCCATCAGGGAACGCACCTGATCCCCGTTGAGTTCGTCGCGGTGATTGAACCGGGGCATGATCTCGACGAAGCGCATCATGCGCAGTTGCTTGGCAATTGCTTTGCCCAAGGGGCTGCATTGATGGCGGGACGTGTGAATGATGATCTTGCGCGAAGCTATCCGGGGGACCGACCCTCAACCACGATATTGCTCGATACGCTTGATCCGCGCACGCTTGGCGCGCTGATCGCTTTTTATGAGCACCGGACATTTGTTAACGCCGTTTTGCTTGGGCTCAATCCATTTGATCAGTTCGGGGTTGAGCTTGGCAAGGCGATGGCAAAGGCGGTTGAAGCTGGCGGCGCAACGTTCGATCCATCAACAGCGGCGCTTATCGCGCGGGCAGGGGTATAATGACCTACGATTATGATCTTTTCATCATTGGTGCTGGCTCTGGCGGCGTGCGTGCGGCGCGGATATCGGCGGGGCACGGCGCACGCGTCGCGGTGGCGGAAGAATACCGCGTTGGCGGCACCTGCGTCATTCGTGGCTGTGTGCCCAAAAAACTGCTCGTCTACGGATCGCACTTTGCCGAGGATTTGGCCGATGCAAAGCGCTTTGGCTGGAACACCGAGGGCGCTACGTTCGATTGGCCGACGCTGCGTGATAATGTTGCGGCTGAGGTTGACCGGCTAGAGGGGCTTTACGGCGATACCTTCACCAATAATAAGATCACGCTTTTCCATGAACGGGCAATGATCGCGGGGCCAAACCTGATCCGCCTTGCCAGTGGACAAGAAATCAGCGCAGGCACTATCCTGATTGCCACAGGCGCTTGGCCCGCCATCCCGGCCATCTCCGGCGCAGAGCTTGGGATTACATCAAACGAAGTGTTTCACTTGCCAGCACTGCCCAAACGCGCGGTGATTGCGGGCGCTGGCTACATCGCCAATGAATTCGCCGGGATATTCAATGAGCTTGGCGTTGAGGTCACCCTTGTTACGCGCGGCGATAAGATGCTGCGCAGTTATGATCAGGAGATTGTCGGCAAACTAGTTGAGATGAGCCGCCACAAGGGCATCGATATCCGCTTCAACTTCCCGTTCAAATCAGCAGTGAAGCAAGCCGATGGCAGCATCCTGATCGATGGCGACGAGCAAGGGATGATTGAAACCGACCTGATCCTCTGGGCGATTGGCCGTGTACCAAACACTAAGGGGCTTGGGCTTGAAGCGGCGGGGGTTGCACTCAATAACGATGGCGCGGTCGTCGTCGGCGAGGATAATCGCAGCAACATTCCAAGCATCTATGCGGTGGGTGATGTTACCAATCGTGTGCAGCTAACCCCGGTGGCGATCCGTGAAGGCCATGCTTTTGCCGACAGCGTGTTTGGCGGCAATCCTCGCACTATCGATTATCGCTGCATCCCGACCGCTGTGTTTGCCAATCCGCCTATCGCGAGCGTAGGCATGACTGAAGACGAAGCACGCGCCGAATTTGGCGAAATAGCCGTCTATCGCTCGGACTTTCGCGCGATGAAAAATGTCCTTGCTGGCCGCACTGAGCGTGCGCTTTATAAGATGGTGACTGATGCCAAGACGGGTCGCGTGCTTGGCCTCCACATGATTGGGCCAGACAGCGCCGAAATCCTCCAAGCTGCGGCGGTCGCGGTTAAGGCGGGCCTGACCAAGGCCGATTTTGATGATACCGTGGCGTTGCATCCAAGCATGGCTGAGGAATTGGTGCTGCTTAAATAGCGTCACGCCAGCGAACGCCGGGCTCGAGTGATCAGGCGCGGCGCTACGCCGTCCTTCCTCCACTCATCAAGCAGTGCCACCACCCAGTCGGGTCGATCTTTTGCGGCGTCATTGAGCCAGTTGGCAACTGAGTCCTCAACATAGCGTTCCTGATCATGGCGCAGCGCGCTCAGGATCGGGAGGGCGTGTTCGGGCTCTTTTCGAAGCAGCTTAATCGAAGCTGCCCACACCCCTCGTGGGCGCGTTGCTTCGCTTGCAAAGCGGCGGACGTTGGGATCGCTGTCCTGCGTCCAAGGCGTCAACCGATCGATCACGCTAAGCGGATCAGCAATGATGATTGGGCGCACCGCCATCCAAGCCCATTCGCGCACCCCAAAATGCGAGTCTGCGGCGAAGGGTTTGATCGCATCAATCCGTTCAAGCGCTGGTTGATCGGCATCCTGCCCGACCGCAAATGCAGCCCAGCCGCGCACGGTATCTGAAGTGTGGGCGGCGATTATCGCCAATTCTGGATCAGTCAAATGCGTGCGGAGCAGCGCCCCCGCTTGCGCCATTCGTTGAACCATGCCGAGGCTGAGATCAAGCGCGCCCGCAGGCACTGACGGTGCAACCGCGCTGAGCAGACGTCCCATATTGATCGCCAAACTTTCGGTCAGGTTGGCCGTTTCGATTGTTCCGGCCTCAAGTTGTGCAAGGATTTCAGGGTTAATGCTGGCAACGGTGCGCGCGCCTTTGCGGGGTTTGCTGGTCATGGGAACATCGTCTCAGCGTCGCGCGCCTGCCACTTGGGAACGCGCCGCATGATGACTTCAAACAATGGTGAGTTGGTCAGAGCATCAAGCCAACGTTGGAGCGCTATCGCATCTTGCTCATTAAACCATATGGGGTCAGTCGCGGCGAATTGTCGCACGAACGGGAAAATCACAATGTCAGCAAAACCGGGGCTGTCGCACGTCAAATAGGCTTGATTGGCCAAGCGCACATCAAGGTTGGACAGGATTTTCCATCCCTCCTGCCGATATGGTTCTGGGTCAGTAATCTCATAGCGGTCAGGATATTTATAGCGATCAAGCGCTACCTTAAACGGGCCATCGTTCACCGTAATCAGTTCAGGATCATCACCTGCCAACCAATCTTCGGGATCATTCTGCCCAAGCGCCCAACGCATGATATCCAGGCTTTCGTCGATCACGCGGCCATCCGCTAGAACCAAGACTGGCACAGTCCCCTTCGGCGAAGCTTCGAGCATTTCAGCCGGTTTTTCGCGCAACACAACCTCGCGCAGCTCAACGCCGATCCCGCTCACCACTATCGCCATCCGCGCGCGCATTGCATAGGGACAGCGGCGAAAGCTGTAGAGGATTGGCCGTTCAGTCATTTGCCCTTGGATCGACGCCGATGTGCGCTTTCCCACGCTTCTCGGCGAGTTCGACCTGTTTCTGCCGCTCGGCAAAGCGCGCGCGGCTGGCTTCGTCAAAGCGGTCATGACAATGCGGGCAGGAAATCCCCTCAACATACAGCGGTGACGCCATGTCTTCAGGCGAAAGCGGATCGCGACAGGCGTGGCAGCGTCCGTGCGTTCCAAGCGTGAGCCCGTGGCCGACCGAAACGCGCTGATCAAAGACGAAGCATTCGCCTTCCCAAAGGCTTTCAGCCTCGGGCACGGTTTCAAGATAGCGCAGGATGCCGCCCTCAAGATGGTAGACTTCATCAATCCCCTCGGCGCGCAGGAAGGCCGTTGATTTCTCGCAGCGGATGCCGCCTGTGCAGAACATCGCAACCTTCTTCTTGCCCGCCGTCAGCGCATCACGATGTTCGCGAAACCATGCGGGAAAATCGCGAAATGTCTCAGTTTTGGGATCAACCGCGCCTTTGAACGTGCCGATGCCAACCTCATAATCATTGCGGGTATCGATGACGACCGTATCGGGATCGTTGATCAGCGCGTTCCAATCCTGCGGCGCAACATAAGTCCCAGCTTTTGTAGCGGGATCAACGCCGAGTTGACCAAGCGTGACAATCTCTTTCTTCACCAGCACTTTCATACGGTAAAAGGGCATTTCATCGGCATGGCTATATTTGACGTCGAGTCCAGCACAGCTGGGCAGGGCGCGAATATGCGCGATGATCGCTGTAATGGCGTCGGCACTCCCGGCAATCGTCCCGTTGATGCCCTCAGTCGCGAGCAGGATTGTGCCCTTTATGGCGTGAGTTGTGCACACCGCAAGCAGGGCACCGCGCAGCGCGATTGGGTCTTGGAAGGATGCGAAACGATAGAGTGCGGCGACGGTAATCATGGGGCTATGATCGATTTTGTCGATTGAAATGAACGAAGTTCACACTGTCCAATTCCAATATTTTCTTGGACTTTTGGGCTATGCACTGATTGATAAAATCGATTAAATCGCCTTGGACGCACCCCTTGCCGAACTGGAATATTGAATAAGGATATTGGCATAGACATACCCAAATTCGTGGCATTTGATTTCCAACATTGCAAGCGTGTTTGTGGTTGCAGAAACTACACGCTTCTTTACTCGACAGCCCGGTAGGCGGGTGCTAATTTGTTCATATGAATACGCCGCCCAAACCCACCGTACTTAACGACGTCAGCACACCCTTCATCGCCGAACCCGCCCCAACACGTGAACAGCGGTTGGTATGGCTCAAAGCCGAATTGCAAAAGGGGTTGGACTCGGGGGTTGATCCACGTCCTTATCAGCAGATCATCAAAGACACGTTGGCACGCCACGGCATAAATGGCTGAAGTCATTCTCTCGCCGGAGGCCTCGGCGGATTTGGATGATATATTCGTTTATGGTTTGATAAATCATCATGAAGCCGCCGCTGCGGTGTATTTGTACGGCTTCAATGCTGCATTCAAACGTCTCAAAGATTATCCATTTTCAGGCCAGATCGACGAAGAAACGGGCTTTCGCAGATGGCATTACCGCAGCCATAGGATTTTCTATCGTGTCGATAGGGATGTGGTTTTGATCGTGCGGATTATCCATCATTCGCGGGATGTGAACGAAATTTAAGTTGATAAAGCGCAGTGAGTTTGAACCAAATCCGTCATCAACTCAGATGATTTGTGCATCTCTGATTTTGGCGTTTGCGATTGTGATGAGTTTTCGCATTGTTGCGGTGAGGGCGACGATGGGTTTTTTGCCGTTGTCGATGAGGCGTTGATAGAAGGTTTTGAGGGCTG
>JANOXQ010000175.1:0-15325 GCA_031418495.1 Sphingomonadales bacterium
CGCCAACGCGCTTTTCAAGCGTGTCGGGCTTTTTCAGTTCCTGCCAGTTTTTGCTGTTGACTGCCACGATGTTCCCCTTGGGGTTGGGTGGATGGCGCGTCCGCCATACACCGATTGAAACTTGTTGGGGGCGAATGACGCAACCCCCGGCAATTTGGTCAGTCGCCCATCATCGGACGACTGATACATTCAGACCCGGCGCCGTTTCGATGGCCGCACACCGTTGTGCGGGATCGAAGTGACATCACGGATTGAGGTGATGTTGAACCCAACCGATTGCAGCGCACGAAGCGCTGACTCGCGGCCTGAGCCTGGGCCCTTAACTTCAACTTCGAGGGTGCGAACACCGTGTTCGGCTGCTTTTTTACCAGCATCTTCGGCCGCCATCTGCGCTGCATAGGGCGTCGATTTCCGCGAGCCTTTGAAGCCGCACAGACCAGCCGATGACCAGCTAATCGCGTTGCCCTGGGCATCGGTAATCGTGATCATCGTATTGTTGAAACTTGCATTGACGTGCGCAACACCGCTCGTGATGTTTTTGCGCTCACGCTTTTTAAGGCGCTGAGGTTCGCGTGCCATGTTGAAATCCTGACTTTATCTTAAGTGCTGAGACGAAGAAGATTACTTCTTCTTACCGGCGATTGCCTTGGCCTTACCCTTGCGGGTGCGCGCATTGGTATGCGTGCGCTGGCCACGAACGGGAAGCCCCTTACGGTGACGAAGGCCACGATAGCAGGCAAGATCCATCAAACGTTTGATGTTCATCGCCACTGTCCGGCGAAGATCGCCCTCTACAGTGTAGCCCGCGTCAATCGCTTCACGAATCTGGAGGACTTCCTGATCGGTCAAATCCTGAACGCGGCGATTGCTGGCGATGCCTAGCTTCGTCGTGATCTCACGCGATTTGGTTGGGCCAATCCCGTGAATATAAGTCAAGGCGATTTCAACGCGCTTGTTGGTGGGGATGTTCACCCCCGCAATACGTGCCATGCTTTTTTCTCCTGCTCCACAGGGCGGCTGGCTGACCGTCCCATCTCTACGCTTCGATTAATCCGTAACCAAAAGGACAGCATACGCGAAAAGCGCTGATGAAATTTAAGTTTCGGAATGGACAGCCGCTTAGGGAAAGCCCCCCGCCCTGTCAAGCGGTCGAATGCAACGGGAATGGATTTGATTGCGGGGGGGGATGGTGGTGGTTGGGAATGGAAGGGCGGCTAATAGTCTGGATTTCACAAAAGCAGACGTCTACGAACGAATGAGCAGACACATCGGTGTTTCATTTTCCCAGGGGCGACTACATTCCATGACTCTTTTGCAAGCCCTTGCCCGAGTAAAAACCGAGGAAGACGTCAAAGACGCCTATATCAAGGCACTGGGCCTCAAGTCCTATTTCAAGGGGCTGGTCGATATTCAAACCAAGGAAGTCTGGTTTGAAGCAAAAGAAGCGTCGACTCCGCCAATCATAATGTTTGCGCAGTTACTGGTTTATGTTCGCGCGGCACAAAAACGCGGTGAGCCTATTCCCGCATTCCTTGCCGTAATCGACCGGACAAAGGCTGCGATCATGCCGACAGAGCATGCGTTGCCGATATTCGAGGACAAGAATGTCGTGTGGCCCAAATCAGGATCGGCGGCAGGCAAGGAATTGGCGACACAGATCGCGCCGATGATCGAAACCCATTATGTTGTCTACGATATCGCCAACCATGAAAAAGCGTTTATCGGCGCCGTAACCTCGGCAATCAAGGAAGGGCGGATCATCCGCACCCCGATTACGCCCGATAATTTACGGCAAGTGTTCGACAAATGGGTGGACATGGTTGGTGGCGAGCTTGGCACCGTTAATCCGGCTGACCTCGCTGTGTTTTTCTTTGCCGACATCATGCACGATGGCCGGAATGAGGCGATGACCAAGCTGCCCGCGCGGCTCTTGTTCAACGGTGATAAGCCCGTATTCCTGCTGAACGGCCAAACTTATGAACTGGCCAGCGAGCGCGGCTATCGCAATTTCTGGGCGATCTATCACCGCCCGCCCGAACAGAAGCACCGGCATTATCTGCTGGAACGGCGCGACAGCCTGCTGCCGCTTGATGAGCAGAAATTCAAGGGTGCCTATTACACGCCGCTGCATATTGTCGATAAGGCGTATGAGCAATTGGTCGCGACATTGGGGCCGAACTGGCAACACAACTATATCGTGTGGGATATGTGCGCTGGCGTTGGCAATCTGGAGGCAAAGCACAGCAATTTGCGCAATGTGTATATGAGCACGCTCGATCAGCCCGATGTCGAGATCATGCGGCTAAACCCAGCGTTCGCGGGCGCGACGATATTCCAATATGATTATCTGAATGACGACGTGACCGATTTCGGCGAGATTGATTACAGCTTGTCGAATAAGCTGCCTGCCGAACTGCGTCAGGCAATTGCCGATGCGAAGGAGGGCAAGAAGGGCGCGAAGAGGATATTGGTGCTGATTAACCCTCCTTACGCCGAAACCGGCGCTGGAATTGGGAGGGGCGATACGAACAAAAAAGGAGTTGAGAGGACCCGAACGCAAAGAATTATGCAGCGAGTCGATGCCGGATTTGCAAGCAAGGAGTTGTTCGTTCAATTTCTCGTCAGGATTCAGGCGGAAATTCCCGCAGCCACGCTGGCGATGTTCAGTAAGCTTAAATACGTCAATTCGCCAAATTTCGAGAAGTTTCGAGTTCGCTGGCAAGCACAGTTTTTGGGTGGGTTTGTTGTGCCCAGCCGGGTTTTCGAAGGTTTAAAGGGTGAGTTCCCAATTGGATTTCTCATTTGGGATCAACGTAAGCAAGCGGCAATTATTGAAACAGCAGTGACAGTGCTTGCTAAAGAGGGCGAAGTGGTTGGCGAAAAGATTTACCTAACTTCTCCGACAAATAAGCTGTTGAATGCCTGGATGGACAGACCCTTGGCACGTGGCGGACCCGCCTTGCCTCTGTCACATGCTTTCAAAGTATCCGATAACCCTCGGCCAAAGAAGCAGTGCCAAGATGCGCTCGGGTTTCTTTATGCCAGCAATAACGATTTACAACATGCTCAATTAGAAACGCTGATATCCTCGTCGATCTTCACCGGTGGCAATGGCGGCGGTTATTACATTCTTCCCGAAAACCTCTGGCAAGCGGCCATCGTCTTTGCCGTCCGCCGCCTCATCAAGCCAACATGGCTCAACGACCGCGACCAGTTTCTTCAACCGTCGCAGCCGCTGACCGATGAATTCAAATCGGATTGCCTTGTCTGGATGCTGTTCAACGGCAGCAACCTAACCGCTGGAGCCGACGGCCTGCACTGGAACGACCGCGACTGGAGCCTCGCAACCATTTCATTCCGTTTACCGAAGGCGAAGTCGGGGCAAGCGGGCGCTTCGAATCCGATTTCATGGTGCGCCACATGCAGGGCATGGCCTTTTCCGCAGAGGCGCAGACCGTCCTCGATGAAGGCCGCACGCTGTGGCAACGCTTCCACGCGATCAATTTCCCGCGCAAAATTCGCGACGAGCTAAAACTGGGCCGCGCCGACGCGGGCTGGTATCAAATCCGCAAGGCGCTGGAGCAATATGGCGACACCGAACTGACCGATTTCGATCCGTTCAAAGCGGGCTATGCGGCGCTTGGTGCCAAATTACGACCGATGGTATTCGAACTCGGGTTCTTGCCAGAATGATCTCGGCCAATATTTCTATGCAATAATTGCGGCTTTGAGATTCTAAGAATGACGTCCAAACGCCCGAAAAGCACTTGCAGGCTACAAAACCATAGCAACCTTGCAACGCGGAAATACGCCACAGGAAATTCCCGCTTTACACTTTGTTCGTTTTATGTTCCACTGAATGGATGGCACACGGATCATTCCCCCCTCACTCGCTCGCGCTCGCCGCTTCGCGCCAGGGCAATGGCTGGGGCGTCGCGCGGCGGCGGGGCTTTTTCGATGCGATGGACGGGGACGCGAACGGTGAAGACACTGGCGATTTTTTGGAATGTTGCGCCGATTGGGGCGATGCGTTGCAGCAACGCGATCTCAGGGACGGCGCTGCCCTGCCCCGCCGCTTGGCACTTGGCGCTTCTGCGGTTACGCCCCGGCGGGAGGGCGGGCGATTAAGATGAACAGAATCGCAAAAAAGCCGATTCCGTGTCAAAACTGTCAAAAGTCAAAGCGGCATAGAGTGGGATTGCTTTTACACATCACATAATTTGCAAGCGCATTTTCGTTGAATATGATAGGCGGCAATCATCGCATCAAACCCCAATGAAGGATTCCCCTATGTCATTTCGTGCTGTCTTTTTCGCCCTTGCCCTCATCGCTGCACCCGGTGTCGCGATTGCGGCACTTGGTAACGGCGCGAAAGCCCCGGCCTTCAAAACCAAGGCAGCACTGGGCGGCAAGACATTTGATTTCGTTCTTGCTGATGCGCTCAAAAAAGGGCCGGTGGTGCTGTATTTCTATCCCAAAGCCTTCACCTCTGGCTGTACTGTCGAGGCGCATAATTTTGCCGAAGCAACGCCTGAATTCAACAAGGCCGGGGCAACGGTCATCGGCATGTCAAATGACGATATCGCCACGCTCAGCCGTTTTTCGGTGGAGGAATGCCGTGATAAATTTGCGGTCGCCGTCGGTACGCCCGCGATCATTCGGGCCTATGATGCGGCCATTCCGGGCACCCAGCTTGCCAGCAGGACATCCTATGTCATCGGTAAAGACGGCACGATCCGCTACAGCTTTTCATCGCCAAGCCCGCAAGGCCATGTTGAAAATACATTGAAGGCGGTAAAAGCGCTCAAGGCGAAGTAATCAGCGCCGCGCGGCCCATTCATCGGCGAGGATCGAGAAAAGCACGCTGTTGCGCAGGCGCCCCGTCCAGGTGATGCGCTCTGCGCGCAGCAGCCCCTCACGCGTGCAGCCAAGCTTGAGCACGGCGGCCTGTGATCGCTGATTAATTTCATCGACTTTGAAGGCAACCCGCATCAGCCCTTGGCCAAAGGCATGATCAAGCATCAGTTTTTTGATCCGGCTGTTGAGGCCAGTGCCGCGCAGCCGGGGCACAATATAGCTGTTACCAATTTCAATCGAATGGCCGGGAGCGCCGTGCTCAATCCAGGCCGTCATGCCGACCACTTCGGCGCCATTGCAAATCACATAGCAGTGGCGCGGGCGATCGCGGCGCAGCATCAGATCAAATTGCGGATCAAACGCATCGCCAAGGTAGGAGAAGGGATATATCTCCCAAATCTCCTGATCTTCAGCACAGGCCGCACGTAGCGCCTCACCGTGGATTTCAAGGATGGGCTCCAAGCGGAGGTCACCATCAACCAGCGTCACATAAAGATCAGCCACGCACTTTTTCCATAAAATGCTTGCGGCACAGCGCGACATAGCGGTCATTGCCGCCAACCTCGGTTTGCGCGCCTTCTTTTACGGCATTGCCCTGCGCATCAACGCGCAGGTTCATCGTCGATTTGCGCCCGCATTCACATACGGCTTTGAGCTCAACCAGCGAATCCGCGATGCCAAGCAGTGCCGCCGAACCGGGAAAAAGCTCGGCCTGAAAATCAGTGCGCAAGCCGTAGCACAGCACCGGAATACCAACGACATCGGCGATATAAGCAAGCTGAAACACTTGGTCACGCGTAAGGAACTGCGCCTCATCAACCATGACGCAGGCCAACGTCCGCGCATCATGCTCGGTGGCGATGGCGCCCGCTATATCAGTATCAGGATCAAATTTATGCGCGTCGGCCTTCAAGCCGATCCGCGATGTGACATAGCCTTGACCGAAACGATCATCGAGCGCCGCCGTCCACAGCATCGTCTCCATCCCGCGTTCACGGTAATTGAAATCGGCCTGCAACAGTGTCGTCGATTTGCCCGCATTCATCGAGGCATAGTAGAAATAGAGTTTGGCCATTTCGCTTACTCAGCGTCTTCGCCCAAATCCTGCGCTACCTTGGGCGCGCGGAGCAGAGTGTCGATATGCGTGCTCTCATCAAAACTTTCATCGGCGAGGAATTTGAGCTTTGCCGCATATTTCTGCTGGACGCGGCTCGCCACTTCACGCTGGAGATAGGCGGTGTTGGTGCGCAAAGCCTTGATCACCGCCGCCTCATTTGCACCGAGCAGCGGCTTTACGAACACCGTCGCGTGACGCAGGTCGGGCGACATCCGCACTTCAGTCACCGATACCGGATGCTTGTCAAGCAGCTCATCATGAACATCGCCGCGTGCAAGGATATCAGAGAGAACATGGCGCACCTGCTCACCCACACGCAGCAGGCGGACGGAACGGGTTTCGGGCGTGGTGTTTTGCGGCATCAGTCTTCGGGTAGAATGTCATCGGTAGATACATTGAGGGCTACCGCGAGCTTACGCCAGAGAGCTGGTTTACCACGAGCTATACCATTCTCGATTTGAGATAAAAAAGACTTTCCAATACTAACTGACTTACCGAGTTCATCAAGAGTTATACCTCTATAATTTCGCCAAACTCGCAAAGCATTCTCGCCAGCAATAATCTGATTGGCTAGCTCCATCGGTAAATATTCTTCACCCTCCTCGCGACGCTTATCAGCACGTTCAGCCGCCTGAATATCAGCCTTGTCCTCGACAATTTCTAACAACCGTTCATAATCGGCAATCGGCAGCATTGCTATTTTTTGGCCTGCAATGTCAATAATCTGAACGGTCATGATGTCACCTCATAAACTGAGCCACGCGGAGCGATGTCGTCTATCCATAAAATATCATCTTCAATCCTGAAGATAATATGCCAATCCTGAACCCGTAATCGATATTCAACACGTCCTTGTAAGCGTTTAATATTTGGACTCATCGACAATGGATTATCCGCCAACTCATTTATCTTCTGTTGTAGCAATGCCCGCTTGTTAGAACGCAACAATGCCCGCATTGAAGACTTAGAGAGTCGCATATCCATGCTGGATTATCGCATTGCGAAACATATCAAGCAAGGAAAAGTTTCCATGATAGAAACTTTTCTCAACTCACAATATCCGTTCGCGCTCTTCCACTTCGAACGTCTCAAGGAAGTCACCCTTCTTGATATCGGTCGTTGCTTCAAGCGTCACACCGCACTCAAGGCCCGCACGCACTTCGGCAACATCATCCTTAAAGCGGCGCAAGTTACTGATTGAGCCATTGTAGATGATGACATCATCACGCGTAACACGCGCACGGAGCGCCTTGCGGATATAGCCTTCGGTCACGAGCAGACCCGCTGCCTTGCCATGCTTGCCCGCTGGGAAGACTTCGCGAATTTCGGCGCGGCCAACCACGGTTTCGAAATATTCAGGGCCAAGCTGCCCCGCCATTCCGGCGCGGATGTCATCAAGCAGATCATAGATCACGTCATAATATTTGAGCGCAACTTTCTGTCGTTCGGCGATTTCGCGTGCCTTGCTGTTGGCACGAACATTGAAGCCGATGATCGGTGCGCCGCTTGCGCCGGCCAGCGTCACATCGCTCTCGGTGATGCCGCCAACGCCTGCGTGAAGCACACGCACCTTGATGTCCTCGTTTGGAATCTTGGCAAGGCTTGATACGATTGCTTCAACCGAACCTTGCACATCGCCCTTAATGACAAGCGGATATTCCTGTGCTTGCTTTTCCTTAAGCGCAGAGAACATCGATTCTAGGCTTGCTGGGCCAGTGCCGGTGCGTTTGGCAGTCGCAAGATTGCCGCGATAGGCCGCAACTTCGCGCGCGCGGGCTTCGCTATCGACCACTGTGAGCGTATCACCTGCCGATGGCACACCCGAAAGGCCAAGCACTTCAACTGGCACTGATGGGCCAGCGGTCTTCACCTGACGGCCCTTATCATCAGTCATCGCGCGAACGCGTCCGCTCTCGGAACCAACGACCAGAATATCACCCGTTTTGAGCGTACCGCGCTGAACGAGGACGGTTGCGACCGGCCCCCTGCCCTTGTCGAGCTTAGCCTCAATCACCTTGCCCTCGGCAGGACGATCAGGGTTGGCCTTGAATTCGGAGAGTTCGGCCAGAAGCTGAATTTTCTCGATCAGCTCCTCAAGCCCAGTCTTGGCAGTCGCCGAGACCACAACATCCTGAACATCGCCCGAAAGCGATTCAACGACAACATCATATTGGAGAAGCTGTTCACGCACCTTTTGCGGGTTCGCCTCATGCTTATCGGCCTTGGTGATTGCGATGATCATCGGCACACCAGCCGCTTTTACATGATTGATTGCTTCAACCGTCTGTGGCTTTGGACCATCATCGGCGGCAACAACAATCACAACGATATCAGTCGCATTCGCGCCGCGCTGACGCA
The DNA here is from genome assembly GCA_031418495.1 of Sphingomonadales bacterium. Lineage (GTDB taxonomy): Bacteria > Pseudomonadota > Alphaproteobacteria > Sphingomonadales > Sphingomonadaceae > Aquisediminimonas. Next base: position 8,333 of record JANOXQ010000175.1, read on the forward strand.
TTTCGGTGAAGGCTTCATGACCGGGCGTATCAAGGAAGGTAATCTGTGATTTATCCTTCATCGTCACCTGATACGCGCCGATATGTTGCGTAATCCCGCCAGCTTCGCCCTTTACGACATTTGTGCCGCGCAGGACATCAAGCAGCGACGTCTTGCCGTGATCGACATGGCCCATGATCGTAACCACCGGAGGACGCGGCTGGAGTGTTTCCACTGCATCCACATCGTCATCATGCGCGATATCAACATCAGAGTCGGACACGCGGTTAATGTTATGGCCGAATTCAGTGACAAGAAGTTCGGCTGTATCCTGATCGATAGTATCGCCCATTGCCGATGGCTGACCCATCTTGAACAACGCCTTGATAAGATCAGAACCACGCTCCGCCATACGGTTGGCCAATTCCTGAACCGTAATCGATTCAGGCACATTAACATCGCGGATCTGCTTGGCAGCAGGGCCGCTTTGCATGTGGCTGCGCTTTTCCTTTTCACGGGCACGTTTAAGTGCGGCGAGTGAACGCGCACGCGCACCTTCGCCATCATCAAGCGCTCGTGTAACGGTGAGCTTGCCTGACTGACGCCGATCATCAACCCCGCGACCACGCGATGGCCGCGCAGGCTCTGGACGACGCGGCGCTGCTGGCGCACCCGCAGGCGCGCGGCGGAAGTTACGCTCTTCATCATCAGCGACCACAACAGGTGCCACTGGCGCGACTTCGGCAGCTTCGGCGCTGCGAGCGGCATTTTCAGCTTCAACCTTGGCAAGTTCAGCCGCAGCTTCTTCAGCCTTACGATTATCTTCGACGCGACGCTTTTCGTCTTCGGTTAGCTCGGTCTTTTGACGGTCTTCGCGGCGACGCGCTTCTTCTTGCGACTGCATCCGCGCCTCTTCGGCTTCGCGAAGCAGCTTGGCCTGCAATTCTTGACGCGTGAGCAAAGACTCCTGCGGCGCGGCCTTGGGCGCGGGTGGCGGTGGCGGCGGTGGAGGCGCAACCTCAACGACTGCCTCTGCAAGCGGCGCTTCTGCTTCACCTGGTTTACCGAGGATACGGCGACGCTTCACCTCAACGACAACCGTATTTGAACGGCCATGGCTAAAGCTCTGCTTTACCTGGCCGGTCTCAACCGTCCGCTTAAGCCCGAGTGGCGCGCGCATTCCTAATTTTGGTTTTTCCGTTTCGCTCATTCGACTGCCCTAAAACCCTTCATCTTCACTATCTGCGCTAACCACGTCCGAAAGCGCCGATGAACCTTGCGAGTCACTTTCGCAAGGCGCAACCTGCGCTGCACGTCCGATAAATACATGCCACTTGTTCAGAGCCTCACGTACGCGGGCCGCAGCTTGCGCGTTAATGATAGCGATATGAACGCAATTTTCCCGCCCAAGTGCTTGGCTTAGTATAGCGCGATCAACGCTTAACACCAACCCCGTCTTGCCGGAACCTTCCGCATCAGAACCAACACGCCAAGCCTGATCGAGCTTACCGTTACCATCCGCGCTGGCATCACCTGCATGGAGCAGCATTTTGACCTGTCCACCGCGCGCCGCCTGAATGATCTTTTCTGATCCCGTTAGCAAGGTGCCGCTGCGCGCCTCAAGTCCCAACCGGTCAAGCGCGTTGCGCTCAAGCGCTGCTTCAATCCGTGCAGGCAAATCAGGTGCAATCGTCATCTCGCTGGTTTTGAACGCACGCGCCAGCGCGCCCTTGAGCTTGCCCTTGCCAAGCGCAGTTTCAAGCGCAGTACGGTCAATCCCAATCCACGCGCCGCGCCCCGGCGCACGCGCCCGAACATCGGGCGCAATACTGCCATCAGGGCCAAGCGCAAGCCGGATCAGCCCAGCACGCATTCCGTGCTCACCACTAAGAATGCAGCGACGTTCTGCTAGCGTATCGGTCTCATTGGGAAGGGGCCGCATCAGCGTCTCCCTCATCTTCAAACCAGTGCGCGCGGGCTGCCATGATGATTTCATTGCCCTGCTCTTCGGACAAATTATATTCGGCCAGTACGCCACCCTTTGGTTCAGGTGCGCCAGGCTTGCGGCGCGGCTCAACGCGTTTTTTCTGAACAAGTTCATCGGTCGCAAGATCGGCCAGATCATCAAGCGTCTTGATCCCGCCTTTACCAAGCGTGACGAGCATCGCTTCGGTCAGGTGCGGCATTGCGGCGATCGAATCTTCTACACCAAGCGCACGCCGCTCCTGACGGTTGGCCTCTTCGCGGCGATCAAGTGCTTCTTGCGCACGGTTCTGAAGTTCGGCAGCAAGCTCTGGATCAAAGCCCTCAATCTCGGCAATTTCAGCGACATCGACATAGGCAACTTCTTCAAGCGCACCAAAGCCTTCGGCCACGAGCAACTGCGCAAGTGTTTCATCAACATCAAGCTCGGTCTGGAACATTTCGGAGCGATCAACGAATTCCTTCTGCCGCTTTTCATTGGCATCAGCTTCGGTGAGAATGTCGATGGCTGAACCGGTAAGCTGCGAAGCCAGCCGGACATTCTGGCCACGACGACCAATCGCAAGGCTCAACTGATCATCAGGAACGACAACTTCGATACGACCTTCTTCCTCATCGATCACAACGCGCGCAACCGTTGCCGGCTGAAGCGCATTGACGACGAAGGTCGCCACATCATCTGACCAAGGAATGATGTCGATCTTTTCGCCTTGCATTTCCTGAACCACCGCCTGAACGCGGCTGCCCTTCATGCCAACACAAGCACCAACCGGATCAATTGAACTATCGCGGCTGATCACACCGATCTTGGCACGACTACCCGGATCACGCGCGGCGGCCTTAATTTCGATGATGCCATCGTAAATTTCGGGCACTTCCTGCGCGAACAGCTTCTTCATGAAATCAGGGTGTGACCGCGTGAGGAAAATCTGCGGCCCACGATTTTCGCGAACAACACGCAGGATCAGCGAGCGAACCCGCTCGCCAACGCGCGCCACTTCGCGCGGGATTTGCTGATCACGCCGGATCACGCCTTCGGCCCGGCCAAGATCAACCACCACATGCCCAAACTCAACGCGCTTGATAACGCCAGTGATAATTTCACCCGCACGGTCTTTGAATTCATCATATTGCCGCTCACGCTCAGCATCGCGGACTTTTTGGAAAATCACCTGCTTGGCGGCTTGGGCTGCAATCCGGCCAAATTCAATCGGGGGCAGCGGATCAACAATAAAATCGCCCATCGCCGCATCTTTTTGGAGTTTTTGCCCATCGGTCAGGCTGACTTGCTTGAAATAATCGTCAACCTGCTCGACGACTTCAACCACACGCCACAAGCGCATGTCGCCGCTCTGCGGATCAATCTTGGCACGAATATCGTTTTCAGCGCCGTAGCGCGCACGCGCCGCACGCTGAATCGCGTCCTCCATCGCCTCGATCACAATCGTGCGATCGATCAGCTTTTCCTTCGCGACCGAATCCGCAATTGCCAGCAATTCGGCCTTATTGGCAGAAATGACGTTGGACATATTCGACTACCCTTCCACTTGTATTTTATCTGCGCCATCGCTCGAAAGCGGCGCGGTTGCCTTAATGAGTGCATCAGTCAGCAGCAGCTTAGCGGTACGGATCGCCGCGAACGGAACGCGCACTTCACCAAGCTTTTCAACCGAAATCCAAATATCCTCGCCGTCCGGATCATTCCCGACCAGACGACCTTCAAAAACCTTGCGGCCATCTTGAGCCTCGCTCAACCGAAGCCGCGCATCAAAGCCCGCCCAATCGGCATAATCGGCAAAGCGCGTCAGCGGCCGATCAATCCCCGGCGAACTCACCTCAAGTCGGTAAGCATGTTCAATCGGATCAACCTCATCGAATATATCCGACAGCCGCCGTGAAAGCGCCGCACAATCATCAAGCACGAGCTGCCGCGTTTCGGGACGCTCTGCCATCACTTGCAGCGTCGGATCGCTCGTCCCGCCGAACATCGCGATGCGCACGATTTTCAAACCCAAGGCTTCGGCCTCAGGTTCAATCAATGCAGTCAGCGCGGCGATATCAGCCATTTGGCCCCTTTATTCAAAACATGCGTCTTTGCCGCCGGTTCCGGGTGGAGCCAGCCTCGAACTGTTACCAATGTCGAGAAGATGCAAAGCTAATAGGCGCGTTATGCGCTGACTGCAAGCAGAGAGTGGGAGTGGAAATTCTTATCCTCACCCGCCCCCATGATAAAAGTCATATACCACCCGCGCGACTGCTTCTGAAACGCCGGGAGCCCTTGCCAAATCTTCCAAACTTGCGTCGCGAACCGCCCGCGCTGTTCCGAAGTGCATCAGCAGCGCTTTCTTGCGCGCAGGCCCAATGCCGGGGACTTCATCTAAGGGACTCGCGGTGATCGCCTTGCTCCGTTTGTTGCGGTGCGCGCCAATTGCGAAACGGTGCGCCTCATCGCGGAGGCGCTGGAGGTAAAACATCACCGGCGCGTTAACGGGCAAGGTGAATTCGCGGCCATCGGGGAAGTGAAACGTCTCACGCCCCGCGTGACGATCCGGGCCTTTGGAAACCCCGATCAGCGGGACATCCTCAACCCCCATTTCGTCAAACGCGCCTTTGACCGCGCTCATCTGACCCTTGCCACCGTCGATCAGGACGAGATCTGGCCATTGCCCTTTATCGCGGTCAGGGTCTTCCTCAAGCGCGCGCCCGAAGCGCCGCTCCATCACTTCGCGCATCATCGCAAAATCATCGCCGGGGGCAGTATCAGGGTTCTTGATGTTGAATTTGCGGTATTGCCCTTTGAGGAAGCCCTCCGGCCCAGCCACGACCATCGCGCCGAGCGCATTGGTGCCCTGAATATGGCTGTTATCGTAAATCTCAATCCGCTTGGGCGGCTCGGCGAGTTCAAACAAATCGGCGACTTCCTGAAGCAGCCGTCCTTGCGTTGTCGATTCCGCCTGTCGCCGCTCAAGCGCTTCGACCGCGTTACGGCTGGCCTGTGCGATCAGACGAACACGGTCACCGCGCTGCGGCACTGCAATCACCACCTTGCCCCCGGCGCGTTCAGCGAGCGCATCGGCGAGCAGCGCAGCCTCGGCAGGCTCACGGTCAACAAGAATATTGCGCGGCGGCGGCACATCTTCATAAAATTGAATCATGAAGCTCGCCAGCACCTCATCCTCTGGCACATCAGCGGTGTGGACGGGGAAGAAGCTGCGGTGCCCCCAATTCTGACCGCCGCGAATGAAGAAGGCTTGGATGCACATCACCCCTGATTTTGCGGCGAGCGCGAAGATATCGGCGTCCCCCACACCCTCAGCATTGATCGCTTGGCTACCCTGAATGAAGGTGAGGGCCTTCAATCGGTCGCGCATGATCGCGGCGCTCTCAAAATCGAGCCCCTCAGCCGCAGCCTCCATTTGCGCGGCGAGCTTAGTCTGCACCGCCGTCGATTTGCCGCTGAGAAATGCCTTCGCGTCCTCAACCAGCTCTGCATAATCAGGCGCCGTAATGCGATCAACGCACGGAGCCGAGCAGCGCTTGATTTGATAGAGCAAGCAGGGCCGGTCACGCCGCGCAAAAAAACTATCATTGCAGGATCGCAGCAGGAACAGTTTTTGGAGCGCGTTGAGCGTCTGATTGACCGACCCTGCACTCGCGAACGGGCCGTAATAATTGCCCTTCGCCCGCCGCGCGCCGCGATGCTTTTGAATGCGCGGATAGGCATGATCAGCGCGGAGCAGAATGAAGGGGAAGCTTTTATCATCGCGCAGCAGCACATTATACGCGGGGCGATAGCGCTTGATCAGTTGCGCCTCAAGCAACAGCGCCTCGGCCTCGCTGTTCGTGGTCACAATCGTCATCGACCGCGTTTGCGCGACCATGCGGCGCAGGCGATTGGGCAAGCGGTCAACCTGCGTATAGTTGCTCACCCGGTTTTTAAGTGCGCGCGCCTTCCCGACATACAGCACATCGCCACGCGCATCGTGCATCCGGTAGACGCCTGGCTTCATCGGCAACGTCTGCCAAACATTGCGGATCGCAGCGATCCCCGCGTCAAGATCGGGCAATTCCGACCCGCGCACGGTGTACGTCTGCTTTTCCTCATGAAAGCGATCAGGGGCGTCAGGGGTGGACATCGGATTGCAAGTCGATACTCATCAGTGGAAGAGGAGACAATAGATGCAGATCAGCGGCAAGACCATATTGGTAACCGGCGGCACTGACGGGATCGGGCTTCAGCTCATTCGCCAGTTAAAGGCGAAGGGCGCGAATGTAATCACTTCGGGGCGCAATCCGGAACGGGTCGCAGCGGCGCAGGCCGAAGGGTTTGAGGTGATCGCGGCGGATCTATCAACGCACCTCGGGGTTGATACGCTGCTTGCGGGCGTTGGAGAGCGACCGATTGACATCCTTGTGAACAATGCCGGCGCTGGCAGCGATCATGATTTTCGTGAGGCTGTGCCTGACTTGGCCGATAATGACGCGTCGATCTTTCTCAATCTCAATGCCCCGGTGCATCTGATCACGCGGCTTATGCCAATTTTGCGGGCAAGGCCCGAGGCGATGATTGTGAATGTCACATCCGGACTCGCGATTGCCCCGCGTGCGGGCGGGCCGATTTATTGCGCGACTAAGGCTGGCCTGCGCAGTTACACGATGGCACTGCGTGCGCAGCTTGCGGGCACGAATGTTCATGTGCTTGAGGCATTGCCACCCGTCGTCGAAACCAAGATGACGGCGGGGCGGGGCAATAAGAAGATGTCTGCCGCTGATTGCGCCGCCGCATTCGTGCGCGCGATTGAAAGCAATGCTACCCAGGCCAATGTGGGCATGGTGAGGATACTCACCGCTGTTTATAGCCTATCGCCCGCACTCGCGCGACGGATCATGCTGCGGTTTTGAAGGTCTAAGCTAATCCGTTCGTGGGGGGCGGGGGGGTGGAAACGAGGGGGGTTGTTTGGAACAAAAACAAGAAACCCACCTAAAAATAAAAAAAAAAGGGGGCCACACAAGGATGGAATTGGGGGGTAA
>JANOXQ010000176.1:0-5438 GCA_031418495.1 Sphingomonadales bacterium
GAGGGGTGTTCAACAAGATATTCGCAGGCCTTGCCGCCAAGGCGGGCGAGCCTGACCAGTTGATGATCGATGCGACGCATCTAAAGGCACACCGAACAGCGGCCAGCCTTTTAAAAAAGGGTCTATTCCCCGACGTATCGGGCGCACCAAAGCCTGTCCTGAGCGAAGTCGAAGAGGTGGTTTGAACTCCAAGCTCCACGCCGTGTGTGATGGCAAGGGTCAACCGTTGATCCTGTTGCTGAGCGAAGGTCAAATGAGCGATTTCGGCGGCGCTGCGCTAATGATTGAGGCTCTCCCAAAGGCTAGGCGGCAAAGTTGGTAGTCGCAAGCTCGCTGGTAAATCTGCTCCGCGCGCGGCCAATTGCAGCTTGCGCGCGCAACCCCAAATCAGTGCTTAAATCAGAAAAAGTGCAGGTCGGGAATCATAAATGTCAACAGAACTTGGGACACACCTTATTGATTTCAAAACTGTCAGTAGGATATGCAAATGTCATTGCTGGAGGATGTTGGAATCGCTTCCGGCAGATCCTCGCACTCCTGCCCTACCGCGCCGTTTCAGCTCTGCCTTCAAATCTTCAGGCTTGGGTGCCCACAGAAATCCGAAACTGACAGTGCCCTCACGCGTTTCGACGACGTGGTGGAGGCGGTGCGCTTGGATGATACGCTTCATGTAAGTGCTTTTGGGGAGGTAGCGGTGATTAAGGCGCTTGTGGACGATGATATCGTGAAAACCAACGTAGATTGCGCCATAAGCCGCGACACCTGCACCAATGATTGTTGCCCAGTGCCCGGTTGTTCCACTTGTCCCCAATATGATCATCGCCGCCGATGGTACTGCGAAGATAACGAAATAAAGATCGTTACGTTCCCAAAATCCCTTGTGTGGGCCGTGATGATCGGCGTGTAGAAACCAGCCCGGCCCATGCATCACCCAGCGGTGCATGACGTAGGCAAAAAGCTCCATGCCAACTACGGTGAGTAAAAACAGCGCAAGTCCGGCGATAAACAACATATTGGATATATAGGGTGCGGTTGCGGCCGCGTCACTACCGCGCAAACGCCAAAGTGACAAAAATATGAACAATCGCCGAACGAGATGTTCAGGATGGCGTCACAGGCCTTGCGCTAAATCAATATTCGACAGGCTGATTATCTGTTGCGTTGCCCGGGTTGCGTATTGGGCGTGTTTTTTTCATAGTCAGCCTGTCATCCTTATCTTTGCTAGAAAGTCGCGTCGAATGATCGCTGCTCGCCTCATCACAGCCGCTGCTCTGATCGCTCTGGCAGGCTGCGCAACACCGCAGACTCGGCTTGAACGTGGTTTGATCAATGCTGGCCTGCCTAAAACTCAGTCCGCCTGTATGGCCGACCGCATGGTAGATAAGCTCTCGCTCATTCAGTTGCGCCGCCTAAGTTCGCTTAGCAATTTCGAAGATGAAAAGCTGCGCGATATGACCGTGAGCCGTTTTATGCGTAACATCCGTGCGCTGAAAGACCCCGAGATTCTAAGCATTACGACACGTGCTGCGCTTGGCTGTGCGATTTCTGGTTAACCCGCTTTAACTAACCACCGGCAAATGTCGGTCTTTTCAAGCGCGCTCATCTATGCTTTAGGCCTTATCTCATCTTTAATGATCAGATAGGCAGCCATTTCTCATGAACATTCACGAATATCAGGCCAAGGAATTGCTCGCGAAGTTCGGTGTTCCCGTGCCGGCTGGCCATGCCGCGATGAGTGTGGATGAGGCGGTTGCCGCAGCAGGTAAGCTGCCGGGGCCGCTTTATGTCGTAAAGGCGCAGATTCACGCGGGCGGGCGCGGCAAAGGCAAGTTCAAGGAGCTTGGCCCAGACGCAAAGGGCGGTGTTCGCCTCGCCAAGACACTCGATGAGGTGCGCGCAGCGGCTACCGATATGCTCGGCAATACGCTGGTTACGATCCAAACCGGCGCCGCTGGCAAACAAGTCAACCGGCTGTACGTCACTGACGGCGCCCAAATCGACAAGGAATTTTACCTCGCCCTGCTCGTTGATCGCTCGACCAGCCGAATCGCGGTTGTCGTCTCAACCGAAGGCGGGATGGATATTGAGGCGGTCGCACATGACACGCCCGAAAAAATCCACACCATTACGATTGACCCAGCTACCGGCATCATGCCGCACCACGGCCGTGCAGTTGCCGCAGCGCTGAACCTTACTGGCGATCTCGCCAAGCAAGCGCAGAATGTGCTTGCCAAACTTTACGATGCGTTCCTTGCGACAGATGCTTCACAGATTGAGATTAACCCGCTCGCAGTGTGCGGTGGTGACAAGCTGCTTGTGCTTGATGCCAAGGTTGGCTTCGACACGAACGCAATGTTCCGTCACAAAGACTTGGCCGAACTCCGTGATCTCACCGAAGAGGATGCGATGGAGATTGAGGCATCGAAGCATGACCTCGCCTATATCAAGCTCGACGGCAATATCGGCTGCATGGTAAATGGTGCTGGTCTCGCGATGGCGACGATGGATATTATCAAGCTTAACGGCGAATTTCCGGCTAACTTCCTCGATGTCGGCGGCGGCGCTGATAAGGAAAAGGTCACGGCAGCGTTTAAGATCATCCTCGGCGATCCGGCGGTTAAAGGCATCCTCGTCAACATCTTCGGCGGCATCATGAAGTGCGATATCATTGCCGACGGGATCGTCGCGGCGGCGAAGGAAGTGAATTTGTCGGTGCCCTTGGTCGTCAGGCTTGAAGGTACGAACGTGCAACAGGGCAAGGATATCCTTGCAAATTCTGGCTTGCCTATTGTGGCAGCCAATGATTTGGGTGATGCTGCGAAGAAGATTGTCGCCGAAGTGCGCAAAGCAGCTTAAGGTTTAGGGAGCAAACCATGAAGATTCTCGTTCCCGTCAAACGGGTGATTGATTATAATGTTAAGCCACGGGTGAAGCCTGATGGCAGCGGCATCGATCTTGCCAATGTCAAAATGAGCATGAACCCGTTTGATGAAATCGCGGTAGAAGAGGCGATTCGCTTGCGCGAAAAAGGCGTAGCGACCGAAGTCATCGCCGTATCAATCGGCGAAGCAAAAGCTCAGGAAACGCTGCGTACCGCGCTCGCTATGGGTGCCGACCGTGCGATCCTGATCGTTTCTGAAACCGAAGTTGAGCCGCTTGGCGTTGCTAAGCTGCTCGCCAAAGTCATGGAAGAAGAAGCCCCCGGCCTTGTTATCCTCGGCAAACAAGCGATTGATGACGATAGCAATCAAACCGGCCAAATGCTCGCCGCGATTACCGGGCGTCCGCAGGGCACTTTCGCCAGCGCAGTGACCGTTGAGGGTGACAGTGTCACTGTGGCACGCGAAGTCGATGGTGGATCGGAAACGGTTTCGCTTAAGATGCCAGCGATCATCACCACTGATCTTCGCTTGAATGAGCCGCGCTATGCCTCACTGCCGAACATCATGAAGGCCAAGAGCAAGCCAATGGCGCAGAAGACGCCTGCTGATTACGGCGTTGATGTGACCAAGCGCTTGACCACACTCAAGGTGTCCGAACCGCCAACGCGCGTCGCTGGCATTAAGGTTGCTGACGTCGATGCGCTGGCCGCAAAACTCAAGGAAATGGGAGTAACCGCATGAGCGTCCTGATTTGGATAGAACATGATAATGCATCGGTGAAGGACGCAACGCTTGCCGTCGTCACAGCCGCTGCCAAGCTCGGCGAAGTCCACGCACTTGTCGCTGGCAATGGCTGCGCTGGCGTGGCGGATCAAGCCGCCAAGATCGTTGGTATCTCAAAGGTGCTGATCGCCAATGACGGCGCTTATGCCAATGCGCTCGCCGAAAATGTCGCGCCACTCGTTGCCGGGCTGATGGTGGGCTATGACGCGTTCCTCGCGCCTGCCACATCAAACGGCAAAAACATCGCGCCGCGCGTAGCGGCTCTGCTCGACGTGATGCAGATCAGCGATATCCTGAGCGTTGAAAGCGCAGACACCTTCACCCGCCCGATTTATGCGGGCAGCGGCATTGCGACCGTTCAATCGTCCGACGCCAAAAAGGTGATCACCGTGCGCGGTACCGCCTTTGCCAAGGCAGCGTCCGAAGGCGGATCAGCAAGCGTTGAAGCCATTTCTGGAAGCGGTGACTCTGGGCTTTCGAGCTTTATGGGCGCAGAAATCAGCAAGTCTGAACGGCCCGAACTGACCAGCGCAAAGATCATCGTTTCGGGTGGCCGTGCGCTGCAAAATAGCGAGAATTTCCACGACATCATTGAGCCACTCGCCGACAAACTCGGCGCAGGCGTCGGCGCCAGCCGTGCCGCTGTCGATGCGGGCTATGTCCCCAATGACTATCAAGTCGGCCAAACCGGCAAGATCGTTGCGCCTGAAGTCTATATCGCCGTCGGCATCTCGGGTGCGATCCAGCATCTCGCGGGCATGAAAGACTCAAAAACGATCATCGCGATCAACAAGGACGAAGATGCGCCTATTTTCCAGGTGGCGGACATCGGGCTGGTCGCCGATCTGTTTAAGGCCGTTCCGGAGTTGACGGGGAAGATATAGGGTAATAATTAGGGGGCGGAATTGTCAATTTATTCTAACTTTGAACCTTGCCTTTATTGCTTCTAAAGCAGATCTCCAGAAGTGTATCAGTTTGAAGTTTAACTCATAGGATATAGCATCCATGCGCAGCTTCTTGTGTATTTAATGGAAATCATGGAGTCTGTATACCATATAATATTGTATTCTTAAAGAGATTGGGGGCTAAGCCTTGGAACCACGACCTAGAAAAGGCCAAGGAACATGCAACCGATTACATGAAGATACATAAAGCTGATCGTGTGGAAATCCGTGATGATGAGGGCACTCTAGTTTTCTATCTTGAAAAATGATCAATGGCCTTAGCAGATGCAATTTGCCTCGCTAAAAACAACTCAATATTTATATGCAAACTAGACAACAAACTCGACTGGCTCACTCAAGTCAAATGTGATATACAATTCTAATGACAAAGGTTGAATTCACCCTTCCTGATGCGCTTGCAGAGGCGGCGACTAAAGCGGGTTTGCTCGCACCCGAAGCGCTTGAGCGATTGCTGCGTGCGCAATTGCGCACGGCCGCAGTGGATCGTCTGTTTGAGAATATGGCGAAGATGCAGGCTATTCCTGATCCGGCACCCATGACGCCTGAAGAGGTTGCTGTCGAAATACGGGCTATGCGCGCTGAGCGCCGTAAGGCAAAGGCTGCGTGAAGCGGATCATCCTCGACACAAATGTCGTTGTGTCGGGATTATTGTGGAGTGGAGCACCACATAGCTTAATGGCAACAGCGCGGGCTGGGATGGTACAGCTTGTTACCAGCCCTAGGCTCATTGCAGAGCTAGCCCGCATTTTGGCAGCGTCCAAATTTGACTCCAAATTTATTGGAATCGGGCAGTCACGCGAGGAAATGT
>JANOXQ010000177.1:0-14834 GCA_031418495.1 Sphingomonadales bacterium
TTCTTCTTCAAACCCCGAAAGTGAAGGACAGCCCTTCGACAGGCTCAGGGCGAACGGCTTATTTTAATCTCATCAAGCTACAGAGTTCATCATATCACGAACGGATTAAACTTTAATCAAATCTTGGCGGCGCGCTTAGATCAGGCTATCAGGCCGCAATGGGGACTTTATCGTGACCATAGATGAAGCGCCTGAAAGCGATGTCAGTGCGCAAGCACCGCTGTTCATTCTGTCCTTTAACCACCGTGACGAACTCGCGCTTGCCGCGTCGCGTGCGGGCTGGCAGTCGATAGCGGCGCGGCGCAAAGACAGCGTTGAATACCGCTTTGCCTCAAGCGGCGCGATGATCGCAGTCGTTGATGCACGCGGCGCATTTGATGAAGGGCTTGAGGCGGTGGCAGCACTTTCAACTTCGGTTGAAATCAGTGCTGCCGCGTTGCTGGTGATTGTCTCGCGACGTGACGTCGCGCGGTTAGACGCAATGATCAACGCCGGCGCAACGCACTATCTCGCGGCACCCTTTAGCCAAATGGAGTTTGGTCAATCGCTCCGTTTTGCCGAACGGCACTCAGTACGGCTTGGCGGCGGATGGCAAGCGGTTGAGCGGCGGCGCTCGGTTGAGCATGATGCGATTTATGCGTGGCAGGTGAACCTTAAAACCGGGCGCGCCAAGCTAAGCGAGGCGTTTTGCAAACGCATCAATGCGCCATCACGTGATATGGCTGCGTTTGCCTTACTGCGCGGGCTTGATAGCCAAGATCGCAAAACTGCGCTGAGCGCGGTGAAGCGGATTCTTCGCGATGGTCGGCCAACCGCGTTTGGCCACATGCTGTTGGGCGACGACGGCACTGCAAAGCGCGTTGCCGAGCATTTGCGTTATGACAGCGGGCGCGGCATTTTGATCAGCACAATCGAATTTCTTGATGCTGCAACCGAAACGCACGGGAACGGTGGCCGCGATCAATTAACCGGGCTTGGAGATTTGGCCGCTGCCCGCCGCTGGGTCGATGCGCGGCTGACCTCCCCAGGTGATGCGTTCCATATCTTGCTGATCGCGATCACTCGGTTTGAAATGATCAATAGCGCCTTTGGCCGCGACACCGGCGATGGCTTGCTCCAAAATGTGGCGCGTCAGATTGACCGTTTGGTGAGCGATGTTGGCGGCGATCAGGCGATGGTTGCGCGCACTGCTGGTGCTGAATTCATTGTCGGGCTTGACGGGGTTCATCCGGCTGACCGGGTGCGCGCGCTTGCGGAGCGGATTGCCAATCAGATTGATCGACCAACGCTTTCTGGCGCGCATCTCGTCACGCTGTCGAGCCGGATCGCGATTGTTGAGCGCGGCGAGGGTGATGAGGATTCCGCGCGGTTGCTTCGGCGCGCGGGGATGGCAATTGCCGAAGCCAAAGTGTCTGATCAGGGGCGGATTCGCTTCCTAAGCACCGCTGATCAAAGCGTCGTTGACCATCACCAATCGCTCCAATCGGATCTGCGCAATGCGCTTGACCGTGATGAAATTGAACTGCTGTTTCAGCCGCAGGTGGCGATCCCTTCGGGTGAGATTATTGGCGTTGAGGCGCTCGCGCGGTGGCGGCATCCGGTGCACGGTGAGCTTGGCGCGGTGACTTTGTTCGCGGTGGCCGAGCAATCGGATTATCTCCTCGCGCTCTCAGCCCATGTCCAGAAACGCGCGGCGGAGCAGGCGGCGGCATGGCCCGCGTCGCTTTCGCATATCCGCCTTTCGGTCAATGTGACGGCGGCGGACATCGCGAGGCCGGGATTTGCGCAAAGCTTCCTCGCGATGATCGATGCGAGCGGATTTCCGCGCAATCGCCTGACGGTTGAGCTGACCGAAAGCGGCCTCGTTGATGATCTCGGCGTTGCGGCGGAATTGCTGGCCGATCTGCGCGCGGGCGGTTGCCGCGTGGCGATTGATGATTTCGGCACCGGCTATTCAAGCCTTGCCTATCTCAAAGCCCTGCCGCTTGATTATCTCAAGATCGACAAGAAACTGGCGCAGGATATCGCGGGCACCCCGCGTGACCGGATCGTGGTACGCGGCGTGATTGATATGGCGCGCTCGCTTGGCCTTGCGGTGATTGCCGAAGGCGTTGAAACCGAGGAGCAATTGGCGCTCCTCGCGCGTGAGGGGTGCAATTACTATCAAGGCTTCCTCTGTGCTGAGCCGCTTGATGTGGCGGGGCTTGTGGCTTTGGTCGCAAAATAGCTGCGGTCACGGGTTCAGTACATGATGAGTTTTCTCCGTTAGTCCCGAGCGAAGTCGAGGGACGTGCAACGAGCGCAGATGTCTCGACTTCGCTCGACACGAACGGGGTGGTTTGGGGGTTAAACCCATCACATTTTACCCCCTCAAACTGCTTCTAGCAGCGAGGCATCCCGGTCGGCGTGGCAGTCGCAGGGGAGGGCTGAAAAAATGGCGGATTTCTCAACAAGTTGAGGCGCTGATGTGGAAACTGCGGACACCCCGTCACTCCCGCGAAGGCGGGAGTCCATATACTCAGGGGGTTGGAGGTTATGGACTCCCGCCTTCGCGGGAGTGACGGACTCAGTGCTGTGCGCAGATTCATAGGCTTCAACCTGTGCCGCCAGCGGGTCGGGATTGTCTGCGAGAAACTTAGCGATTGCGTCGTTGCCGCCGCCAGCAAGAATGACGCAGATAAAATCCTCAAACGCCGCACATATGCTGCGCGCGGTCGCCATCGCCCGATCATCAAGCGCGGCTGCGCGGCGATCAAGCCGGTTAAGCACCGCCATTGAGAGATTGCCATTCAGCATACGGCGGTGCGTTGTCTTTTCGATCCGTGTCGTCACGCTTTCAACGCCGCTGATCGCCGCCTCAAGCAGCACATCCTCAAGCCGATCCCGCGCCAGCAAATGCGCGGCCTGCCAGCCAAGATGAAACGCAGCCCCACGCGCTTCGCGGCGCAGCGCATAGGCCGAGGCGGGGCTCATCTCAGCGATTTTGCACGCAGCGCTGACCAGTCCGGTTTCAGCAAGCGCCATCAGAAATGTCGCCTGACGCTCAAACGTCCAGCCGTCTTCGCGCGGGGCATCGGTGCGATAGTCGGCAGCGGGGGTGCAAATTTGGGCTTTGGTCATGATCATCTCCTATGCTTGAATAGGAAATATCCTAGCATAGAATGAGAACAAAGCAAATACGAAAACCCCTCTCCCCTTGCGGGAGAGGGAGGGAGCTGCGCAGCGGCGGAAGGGTGAGGGGGCGCAGAGCGACGCGCAAGCGAGCGTGGATGTCCGAACGCTGCGGCCCAAATTGCCTTCGGAGGCTTCGAGCCTCCTTCAGGCAAACCCCTCACCCGGCACTTCGTGCCACCCTCTCCCTCAAGGGGAGAGGGGTTTTACTCAGCGCAATATCTTCGTCAGCTCCTTTGACAGTTGCAGCGCACCGTGAAGCCGGGCCTTGGGATCGATTGATGCCCATGTGATCGCGATCACGCGTAGCCGCATTACGTCTTAGCTAAGCTAATCCGGCTAAACCTTAGGAGGCTGAAATGGCCAGTAAAGAAATAAAATTGATCCAGAATGCCCTTGCCCAAAAGGGCTTTGAGCCGGGTGTGATCGACGGCGTATGGGGGCGGCGTACAGAGGCCGCCGTTCGTGCGTTTCAGCAAAAAAATGGATTGCAGATTGACGGCGTTGTCGGCCCTATCACGCGTGTGGCCTTGCTGGGCGCGGGTATCGCGGCGCCTGAGCCGCTCCGTGATCCTGCGTTGGTATGGTTTATCGAAGCGCAGCGCCTGCTAGGCGTCAAGGAGAATAAGGCCGGTGACAATCCTGTGATTCTTGACTGGGCTGATGATCTCGGCATTCCCTACAAGCATGATGATATTCCTTGGTGCGGCCTATATGTTGCGCACTGTTTGGGGAGCACGCTAACGCGCGAACCGCTGCCCAACAATCCACTGGGCGCGCGCAACTGGATGCGGTTCGGCGCGCCGACTTCGCCCAAGGCGGGGGCTATCATGGTTTTCTGGCGCATCAGCCCCAGCGGCTTCAAGGGACATGTCGGCTTTTATGCCGGTGAAGATGGCGGGGCTTTCCACATCCTTGGTGGCAACCAGTCTGATAAGGTGAGCGTTGCACGTATTGCCAAAAACAGGCTGCTCGGCGCGCGCTGGCCGGTGACTGTGCCCATTGGCATCGGCAGCACCGTCAATTTCGCTGGGAACCAGACAATCCTCGATCAGCTGTCGACTGACGAGGCGTAAACTTCCCCTCTCCTCTTGAAGGAAAGGGGGCTGAACCTGGCCCTACCGCAATATCTTCGCCAACCCTTTTGACAGTTGCAGCGCGCCGTTTAGCCTTGCCTTGGGGTCGCCCCATGCGCGGGTTACCGCAAGGCGGTTGTCTGGGCGGAGTTTAGCGATGCCGTTTAGTCGCGCCACATAAGCCAGCAGGCCTGGAATATCGGGGAAGCTGTCATTCCAGAAACTGACGAGTGCGCCGCGCGGGCCGAGGTCAATCTTGGCGATATGGGCGGTGCGCGCGTTGAGCTTGATCTGCATCAGCGTCAGCAGATTTTCGGTTGGTTCGGGTAATTTGCCAAAACGGTCGATCAATTCGGCGGCAAAGGCTTCAAGTTCTTGGGCGCTCTCAAGCTCATTGATCCGGCGGTAAAGGCTCATCCGCAGGTTAAGGTCGGGCACATAATCATCGGGGATGAGGACGGGCGCATCAACGGTGATTTGGGGCGAAAGATCGCGCGGTTTGGCCTCTGCAAGCCCGCCCGCCTTGGCATCCATAATCGCCTCTTCAAGCATTGATTGGTACAATTCAAAGCCAACTTCGCGGATATGGCCCGATTGCTCATCGCCGAGCAGATTGCCAGCGCCGCGAATATCAAGATCATGGCTCGCGAGTTGGAAGCCAGCGCCAAGCGAGTCGAGGTCAGACAGCACCTTCAATCGCCGCTCCGCAGTATCAGTCATCAGCCGTTCGGGCGCGGTCGTCATATAGGCATAGGCGCGCGTCTTTGATCGGCCAACCCGCCCGCGTAATTGGTACAACTGCGCGAGGCCAAAACGGTCAGCACGGTTAATGATCATCGTGTTCGCGCTCGGGATATCAAGCCCGCTTTCGATGATCGTGGTCGAGATTAGCACATCATATTTACGGTCGTAAAACGCCGACATGCGCTCCTCAACTTCGCTCGCCGCCATTTGGCCGTGCGCGATGACGTAAGAGATTTCGGGGATGGTCTCGCGGAAGAATTGCTCAATATCGGGCAATTCGGCGATGCGCGGGGTGACGAAGAAGCTCTGCCCGCCGCGATAATGTTCACGCAGCAATGCCTCGCGCAGGACGACGGGATCCCACGGCATCACATAAGTCCGCACTGCGAGCCGATCGACGGGCGGAGTCTGGATCACCGAGAGTTCACGCAAGCCCGACATCGCCATTTGTAATGTGCGCGGGATCGGCGTCGCGGTGAGCGTGAGCATATGCACGTCAGTTTTGAGCGCCTTCAAACGCTCCTTGTGCGTCACGCCGAAGCGCTGCTCCTCATCAACCACGACCAGCCCAAGCCGCTTGAAATCAAGCCCTTTGGTGAGCAGCGCATGGGTGCCGATGACGATATCAATCGTGCCGTCGGCCAGCCCTTCCTTTACGCCCTTGGCTTCATTGGCGGGCACCAAGCGTGACAGGCGCCCAA
This sequence comes from Sphingomonadales bacterium, assembly GCA_031418495.1. Taxonomy (GTDB): domain Bacteria; phylum Pseudomonadota; class Alphaproteobacteria; order Sphingomonadales; family Sphingomonadaceae; genus Aquisediminimonas. The sequence continues at coordinate 5,693 of JANOXQ010000177.1, forward strand.
TCCGCATCGGCAGGCCGTGGAAACGCTCAACAAAGGTTGAATAATGCTGCCGCGCGAGCAGCGTCGTCGGGCAAATCAGCGCGACCTGCATCCCGGCCATTGCCGCCACATATGCCGCACGCAAGGCAACCTCAGTTTTGCCAAAGCCAACGTCGCCGCAGACGAGGCGATCCATTGGTTTGCCGCTGCCCAAATCCTCAAGCACTTCGGCAATTGCGCGGTCTTGATCATCGGTTTCGGCGTAAGGGAAACGGTCAACAAAGGCGGGATAATCGGGGCCAGCCTCGGCGACATCGGCTTCGCGTAGGGCGCGGAGCGCGGCGGTTGCGATCAACTCACCCGCGATTTCGCGGATGCGCTGCTTCATCCGCGCCTTGCGCGTTTGCCAGCCGACCCCGCCAAGCCGATCAAGCGCAACGCCGTCACTTTCGGAGCCATAGCGTGACAGCACGTCGATATTTTCGACCGGAACATAAAGCTTGTCACCGCCAGCGTAGGACAGCGCGACACAGTCATGCGGGGCATTGCCGACGGGAATTGACGTCAAGCCTTCGTAGCGACCGATGCCGTGCTCCATATGCACCACAAGATCGCCGGGAGTGAGCGTCGCGAGTTCGCTCAGGAATGCGTCGGCGCTCTTCTTGCGCTTGGCACGGCGGACGAGGCGATCACCAAGCAAATCCTGCTCGGTGAGCAGCGCAAATGTTGGCGTGGTGAAGCCGTGATCAAGCGGCAGGATGATCAGCGAGACCTGGCCTTTCGCTGCCAAACCCTGCGCCTCCTGCCAGCCATCAGCCAGCACTAGCATCTTCACCCCGTGATCGCCGAGCAGGCCCATCAACCGCTCACGCGAACCGCCCGAATAGCAGGCGAGGATCAGGCCTTTGCCCTGATGCGCCAAACCAATCGCGTGCGCCGCAGCGGCATCGTAGATATTGTCGCCGCGCCCGCGTTCGGGGGTGAAATCGCGTGCTGGCTGGATCGCAAAATCGATAACGCTTGGCGATTCTGGCTCGCTGAACGGTGTGGCGAGGTGGATTGGTTTGCTCGCAATCGCTGCGTCCCAATCGCTGGCGCTCAAGTAAAGCGTTTCGGGGCCAAGCGGGCGGTAACTGCCCAGATCGGTTGATTGCGCGCGAACGCGGTTGGCGTGATAATCCCCAATCGCCTCAAACCGCGCGCTGGCAGCACCCACGCTGCCGCTATCGCGCACGATCATCAGCCCATCACCCAGATGGTCGAACAGCGTTGAGAGCTTTTCCTCGATCAGTGGCAGCCAATGGTCCATCCCCGCAAGCCGCCGCCCTTCGGATACGGCTTGATAGAGTGGATCGCCCGTTGCCGTCGCGCCGAATTGCTCACGGTATCGGCTGCGGAACCGTTTGATGCCGTCCTCATCTAGCAAGGCTTCGGAGGCGGGGAGCAGCGTGAAACTCTCGACGCGCGCGATACTGCGTTGATCGGCGGGATCGAAACTGCGAATGCTCTCAATCTCATCGCCGAAGAAATCGAGCCGCAGCCCGTGCGGCTCTCCCGCTGGGAAGAGATCAACCAAGCTCCCCCGCACGGCATATTCGCCTGAGTCCGCCACGGTATCGCTGCGGACATAGCCATTGGCCTGAAGCAGGGCTGCAAGCTTATCGCGGTCAATCCGCGCGCCGGCCTTGAGCGTTGCGGTAAGCTGACGGACGCGGAACGGCGTCAGGGTACGCTGGGTGACCGCGTTGACCGTGGTGATGATAAGCTGTGGCTTAGTGCGCGTTTGCTGAAGTGCGGCAAGCGTCGCCAATCGCTCCGATGTCGCGCGCAGCGAGGGTGAGGCGCGGTCATAGGGCAGGCAATCCCATGCCGGGAATTGCAATACCTCAATCTCAGGAGCGAAATAATGGACGGTATCGGCCACCCCGCGCATCGCGGCTTCGTCCGCCGCGATATAGACCGCACGCTTTGCGGCGGCGCGCGTCAGGTCAGCGAGCAGCACCGGCAGAAAGCCAGTCGGCACGCCAGCGAGCGTCAGCGGCGCTTTCGCGCTTATTATGCGGGGCAGCAGTTCCATCTCAGCCGAAGGTCGTCAGATAATCAAGCTTGCAAAACGCATCCATCATCGGCCCGGCCCATTTTTCTGGCACGGATTGGGTGCCAAGCGCCCAGGCCATGATGTCAACATCCTGTTCTTCAAGGAAATTTTCATACCAATCAATCTCGGCATCGTTCCAATTTTGGCCGTGAACATCGAAGAAACCGCCGATCATCATATCGGCCTCACGCGTGCCACGGTGCCAGCTTCGGAAGTTCAGGCGTTTAAGGCGCGTTTCGCGATCCATAAATTCCACGCAATATTGGCCGACGGGCGTTTCAAAGGCCTGCCGACTGGGTTAAGGTGCCCCGATACCATGCGCCCTGAATTACTCAATCCTCTGTTTGCCGAAGTTGAGGCACTAAAAGGCGTTGGTACTGCGCTTGCCAAGCCGCTCGCCAAACTCGGCCTCGCGCGCGTGGTTGATGTGCTGTTTCATTTACCAACAGGTCTGGTCGAGCGGCGGCGGGTGTCGCGGCTTGATGATGCGACTATCGGTGGCAATATCATCGTTGAGGTGACCCCGGTTGATTACAAACAGGGTGCGCCGCGCGGGCCGTTTCGCATCCACGCAGTTGATAGTGCGGGCGATTATCTGACGCTCACTTATTTTGGCGGCGGCGGGGGCTATGCACGCAAGCTGCTGCCGCTTGGCGAAACCAAGCTTATTTCGGGCAAGCTGGAGCTTTACGGGCAGGAACGGCAGATCGTTCACCCCGATCATGTCCTGCTCCCCACTGAGGCTGCAAAATTGCCCGATAGTGAAGCGATTTATCCACTGTCGGAAGGGCTGACCGCGCGGCGGCTTGGCCAATTGGCCGAACAAGCGTTGGAGCGCGCGCCAGATTTGCCCGAATGGATTGAGCCAACGCTAAAGGCAGAGCGGCAATGGCCCGGCTGGAAAGCAGCGGTTGTGCAAATCCATCACGCGCCGTCAGATACCGCCGCGCGTGAACGACTCGCCTATGATGAGTTGTTCGCCAATCAGCTTGCACTCATGCTTGTCCGGGCATCATCGCGGCGGCGGCGGGGGATGCCGCTCAAAGGCGATGGTCATTTGCGCGATTTACTACGCCTTCCCTATTCGCCGACAGGTGCGCAGTCGCGGACCATCGCTGAAATTGAGGGCGATTTGCAGCAATCGACACCGATGGTGCGCTTGCTTCAGGGTGACGTTGGCTCTGGTAAGACCTTGGTCGCACTCAATGCGCTGCTGATTGCAGTTGAGGCAGGTGCGCAAGGCGCAATGCTTGCACCAACCGAAATCCTTGCGCGACAGCATTTTGAAACGCTCAAAAATCTGCTTGGCGGGCTGCCGATTAATGTCGCGATCCTCACCGGGCGAGACAAGGGCCGGGCGCGGGAGGCGACGCTGATGGGGCTGGCGGACGGTTCGATCAACATCCTCGTTGGCACCCACGCGATTTTTCAGGAGGCGGTGACGTACCGCAATCTCGGGCTTGCGGTGATTGACGAGCAGCACCGCTTTGGCGTCGCGCAACGCCTTTTGCTCACGCAAAAAGCAGAGGTTCCGCCGCATTTACTGGTGATGACGGCAACGCCAATCCCGCGCACATTGACGCTGACCCATTACGGCGAAATGGACGTCAGCCGCCTTTATGAAATGCCCCCCGGCCGTCAGCCGATTGCAACGAGCGTAATGTCGGTTGGCCGGATTGATGAGGTGGTGAACGGCCTTGCGCGCCACATACAGGCTGGTGGGCAGGGCTATTGGGTGTGTCCGCTCGTTGAAGAAAATGAGATGAGCGACCGCGCCGCCGCCGAAGCCCGCGCGGCGAGCCTTAAACTGCGCTTTGGTGACCGTATTGGCCTGATCCACGGGCGGATGAAGGGGCCGGAGAAAGACGCAGTTATGGAGCGTTTTCAGCGCGGCGATCTCGCGATTCTGGTTGCGACGACGGTGATTGAGGTTGGCGTTGATGTGCCCAATGCAACGCTGATGATCATTGAGGAGGCCGAGCGTTTCGGCCTTGCCCAGCTTCACCAATTGCGCGGGCGGGTCGGGCGGGGGACTGGTCGTTCGGTGTGCCTGTTGCTGCGCGGTGATACGCTTTCCGAAACGGCGCGCGCGCGCCTCGCGCTGATGCGTGAAACCAATGACGGCTTCAAAATTGCCGAGGAGGATTTGCGGCTGCGCGGCGCGGGCGAAATCCTCGGCGTGCGCCAATCGGGCGAAGCGGTTTTCCGGCTAGCAACGCCTGAATTAACGGCGGCGCTAATCAACACCGCAACCGATGATGCCCGTTTACTTGTTGACCGCGACGGCGGGCTAGAGGGGCCGCGCGGATTGGCGGCGCGGACAGCGCTTTATCTGTTTGAGCGTGACGCGGCGGTTGGGTTGCTTCGGTCGGGGTAGGGTTCGCCCTACGCCACGATCCCATGTTTTTTGTTACCCAGGCTGATTTTATCGCCCGATTTTATGATCACAAACGGATCGTTGATGACCACGTCATTCAGACGCACAGCGCCTTCGGCAAATTTGCGTTTTCCTTCTTTGGCAGAAGATACAAATCCCAATCCAACAATCGCGTTATTGGCTGTGGCATTTTCATCAGATAGCGCAAATTGCGGCAAGTCAGCGCCAGCACCGCCTTGAGCGAACGTCGCATGTGCCGTTGCTTCTGCATCGCGTGCTGCGGCTTCGTCTCGGCAAAGCGTCGTCGCTGCATTCGCAAGCGCGATCTTGGCGGCGTTAATTTCTGCGCCCTCAAGCGCCTCAAGCCGGGCAATCTCATCAAGTGGCAGATCGGTAAACAGCCGCAGGAATTTGCCGACATCGGCGTCCTGCGTGTTGCGCCAAAATTGCCAATAGTCATAGGCGGGCAGGGCATCATCATTGAGCCAGACCGCGCCTGCGGCTGTCTTGCCCATTTTTGCGCCGTCGGCTGTGGTGATCAGCGGCGTCGTCAGCCCGAACATCTGCTTGCTATCGATCCGCCGCGTCAGTTCAATCCCGTTGATGATATTGCCCCATTGATCCGAGCCACCCATCTGCAACTGACAGCCCGCGCGGCGTGAAAGCTCAAGGAAATCATAGGCTTGCAGGATCATATAGTTGAATTCGAGGAAGGTGAGCGGCTGTTCACGCTCTAGCCGCAGTTTGACTGAGTCGAATGTCAGCATCCGGTTGATCGTAAAATGCGGGCCGATATCACGCAGGAACGGCACATAATCGAGCGCATCAAGCCAATCGGCATTGTTGACCATAACGGCATCGGTCGGGCCGTCGCCAAAGGTCAGGAAGCGCTCAAAAACACCCCGGATTGAGGCGATATTGGCGTTGATATCGGCGTCCGTCAGGAGTTTGCGGCTTTCATCTTTACCCGATGGATCGCCCACCTTAGTCGTGCCGCCGCCCATCAGGACAATCGGTTTATGCCCTGCTTGTTGAAGGCGACGCAGCATCATGATCTGCACCATCGAACCGACGTGGAGGGAGGGCGCGGTGGCATCAAAACCGATATAGCCCGGAATGATCGCTTTGCTGGCAAGCGCATCAAGCCCGCTCGCGTCTGTAAGCTGATGGATATAGCCGCGCGCATCAAGAGTACGTAAGAGTATAGATGAATATTTGGTCATAGCGCGGCGGCGCTTAGCACGGGGATGCGTGGTTTGGAAAATATTATGCATCTGGTGTGTCATCCGGCGACGCTGTCATCTCTGGTTGAATCGATAGAGGTCATGTTCGCGCGTACCGACGGTGATAGGCTTTGGCTGCGCTATTATGTCGAAATGCCGCTCGATTCGCTTGCCGTGCCTCATGAAGCCGAGCCCGCGCGCACCGATGGGTTATGGAAAACCACTTGTTTTGAGGCGTTTCTGCGTCTGACGGGGAGCAAGTCCTATGTCGAACTTAATGCCTCGCCGTCTTGTCAATGGGCAGCGTACCGCTTTGACGATTTCCGCGTGGGTATGACTGAACTGCCAGTTGAAACTCCCCCCGAAATCGGCCTCGATATGAGCGAAAGCCACTTTGCGCTTGAGGTTGACTATGTCCTGCCAGCCGAATGGGCAGGGCAGCCGCTTGAGCTTGGCCTGTCAGCCGTGATCGAAGAAACTGACGGCACCAAATCGTACTGGGCGCTTGCGCATCCGCCCGGCGCTCCAGATTTTCATCATGGGGATTGCTTTGCGCACAAACTCGCGGCACCGGATCATCCATGAAATTTGGAATTGATCGCCTGCTCGCGGAACCAGAACTACGCGCCCCCCTTCAAGGGAAGCGCGTGGCTTTGCTCGCGCATCCTGCGTCGGTTACGGCTGACCTCACCCATTCGCTTGACGCGCTGATCGCTTGCGGCGATGTGAATGTTACCGCCGCCTTTGGCCCGCAGCACGGGCTGCGCGGCGATAAGCAGGATAATATGGTTGAATCGCCTGACTTTACCGATCCGGTGCACGGAATCGCGGTGTTCAGCCTTTACGGCGAAGTGCGTCGCCCGACGGGTCAGATGATGGGATCGTTCGATACTATTCTCATTGATTTACAAGATCTTGGTTGCCGTATTTATACCTTCATCACAACTCTCCGCTACATCCTTGAAGCCGCCGCTGAGCATGGCAAATCGGTGTGGGTGCTTGATCGGCCAAACCCGGCGGGCCGGCCTATCGAGGGGCTGACGCTGTGCGCCGGGTGGGAGAGTTTTGTCGGCGCGGGGCCAATGCCAATGCGTCACGGCCTCACGCTTGGTGAGCTTGGGCACTGGTTTATCAAGACACTTGATCTCAAGGTTGATTATCAAGTGGTTGATATGGAAGGATATCAGCTCGATTCCGCACTTGGCCATGGTTGGCCGCTGAATGAACGGATTTGGATCAATCCAAGCCCGAATGCGCCCAACCTGCCGATGGCGCGTGCCTATGCCGGCACGGTAATGCTTGAAGGCACGACGCTTTCTGAAGGGCGCGGCACCACGCGGCCGCTCGAAATCTTCGGCGCGCCTGATATTGATGCGCGTGCAGTAATGACTGAAATGCGGGCGTTTGCGCCTAAGTGGTTGGCCGGTTGCACACTTCGTGAAATCTGGTTTGAGCCGACCTTCCACAAGCATGTCGGCAAACTTTGCCACGGTGTGCACATTCATGCTGAGGGGCCAGCCTATGATCACGGGGCGTTCAAGCCGTGGCGGGTGCAAGCGCTGGCGTTCAAGGCAATCCGCCGCCTTTACCTTGATTATGATCTATGGCGGGATTTCCCTTATGAATATGAGCTTGGCAAACTTGCGATTGACGTAATCAACGGCGGGCCGGGATTGCGCGAATGGGTTGATAATCCATCAACAACTGCGGCTGATCTTGATGCGATTACAGCACTCGATGAACGCGCCTGGGCGGCCGAGCGTGCGGAGTTTCTTCGCTATTAATCCATGTTTTTGATCTTGTGACTTGCCAGTCACCGCCTTGCTATGCACTATCCTAAAAACGAGGCGGGAGAGCGAGTTGGCAGATATCACGGATGCTCCCATTCAGGCGCCAGTAGCGGCTGAGCGACCCAATTCGCTGCGGCTCGTGCTGTGGATTCTGCTTCTCGTCTATATCTTCAATTTTCTTGATCGACAGATCGTCAATATCCTTGCCGAACCGATCAAGCGCGACCTTGGTCTCTCCGATACGCAGCTTGGCCTCATGACAGGTTTGGCCTTTGCGCTATTCTACACAGTGCTTGGTATCCCAATCGCGCGGTTTGCGGATCGCCCGACGACCAACCGGGTTGGCCTGATTTCGGTGGCGCTGATGGTCTGGTCTGGGATGACCGCGATTTGCGGCGTTGCGCAGAATTTTGTCCAATTGCTGCTCGCGCGGATTGGCGTTGGCGTCGGTGAGGCTGGCTGCACGCCTGCGGCTCATTCGCTGATCGCTGACCTGACGACGCCTGAAACGCGCCCTGCCGCGATTTCCTTTTACTCGCTTGGCATTCCGATTGGTGGGTTGCTTGGGCTTGTTCTTGGTGGGCAGCTTGCTGACGCTTTTGGCTGGCGGATGGCCTTCGTCGTGGTCGGCTTGCCAGGTGTATTGCTTTCAGGTCTCGTCTGGCTGTTGCTACGTGATCCGCGCATGACTGCTGCTGCGAAGGTGCTGCGCAATCAGTCAGCAAAGGTAGAGCCTGTCAGCGCGAAGGTTGCTCTCCGAGAAATTTTTGGATCACGCGCGTTCGTGCTTCTGATGGTGGCTGGATCATTTTCAGCCTTTTTGAGCTACGGCAAGACAACATGGACGGTGATTTTCTTCCAGCGCAGCCACGGGCTAACGCCGGGGGAAACCGGGCTTTGGCTTGGCCTAATGGGCGGAATTGCTGGGGTTATTGGCACATGGCTCGGCGGTTGGCTGGCCACGCGTTACGGCAGGGTCAATCGCCGCCATGTTTTGACAGCGCCCGCGATAGGGATGTTAATTGCGACGCCGATCCAGTTTCTGGCCTTTTCAGCCGGGAATTGGACAGTCGCGCTTGCCACGCTGTTTTTGCCCTATGTGTTTAACTCGCTCTACCTCGGGCCGACTTATTCAAGCGCGCAAGGCCTAGTGCGGCCACAAGTGCGCGCGGTGGCGAGTGCATCAATGCTGTTTGCGCAGAACCTGATTGGGCTTGGGCTGGGGCCGCTCTTCTTTGGGATATTGTCAGACGTTGCCAAGCCAATGGCGGGCCCAGAAAGCGTGCGCTGGGTGCTATACGGCGCGGCGTGGCTTGGGCTGATCCCGGCATTTTTCTTCTGGCGGGCAAGCCTTAGACTGAATGATGAGCTTGATCAGAAGCGTTGATGAATGATGAGTTTGGATTAAACTAAATCCGTTCGTGTCGAGCGAAGTCGAGACACGCTGCACCGGATTACCCGACTTCGCTCGACACGAACGGCGTCTGCTTAATTCTTGCGCGTCAACGCGCGCATCGCATCGTCAAGCCCGCCGAGCGTCAGCGGGAACATCCGATCATTCATCAAATCTTTGAGCAGCTTGGTGGACTGTGAATAGCCCCAATGCTCCTTTGGTACTGGGTTAAGCCACGCTGCCGCCGGGTAAGTGGTGGTCAGCCGCTGCATCCACACCGCG
>JANOXQ010000178.1:0-6996 GCA_031418495.1 Sphingomonadales bacterium
GGCGGCGGGCGCATTGGCGAGTATCGCGTCGCGGATTCCGCCGTCGCTCACCACATCATCACGCAGGCGCAATATGTTGGGGATTACCGCCGTCATTGGCGCGACTGATGAGGTATCCACCTCGCCAAGCTGTTCGATCCAGCCGATAATATTATTAAGCTCAGGCACCATTGCCTCAACCTCGGCATCGCTCGCGGCGATCCGGGCAAGCGAGGCAATCTTGCGGACGGTTTTTGAATCAACTGACATGGTGGAGCGCCTAGCAGCGCGCATCCGTGGCTTCAACCCATGCGCTATTCAAATACGTCCCCAACCGGTTCGTCTCTGACAAAGACTTGGCGGCGCTTCACATCGCGGATTGAGACTTTGCCTTCGCCAATTGCTTTTGCACGAGCGCGCTGTTCAGCATCGCCATTTACGGTTCCATCACCAGAAAAGTCGATACCAGTCTTCCAAATGCCATCACGCAAGACGTAGCGATTGGTGAAAGCGTTGCATGTATCGCATGATTGGACGATCTGCATCGCATCACTTGCGCCCGCGTTATAGAGTAAGACACACTGTACCGCACCCTCGCAATCATTATTCTGCGCGATTGCGGTGGCTAGCGCATCAGGGATTGGAACCGCGACTGGCAATATTTTTACACGCTTCTGAAACTGTTCTGCTCTCGTGGCGATCTGCATCTCATTACCGCCCGACCAACGATTCTCGAGCTTGAGCGCCTTCGCCGCCGCCGTCTTGATCGCTGGCGTCTTGCCTGATTTGGCGAGCCGCTGAACTGCTGCCTGACCTGACGGCCCGAAATCAAAGCGCATGGCCGCCCAGTCAAATTTCTCAGCCGTCACTTTGCCAGACTCAAGCCGCGCGAGCTGGCTCGCGGTTGACCATGCACCAAAATTGATGATCGGCATCGCAAGGATGAACGCAAGCACGCACAGTCCAATTGCAAGCCGCACATTGGCCGGACGGATATCCGTCATCCACCCGCCGCGCTTGCGAATCAGCACCACTAGATAGGCAAGGCCATAAGCACAGGCGACCTCACCAAAAACAACCGCCCATAAACGATCAGGCGTCAGGCCGTATTGATTGATCCGCAGCCCCGTTGAAATCGCGGCGATGATCCCGAGTGGTAGCAGCGTCACACCAAGCGCCATTGTGCCCCACCGGATCAGCGGCATTTTTGCCTCATCATCTGTCGAATCGCCAATCGCTGAGTTAGCGAGAATAATCGCAACAATCGCTGCTGAAATGACGATTGGCGTCGTCGATTTGGTCGCCTCCCACAACGGAGAAAGCCCTGTCACCAACATTGACGCCAAGAACAGCACCAGCGCCACACCACGGATCGGTGCAAGCACCGAAAGCACGCGTCGCACCACAGTTTGGAGTGTGATCAGTATTTTCTCACGGTCACGCATTAGGCCAGCCGCCGCGCCAAAAGCCGCGCCAGTCAGCCCCATGCCAAACCAGCTTTCCCACATCAGGTCCTTGATCGCATCAATCCCGATCAGCGCAAAAAGCTGCCCAATGAGGTAGATGAGCAGCCAGAATATCCCGGTGAACAGCCAGCAGGCAAACCACAGGACAACGTTCATCCACGCCCGGTCATGCAGGTTCGGATAGGAAAGCTGTGCCAAACGCGGCGGGCGCGGCATCCCGGCATCGCCCCACGCCTGAAACAAAGGGGCTGCAATCGCCACGGTCAGCGCGGCACACGCGAGCCGCCACCCCTCCCAATTGCTCCAGCCTTCGGGGCCACCGTTCCAATACGCCGTAAAGCCCATAATAAGTGCGGCGACTCCGGCAAAAGCCGCGCTCGGGATAATGCGCCCACGCTCAACCACAAAAGCGATAGCAACGCCCGCAACGATTAAGCCAATCGCAAGCGCTATACGCCAAGCCTCTTTGGTGCTCCCGTCATCTGACAAAAGATGCACCAGCAGGCCAATCGCTGCGCCGGTTACAGCCAGCGCCCAGCTCCGCTGCGGCCAATCTGCGGATGCGTTTTTTGCATTGATCATAGATTTATCCCTCAACGCCCGACCGCTGCCATAGATGTGCAAAGAAGCATAGGCAGATATGCTTTGGCACGGCACAGCCGCTCGTGTAATATATGACATGTCGCTTTAGAAGGAACAGCCAATGACCGAATTCTCGCTTGATCGCCGCCAAATGCTTGGTGCCGCCGTTACCGCAGCTGCGCTCGCCCCGGCAATGGCCGGTGCTCAGTCAGTGATTGTTGGCGCTGCGCCAGCCGTTGCGTCGATTTACAATCCGGTTCCGCTGCCCTTCGATCCAAAAACGATCACTGGCATGTCCGAAAAGCTGATCCTGAGCCACCACGGTAATAATTACACCGGCACGGTGAAGCGGCTTGGTTCAGTGATTGGTGAGCTTGGTAAGCTAGACCTCGCCAAAGCGCCCGGTTTCATGGTCAATGGCCTCAAGCGTGAGGAGCTGATCGCGCAAAATTCGATGGTGTTTCACGAAATCTACTTTAGCTGCATTGGCGCACCAAACCAGCCATCAAGGCCACTCGCCAGCGCGATTGAGCGCGATTTTGGCAGCTTCGCCAAATGGGCGCTCGAATTTTCTGCAATGGGCAAAGCGCTTGCCGGCGGGTCAGGCTGGGTCGTCCTCAACTGGATGGAGCGTGACAAGAAGCTGATCAACGGCTGGGCCAATGATCACACGATGGCACTCGTCGGCGGCACCCCGATCATGGTGATGGATATGTTCGAACATGCCTATGCAATTGACTATGGCAGCAAGGCCGCTGCCTATGTTGACGCGTTCATGGCGACGATCAACTGGGCCGCAGCGGACAAGCGGTTTGTGAAGGCGAGCGCTTAACCCTAACTTCCCCCTCTCCTTGTGGAAGGGGGATAGTCAACCCGTTGCTCTGACGCCCCACTGCATGCTATAGCACAAAGCATGAACAACGTTATGGCCCCGCGCAAAATCATCCATATCGATATGGATGCCTTTTTCGCGAGCGTTGAGCAGCGTGATCATCCTGAGCTTCGCGGGCATCCCGTCGCAGTGGGCGGGAACGGCGAGCGCGGGGTTGTTGCCGCCGCCAGCTATGAAGCGCGGGTATTTGGCGTGCGTTCGGCGATGGCGTCGGCAAAGGCGCGGCGGCTGTGCCCCGATCTGATTTTCGTGCCGCACCGTTTTGAAGTGTACCGCCATGTTTCGCGCCAGATCCGCGCGATTTTTGAGAGCTACACCCCGCTCGTCCAGCCGCTGTCGCTTGATGAGGCGTATCTTGATGTCACTGAAAATCTGATGGGCATCGCCTCGGCCACGCAGATTGCGACTGAAATCCGCGCGGCCATTCGCGAAACAACTGGCCTCACCGCGTCGGCAGGGGTGTCTTATAATAAGTTCCTCGCCAAGATCGCGTCGGATCAGAACAAACCTGACGGCCTGTGCGTCATCACCCCGGCTCACGGCCCAGACTTTGCGGCGGCCCTCCCTGTGCGTAAATTCCACGGCATTGGCCCGGCAACGGCGGCGAAGATGGAGCGGCTTGGTATCGCCACGGGCGCAGACCTGCGCGATAAGCCGCGCGACTATCTTGACCGCCATTTTGGCAAGGCGGGTGGCTATTATTACTGGGCCTCACGCGGAATTGATCACCGCCCGGTCAACCCCAATCAGGAGCGCAAGAGCATTGGCTCAGAAACCACCTTCGCGCATGATTTGACGACGACTGATGCCTGCATGTCCGAACTCCGTCCGCTGATCGAGAGCGTCGCGCGTTATGCCGAAAAGCATGAGACAGGCGGGCGCACGGTCACGCTCAAACTGCGTTATGCTGATTTCAAGACGGTCACGCGCAGCCGCTCCGCCCCCCGCCCAGTTCATACCGCACAAGAGATTGAGCCGATCATCGCGCAATTACTCGGCGGGTTGGCTCCCTTCACACAGGGTATCCGTCTGCTCGGTGTGACGCTCCATAATCTCGACTGCGGCGAAGGCGATGTTGGCACTTTACCTTTGTTGGACATCATCGACGCGAAAGCATAAAGCGCACGTATGGCTCGTAAATTCCTCTATGTCTTCGCTACGCTGATCGTTCTGGTGATCGCGGGTGCCTTTACCTACCGGCTGTTTCCCAACCAGATCATGCGCGCTGCCTTCGCTCCAACCGCCGATTTTGAGGTGCAAAAACCAGCGGCGAACAAAGCCTATGCTGACAAGGCAATGTGGATTGCGCGTCCCGATATCCCCAAGAATCCTGCACTGTGGGAACCGGACATACTTGAAACCGATAACATGCCGTATCATTCGACTTTCTTCATTCATCCGACGAGTTACCTTGCCCGCGCACACTGGAATGCGCCGCTTGATGACAAGGAAGCCAATGACCGCGCGGCGCTGTTCGTTCAGGGGCAGGCAAGCGTTTTCAACAAGTCTTTAGAGGTATGGGCGCCGCGCTACCGACAGGCCGCGTTTGGTGCGTTCTTGACCGATGCGCCAGAGGCAGCACGGGCGCTCGACGCCGCCTACAGGGATGTTGCCGCTGCATTCGATCATTTCGTCGCCAGCGTTGATCCAAAAACCCCAATCTTTCTTGCCGGGCACAGCCAAGGCAGCCTGCATTTGCTCCGCCTGCTCAAAGAGAAAGTTGCGGGTAAGCCAATCGCAAAGCGCATCGTCGCGGCCTATGTCATTGGCTGGCCGATTGCGATCAAAGCCGATTTGCCCGCACTTGGCTTACCCGCCTGCAATGCGCCTGAACAAACTGGATGTATCCTTGCGTGGCAAAGTTTTGGTGAGCCTGCTGATTACAGCAATATTGTCAAAACGTTCGAAGCGACACCAAGCCTCACTGGCCTCCCGCGCAAAGGCGACACTTTGCTCTGCACCAATCCGGTCACCGGCACGATAGGCGGCGTTACCCCAGCCAGTGCCAATCTCGGCACGCTCAAGAATAAGGCTGATTTCAGCGATGGCACACTTGTGGTGGGCGCGGCGGCAGCGCGCTGCGATGCCAAGGGCTTCCTTCTGATCGGAGAAAACCCACCCAATCTTGGCCCCTATGTTCTGCCGGGCAACAATTATCATGTGTATGATTATAGCCTGTTCTGGACGAATATCCGAGGTGATATCGAACGGCGTGCAGAGGCGTTTCGCGGCGGATGATCACGACCAACGCGGCAGATTACCGTGCGGCCCTGCCGGAGGGCGGACGGCTGATCGGACTTGATGTCGGCACCAAAACCATCGGCACCGCGCTGTGCGATGCTGGCTGGAGCTTTGCCTCACCGGCTGATCTCATCCGCCGCACCAAATTCAGCACAGACAAGGCGGTGCTTGAAAATATGATTGCTGTACAAAACGTGCGCGGCATCGTCATCGGCCTGCCCTTGAACCTTGACGGCAGTGATAGCCCACGCACCCAATCAACGCGCGCCTTTGCGCGCAATGTTGAACCGCTCGGCCTGCCGATCCTATTGTGGGACGAACGCTGGTCAACCCAGGCCGTCGAACGCGCTATGGTCGCCGCCGACATCAGCCGCGCCAAGCGTGCTGAGCGGGTAGACAATGCGGCGGCGGGCTGGATCCTTCAGGGCGCGATTGACGCGCTGATGATCGGATTAAATACCGAGCATCACCTTTAACCAAGCCAGACCAAGCAGACACAGGCTTATCAGAATAAACACAATACCGCGCGCTGCCGATGTGCCGAGTTCACCACTGAAATTCTTTGAAAATTCGTCATGCTGAAACGTGCTTTTGATCTTGCTCCAGAGCGTCAACGTCTGCGCCACCGCCAAGGCGTTAGGGGCAAGCTGATCAAGCGTACCCAGCATCGCCTTTGCCTCTTCGCGGATCGCAGGCGGTAAGATTGGCGCTTCGGCAGGATCAATGCCTTCGGGGGGATGGTTGTGGCCGATGGGGGCGTGTGCAGGCGGAAGCGCCGCGACGAGCTTAGCGTGCAATGCTGTGCGGGCGTCATGCTCTTCAGGCGAACCAAAGCGCGTGTCCGCACCCGCTTCCAATTTGCGGACGATGCTCTCAAGTTCTGCCGTCAGCTGCGCGTCATCGATCCAGCTTTGGAGCGTTGTGTTGACGTAGGTTGCGCCCTTGTCCCAGAAATCTTCGTCAGTGGCATCGGCGAGGCGGGCGAGGATGGCTTTGTCTTCGGTGCGGTCATGGTCACCGGGGATGTCGAAGGCGCTTACCTCCCCTGAAATGCGACGATCATATAATTTGAGCCAAACCTCGTAAGTAGGGTCGAGATTGTGCAAGCGTTTACTGGCGCTTGCCCATTCGCCAACTCCGTCAAAACCTAATTGCTCTATCAGATTATAATTCCTTAACCGACTTACAGCGGTATCTGGATCATCATCACTTTCAAGCCGGTTGCAATCTTCAGTGACGTTCAACCATACTCTATTGGGATCAGCGCCTAAGATCTGGGTTTCTGCATTGATAGCGGCCCAAGCAAAAGAGGTCGTGTTTCGAAATTTAGCGCCAGTCATGATTTCAGTGGTTATCAAAGCCTCAAGCACGAACCCAATCGGCTGGCTTGTCTTTAAGCCATACCTGCAATTCTTCGCGTGACGTGATTTGGGCCATATCGACTTTATCGGTGGATATGTGGCGGGGCGCAAGCTTGCTTCGTCGCCCCGGCGGAGGCCGGGGCCGCTTGAAGGTTTTGCGTCAAGATCACATCGACCCAGGCTTCCGCCGGGATGACGGGTGGAAGCTAATTCCTCCCTAGAAGGGGGAGGTGATGAATTCGGTATCGCTTCGTCTTTTTGATGCGCAGAGAGCAAAATATCTTGATAATATATTGTTTCTATATTCCTATCGCCATTATAGATTATTGCAACCTCTTTGCCAGTCAGTCATCCTGCGTCGTGCTGAATAACAGTGTAAAGTGGTGTAAACTTCCAGCATGGTCGCGGCGGGATCAGTGCTTGATTACGCACACTTCCATCCAGGCGATGATCTCGCTGCGGCGCCGCTGATCAT
>JANOXQ010000179.1:0-2839 GCA_031418495.1 Sphingomonadales bacterium
GGCCCACCCACTTGCCGACAAGGACGGCAATATCTGGGAAGCCGCCGTCGATAGCGCCGCCGAATTGGTCGAGATGATCGAAACATCGCGCCAATATCAAAACAACGTCCAGGTTTTGCAAACCGCAAAAGGCCTGATCACCGAAACATTGAGGTTAGGACAATGAATATTACGTCACTTATTCCGCCGTCAAACACGACGACGCCAGCCGCCGCAGCGCGCACCAATCAGTCGCTTGATCAAGCGGCGTTCCTGCGCCTGATGACGGCGCAGCTTAGCTTTCAAGACCCGACCAAGCCGATTGATAACCAGCAAATGGTCGCCCAGCTTGCGCAATTTTCAAGCGTTGCGGGGATTTCGGAAACCAATTCGTCGCTTGGCGCCATTGCAGAACAATTGCGCACGCAGACTGCGCTGCTTGCTGACATTCGCGCGGCGACGCTGCCACCTGCTTCTACACCTTCTACCTAAAAGGAAACCGCCATGTCTTTCTTTACGTCACTTTCAGGCCTCAAGGCCGCGCAGACCGATCTTTCGGTGATCTCAAACAACCTCGCCAACGTCGGCGCGACTGGCTTTAAGAAAAGCCGCGCGCAGTTTGGCGATCTCTTTGCCAGTTCGCCAACGCAGACGACTAAACTTGTCGCGGGGCAGGGGACGCGGCTCAACGCGGTTGTCCAGCAATTCACGCAAGGGACGCTTGAGGCGACTGACAAGACGCTTGATCTGGCGATTGCGGGCGAAGGCTTTTTCGTGGTGCAGGGGACGCCGCCACGCCAAGAGGTCAGCTACACCCGCAACGGCGCATTTCAGGTCGATGTTGATCGCAAGGTGGTTGATACCATCGGATCAACGCTCCAGCTTTTGCCCGTTGATGTGAACGGCAATGTGACTTCAACCGCGCTTGCCGATGCGACTGACTTTGTGTTGCCAGCGGGCGCGCCGAGCGATCCTAATGTGGCGCTCGCCAACGTTTCAATCGGGATTGACGGGCTGGTAACGGCGACCTTTGCTGATGGTTCGGATCAGGTGCTTGGCAAGGTCGCGATGGCGAGTTTTACCGCGCAAGAGGGGCTTCGGCCGATTGGGGATAGCCATTGGCAATCCACCGGAGACAGCGGCCAGCCCGCGATCAATGCCGCCACCAACGGTGCGCTTGGCACGATCCGGTCGGGTGCGCTTGAACGGGCGAATGTCGATATCACTGAGGAATTGGTCGCGCTCATTTCGGCGCAGCGCAATTATCAGGCGAACGCGAAAGCCATCGAAACCGCCGAAACGCTGACCCAGACCATCATTAACGTCAACTAGAGGCTCTAACGATGGATCGCCTTATCTACACCAGCCTTACGGCAATGCGCGGGAGCATGGCACGGCAAACCGCCGTTGCGAACAACCTCGCCAACGCGCAGACGCCGGGTTTTCGCGCGGACTTGGCCGAGGCGCAGTCGCTTTGGCTGCGCGGTGACGGCTTCAACGCGCGGGCGATGGCGTCTGAGGAAGTGCTGGCGGCTGACATGAAAGCCGCCGCCATCGCCACCACTGGGCGCGATCTTGATGTCGCGATTGCGGGTGACGGGCTGTTTGCGGTTCAGGCCGATGACGGCGATGAAGCCTATACACGGCGCGGTGATTTTCAACTGAGTGAAAGCGGCTTGCTCGTAACGGGCGATGGCCATCCGGTTTTGGGTGCGCAGGGGCCGATTACGTTGCCCCCGGCTGATAGCATCGCCATCGATAATGAGGGTCGGATCAGCATCGTCCCGCGCGGCGGCGACCCTAATCAGCCGCAGGAGGTTGATCGCCTCCGCCTCGTCAGCCCGACGGGTTCGGACATTGCCAAGGGATTGGACGGGCTGTTCCGCGTCAAAGCAGGCGGCACGCTTCCCGATGATCCCGATGGGCGCGTTATCACCCGTTCGCTCGAAGGGTCAAATGTCAGCGCGACTGAGGCGTTGGTTGAGATGATTGAAGCTGGCCGCTCATGGGATGCGCAGCTCAAGCTGATCAGCGACGCCCGCGAAATGGATAGCTCGACCGCAGACCTCATGCGCCTTGATCAATAGGAGTAACAAGAATGACTTACGCCGCCCTCCACGTTGCCCGCACCGGGTTAGACGCACAAAATAGCCGGATGCAGGTGATCGCCAACAATCTGGCGAACGTCAACACGACAGGCTTCAAGCGTGACCGTGCGAGTTTTGAAACGCTTGCCTATCAGGCAATCGTTGCGCCGGGTGCGCCGTCTTCATCGCAGAATCGGTTTGCGATTGGGCTTAATCTGGGCACCGGGGTGAAGATGAACGGCACCGCGCGGATTGATACGCAGGGGTCTTTTACCACGACCAGCAATGCGCTTGATCTCGCGATTGAAGGTGCTGGATATTTTCAAGTGCAGACGCCCGATGGCCGCACGGCTTATACCCGCGCAGGTGATTTTAATCTGTCTGCCGAGGGCACGATCGTTACGCCCAACGGGCTGCCAATCCAGCCACAGATACAGGTGCCCGAAGGAACAACCTCAATTTCTGTCGGTGCAGACGGCACGGTTTCGGCCCAACTTTCCGGGCAAGCCGAGCCGACCGAGCTAGGCCGCGTCGAAACCGCACGGTTTGTGAATGCGGCAGGGCTTCAATCGATTGGCAATAACCTGCTTGTCGAAACCGCAGCCTCGGGCGCGCCTCAGGTTGGGGCGGCGGGCGAGGAAGGGCGCGGCACCATTCGTTCGGGCGCGCTTGAATCGTCCAACGTCAATGTCGTTGAGGAACTGGTCGATATGATCGAGACCCAGCGCGCCTATGAGGTCAATTCAAAGATGATCCAGGCCACCGATGAAATG
>JANOXQ010000180.1:0-3937 GCA_031418495.1 Sphingomonadales bacterium
GCTTCAATTTGCCAGTCGCGGTCATTGTGAAGCGTTTCTTCACACCGCTTTTGGTCTTCAGTTTGGGCATTTTGGTCTCCTTTGGAAGTCCGTTTCAGACGAACATGGCAGCCCTTTTAGCCAGCCCGTCTATTTCGGAAGCGTGCGCGCTAGGGGGATTCGCCCAGAAAAGCAAGGGCGTCAGTGTTGGCAGGCCAAACCTTCAAGCACGTCTTCCAACCGCGCGGGATCGCCAAGCGCGATGACATGGCCAGCACTTTGCGCGTTGAGCGGTTCGCCCGCCCAATCGCACATCATCCCGCCAGCGCCTTCGACGACTGGAATGAGTGCGGCAAAATCATGGATTTTGAGGCCAGCCTCAACGACGATATCGATGTGTCCGCTCGCGAGCAGCGCATAATTATAGCAATCCCCGCCCCAGATCAGCCGCCGGTGCGCAGTTTTGGCGGCAAGCGCCATGAAATGTTCGCCCTCATGCGCGGAAAAGCAATTGGGGCTGGTGGTTGAGAGAATCGCTTGAGCAAGGTCAGGGCAGCTACGCGTTTTTACCGGCGCACCGTTGAATGTTGTCGGATGCCCCACCGCACCAATCCAACGTTCCTTCAGGATCGGCTGATCAATCAGGCCAAGCACTGGCCAGCCATCCTCCATCAACGCGATCAGCGTGCCAAAGATTGGGCGACCCGCAACAAAGCTCGTCGTCCCATCAATCGGGTCAATCACCCATTGGCGCGAGGCAGCCTCACGCACGGTGCCATATTCTTCGCCGATAATACCGTCACCGGGGCGTTCTCTTTCAAGGATGCTGCGGATCGCGGCCTCAGCGGCGCGGTCAGCAAGCGTTACCGGGGTCGCGTCCGATTTGCTCTCAAGCCCAAATTCAGCCCGGAAATAGGGACGAATCGCAGCCCCAGCCTCTTCGGCGAGACGGTGGACGAGACTGATATCGCCGTCGTTCATCAGTCGAACAATGATGAAACCGAGCTTTCATCGGCAATCCGCGTGATGGCTTCGGCGAGCAGTGGCGCTACCGTTAGCAAACGGATTTTCTTGGCGTCGGCGACTGACTCAGGCGGTTGGATCGAATCGGTCACGACCAGTTCGGTCAGTTCAGACCCCTCAACGCGCGCGACTGCGCCGCCAGTCAGCACACCGTGGGTGACGTAAGCAACGACGCGCTCTGCCCCGGCCTCCTTGAGCGCGGCCGCTGCATTGCAGAGCGTTCCCGCCGAATCGACGATATCATCAACGATGATGCAAAACCGCCCTTCGACATCACCGATGATGTTCATCACCTCGGATTCGCCTGCTTTCTCACGCCGTTTATCAACGATGGCGAGCGGGGCGTTGTTGAGGCGCTTGGCGAGCGCACGCGCACGGACGACGCCACCAACGTCAGGCGAAACGACCATGATATTCTTGTCACCAAAGCGCGCCTGAATATCGGCACTCATTACGGGCGCACCGTAAAGATTGTCGGTCGGGATATCGAAGAAGCCTTGAATCTGCCCGGCGTGGAGGTCAATCGACAGCACCCGGTCTGCGCCTGCTGTGGTTATGATGTTGGCAACGAGCTTGGCCGAAATCGGCGTGCGCGGCCCCGGCTTACGGTCTTGGCGGGCATAGCCGAAATAAGGAACAACAGCGGTAATCCGCTTGGCCGACGCGCGGCGCAGCGCATCGATCATGATCAGCAATTCCATCAGATTATCGTTGGCCGGGAAACCAGTTGACTGGATCACGAATACATCTTCACCGCGCACATTCTCGTGGATCTCGACAAAGACTTCCTCATCGGCAAAGCGGCGGACGCTCGCTTGCGTGAGCGGCATTTCGAGATAATCGGCGATGGCCTTGGCAAGCGGCTGATTGGCGTTGCCGGTCAAAAGTTTCATGAGGCGGTCGATCCCTGTGCGCGTTGGCAGCCCTGTTAGCGGGAGAGTGCCGCGTGTGAAAGGGGGTTCATCAACTTGCCCGAAACATGCCAGAGCACGGCCATCATCGCCGCACCCGCAATCCCGTCTGAGGCGTAGTGCCAACCAAGATGGATCGAGCCGATCCAGATCAGCACCGCATAAAGCGTCATTACATGCCCCAGCGGGCGGGCAATCTGATAGCCGCCAAACGCAAACAGCGTCGCCATTGCAACATGCATTGAGGGCATAGCTGAAATGCCGCCAGCGGGCAAAAGGTCAGTCGTTCGGTGTTCGGCGAGCAGCATCGCCTGAAAATCAAGCGCAGCGATGACTTGCCCTTCTTTTTGCGCCGCCGCACCAAGGGCTGCCAATCGCGCGTTAAGCTCTGCAAAACCAGCATCAGGGCCGACCAGTTGGATATAATAGCAAGGCCCAGCCGAACCGAATACCCACGCGCCAAGGACAGCGATCAGCACCCATGAGATAATCCAGCAGCCAAGCAGCCGCGCCCGCACCCGCTCATCGCGCGCCCCCATGACGGCAACCATCGGGAATATAAACATCATCGGCAGCCACAGCGCATAGACCCGGTCAAAAAAGAGCGTGCCACCAACTGAGCCGAACAGCGCGTGCGTAACGCGCCACGCGTCTTGGCCAGCGAACAAAAATCGGTCGAGCGCGGCGACATACGGATCAAACGGAAATCCGCGTGCTGGCAAAATATGTTGTTTGAACAATTGAAACAGCGGCAGCGTTAGCCCCACCATCAGTATGGCAAGGATCAACCAGCGCGTGCGTAAGTCAAATGTCCAGCGTCCCGGCGTTGTGATCGCAACAAGCTGGGCAAGCGCGCAAATGGCAAGCCCGGCCCACAGCGCCATCATCATAAAACTGGCGAGCACTGGCCCAAACTCAACGCCAACCGATGCTGAAATTGCGATCATCAGGATCGCAAAAATCCCTAAAACCGCGCACAGAGCACCAATTGACTTTAATGAAAAGTCAGGGTCAGACTTCCTAGGGGTATAGGAATCCGGTGCAGTAAGTGCAGTTGTTGCCAATAATTCCCGTTTCAAATTTATGACAGCGTAGCGTTTTTTGCACTTTTGACAACGGCGGTGCTACCCGGTTTGCGGCAGGCCGATCACTTTGCTGTCGCTGCTGGCGCGGTAAGTGCTGAACAGCCGATCCCAAACCGAAATCGCAAAGCTATAATTATGATTGTGATCATCACCAATCGCGCTGTGGTGAACAGTGTGCATCGCAGGCGTCACCCAGAAACGGCGGATGGCAGTTTCAAGCCGGGGCGGCAGCGCGATATTGCCATGCTCGATCATGCTCCCCACCGCGATGTACAGCTCAAACAGCAGCATCGCCTCGGGCGGGGCACCGAGCAACGCACCAACCGCGCCTTTATACAGCATCGAAAGCAACGCCTCGCCGGGGTGGAAGCGCAAGCCAGTCGTAATGTCAAAATCGGGGTCGGCATGGTGCAATTTATGCAGCGCCCAAAACCAGCCGAACCGGTGGCTCGCCCGGTGCTGCCAATAAATCGCGAAGTCCATCAGGACGATGACAAGGATCGTGGTGAGTAGGGGCGGCAGGGCCAACTGGTTGAACAGTCCGAAATCATAACTCGCGGCAAGCGTCGCAATCGCAAACGGCCCCGCGACACTCGCGAGCCGCACAAGCAGCAGATTGAGCACCCCGAGCGCAATATTCAGCGGCCACCGCGAACGAACAGCGGCGCGCGCAGGGCTGATCAGCTCAAGCGCCGCGATCAGCACAAACGCGGCAATGATGATCGGCAGGGCGTAATTCATAAGGGGTTAGTCCGTCACTCCGCGCACATTTGCAAGCTGGGTGTTTGGTATATCCACCCGTCATCAACTCAGATGATTTGTGCATCTCTGATTTTGGCGTTTGCGATTGTGATGAGTTTTCGCATTGTTGCGGTGAGGGCGACGATGGGTTTTTTGCCGTTGTCGATGAGGCGTTGATAGAAGGTTTTGAGGGCTGGG
>JANOXQ010000181.1:0-3154 GCA_031418495.1 Sphingomonadales bacterium
TCGTCAAAAGCGGTACGGCTGAACAGCGCGCGCATTGGCTACCGCGTCTTGCGGCAGGCGAGATTGCCTCGTTTGGCCTGACCGAACCCGGCAGTGGATCAGACAGCGCAGGAATGCAGACGAGCGCAGTGCGCAGCGGCAATGGCTACGTCCTTAACGGCACTAAGCGTTACATTACCAATTCGCCCTTCGCCCGCGTTGCCTTGATCATGGCGCGCACAAGCAAGGAAGCGCTGCCCAAAAACGCGCATGTCAGCGCCTTTCTTGTTCCGATGGACACGCCGGGGATTAGCGTTGGCAAATCTGATAAGAAAATGGGCCAGGCCGGATCACATATCGCCGATATTATTATGGAGGATGTCCATGTCTCGGGCGATGCGCTCCTTGGCGGTGAAGAGGGCAAAGGCTTTCAAACCGCAATGCAAAGCCTTGATAATGGGCGGTTATCGGTGGGGGCAGCAGCAACGGGCTATGCACGGCGGATGCTGGATACCGCAATTAAATATGCAAATGAGCGCAAGGCATTTGGTGAGGCAATCGCCAATTTTCAGCTTATACAGGCGATGCTCGCTGATAGTGAAACCGAGATTTACGCCGCTGAGTGTATGATTGCCGATGCCACGCGCCGCGCCGATGCGGGCGAAAATATCCTGCGCAAGGCCGCTGCTGCCAAAATGTTCGCCTCTGAAATGTGCGGGCGCGTGGCGGATCGCTGCGTTCAAATCCACGGCGGCGCTGGTTATCTGGCCGAATATGAGGCCGAGCGCTTCTTCCGCGATGCGCGCATCTACCGGATTTATGAGGGGACAACGCAGATACTTCAACTCGTGATCGCGAAGAACATGCTCCGCGAATTTGGCGTTGGGGTTTAGATGTACCCGCTGTTGAACGGATTATCGATTGTCGAAGCGTCATCGTTCGTCGCATCTCCGACGGCGGGGCTGTACCTTGCACAAATGGGTGCCGAAGTGATCCGTGTTGACCAAATTGGCGGCGGGCCTGATTTCAACCGCTGGCCAAAGGCGGATAATGGCGCAAGCCTTTATTGGGAAAATCTCAACCGCGCCAAAAAATCAGTCGCGCTTGATCTCGCCAAGCCCGAAGCGCGCGAAATCTTGCAAGAGTTGGCCGCGAAAACCGGCCAGTTCATTACCAATTTTCCGGTTGATGGCTTTCTTGCTCATGAAAAGCTGGCGACCAAACGCAGCGACATGATCACTGTGCGGGTGATGGGGATGGCGAATGGCGGGCCGGCGCTTGATTATACCGTCAACGCAGCCGTCGGCTTTCCTGATTTGACTGGTGCCGGGCCAGAACCCGTCAACCATGTGCTCGCTGCATGGGATTTGCTCACCGGGGCTTACAGCGCCTTTGCGATGATGACCGCGCTCCATCACCGCAACGCAACCGGACTCGGCCAAGAGGTGCGTGTGCCGCTGTCAGACGTTGCGATTGGCACCGCCGCCAATCTTGGGATGCTCGCCGAGGTGCTTCATACTGGCGACAATCGCGAACGGCTTGGCAATACCGTGTACGGCGCATTCGGGCGTGATTTTGTGACCAAGGACGGTGTTCGCCTGATGATCATGGCAATAACGCCGCGCCAATGGACTGGCCTTGTTTCAGTGCTTGGCATTGCGGATAAAGTAGCGTCGATTGAGACGGAGCGTGGCGTTTCACTCGCCAAGGATGAAGGGCTTCGCTTCACCCACCGCTACGCACTTTTCCCATTGGTTGAGGCTAGGGTCGCAATGTGGAATTATACTGATCTTAAGGCCGCGCTCGATAAAGTTGGCGGATGCTACGGCGCGTATCAAACGATGAAGGAGGCCGCGAGTGACCCTGTGCTGGTCGGCAATAATCCAATATTTGGATCGGCTGTAAACCCAAGCGGGCTTGATTATCCTGCCGCAGGATCGTTGGCGTCGATCCCCCAACTCGACCGCGCGCCGCCTCAATCGGCACCCCGGCTTGGCGCACATAGTGATGAGATTCTTGAACGCGTACTTGGTCTTTCAAGCGGGCAAATCGCGACACTTCATGATAAAGGACTGGTTTTTCAGGCATGACCCACGATTATACCGCAATCCGCGAGGAAGTCGCCAAACTCTGCGCGGGTTATCCTGGCGAATATTGGCGCGCCAAGGATCGCGACCGCGCCTATCCGACCGAATTTGTGGCCGCACTTGGTGAGGCTGGCTATCTCGCGGCGCTCATCCCCGAAGAATATGGCGGGGCTGGCTTGCCAATCTCGGCAGCGGCGGCAATCCTTGAAGAAATTCAGGCGCAGGGCTGCAACGGCGGCGCGTGCCATGCACAAATGTATGTGATGGGCACCGTGTTGCGCCATGGGAGTGACGCGCAAAAGGCGATGTATCTGCCAAAGGTCGCGCGTGGCGAACTGCGCCTGCAAGCCTTTGGCGTGACTGAACCGACGAGCGGTACTGATACGCTTGCGCTTAAAACCACCGCCAAACGCGACGGCGATGACTATATCATCAACGGCCAGAAACTCTGGACAAGCCGCGCTGAACATAGCGATCTGATGATCCTGCTAGCCCGCACAACGCCGCGTGAAGAGGCAGCAAGCCGAACCGATGGCCTATCGGTCTTCATCGTTGATATGCGCGATGCGGTAGGCAACGGTCTCACCATCCGTCCGATTGAAACGATGATGAACCATGCGACGACTGAAATCTTCTTCGATAATCTCCGTGTGCCCGCCGCCAACCTGATCGGCGAAGAGGGCAAGGGCTTTCGCTACATCCTCTCTGGCATGAATGCCGAACGCCTGTTGATTGCAGCGGAGTGCATTGGCGATGCAAAATGGTTCATCAAAAAGGCAACCCACTATGCCAATGAGCGTGTGTTGTTTGGCCGTCCAATTGGTAAGAACCAAGGCGTTCAGTTCCCCATCGCGCGCGCCTATGCGCAAATGCGTGCGGCAGAACTGATGGTGCATGAAGGTTTACGCAAATATGAGGCGGGTGAGCCAGTGGGCGAAGAGGCCAATATGTCCAAAATGCTTGCCGCCGAAGCAAGCTGGGCTGCTGGTGAAGCCTGCATCCAAACCCACGGTGGCTTCGGTTTTGCGGTTGAATATGACATTGAACGTAAATTCCGTGAAACCCGTCTGTATCAGGTAGCACCAATC
>JANOXQ010000182.1:0-41123 GCA_031418495.1 Sphingomonadales bacterium
ACAGTGAAGACAGAGGCCCACCCCCGGCCCCTCCCGCCTGCGGGAGGGGAGAAGCAGGCGTAAAAGTCACCGAACCCTCGGTCACCTCATAACCGGGCCGACCGGACAACACATAACCCAGTGTCGATTTCCCCGCGCCATTCGGCCCCATGATCGCATGGATCTCGCCCGGATTGAGCGAGAGGGTGAGGCCCTTGAGAATAGGCTTGTCGCCAACAGTGGCGTGGAGGTTTGAGATTGTTAGCATGGGCATTCCTAAATCCTCCCCCACCGGGGGAGGGGAACCACCCGCAGGGTGGTGGAGGGGCACCCAGTGGTGGAGCATAATGTCGCGGCAGTGAGCCAAGCCGCACCTGCCCCTCCACCAGCTTCGCTGGTTCCCCTCCCCATTCCGGGGAGGAATTGTGTGGTGGCGTGGAGGTTAGTTATTTGGAGCACTTGTAATCACCTAAGGACGTTTAGAGCGAACAATGGGCGTAGATTGCTGAACATAGTAATCAATAGAATCTCTATTAAACACATCTCTTTTTAGATTGCCGCCTGTCATCCACACGCAATTTATGGATTCTTCGGAAATGGATTCAATCGTCATTTTAATGCTGCCTGATTTAAGCTGAACTATATCACCAATTTTGAAATTCATTTTCAGTTCCTTATGAAAAATTCAATTGTAGTAAATATCACTTTCTATTAGCTCGAATCTCCAACAAGCGCAGACGAATTTTTCGTTTTGAACGGGCATTTAAGCTGTCAAGAAATTCAATCGCTATCACACCAGAATCTGTCCCTGAAAGTTCTCGCGGGCTACCTTTGAACTGTTCCGATTGAATGATGTAAATTTCAGACCAGCTATCAGCACAATGTTCAGTTGAAGCTAAAAATATATCATCTATCGAGGCGTCAGATCGTTCAAGTGCAATAGATTTTTCGTAAAGACATTGATCATAAATTTTTATCTTGTTTAGCAGAATGGGATCAACCACAGGTAAATTTGGAATGGATCCAGAAGCGGCAGCTAGTATAAGAATTTCCTTTATCACCCCACACTCCCCTCAAGGCTTATCCCCAGCAACTTCTGCGCCTCGACCGCAAATTCCATCGGCAGTTGTTGCAGCACTTCCTTGGCAAAGCCGTTGACGATCAGCGCCACGGCTTCCTCCGCGTTCAGCCCGCGTTGCATTGCGTAGAACATCTGGTCATCGGAAATCTTGCTCGTCGTCGCCTCATGCTCGATCTGCGCGCTGGGGTTCCGCACCTCGATATAGGGGACGGTGTGCGCGCCACTGAGTGAGCCGAGCAGCAGCGAATCGCACTGGGTGAAATTGCGCACGCCTTCCGCATTGGGTGCAACGCGGACCAGACCGCGATAGGTGTTGTTGCTGTGCCCTGCGCTGATGCCCTTTGACACGATGGTCGAGCGGCTGCCCTTGCCATTGTGGATCATCTTGGTGCCGGTATCGGCCTGCTGGTAATTGTTCGTGACCGCGACCGAATAAAATTCGCCGACGCTATTCTCTCCGTTTAGGACGCAGCTTGGATATTTCCATGTCACAGCACTTCCGGTTTCGACCTGCGTCCAGCTGACCTTGCTGTTCCGCCCCTGACACAGTGCGCGCTTGGTGACGAAATTATAGATGCCACCCTTGCCTTCGGCATCGCCGGGATACCAGTTCTGCACGGTCGAATATTTGATCTCGGCATCATCGAGCGCGACCAGTTCGACGACGGCGGCGTGGAGCTGATTCTCGTCGCGCATCGGCGCGGTGCAGCCTTCGAGGTAGCTGACATAACTGCCCTTGTCGGCAACGATCAATGTGCGCTCAAATTGCCCAGTATTCTCCGCATTGATGCGGAAATAGGTGGACAGCTCCATCGGGCAGCGCACGCCTTCGGGGATGTAAACGAAGGTGCCGTCGGAAAAGACCGCGCAGTTGAGCGTCGCGAAATAATTGTCGCGCATCGGCACAATTTTGCCGAGCCATTTGCGCACCAGATCAGGATATTCCTTAATCGCCTCCGAAATGCTGCGGAAAATGACGCCCGCTTTCTCAAGCTCAGCGCGGAAGGTTGTGGCGACCGAAACGCTGTCAAACACCGCATCAACCGCAACCTTGCGCGCGCCCTCAACGCCGGCGAGCACTTCTTGCTCCGCAATTGGAATGCCGAGTTTTTCGTAAACGCGCAGGATTTCGGGATCGACCTCATCAAGGCTACCGATCTTTGGTTTCATGCGCGGCGCGGCGAAATAATAAGCGTCCTGATAATCGATTGGGTCGATCTCAAGCTTGGCCCAATCGGGCGCTTCCATCGTCTGCCACATCGCAAACGCCTTCAACCGCCAATCAAGCATCCACTGCGGCTCATCCTTTTTGGTCGAAATGAAACGAACCGTATCTTCGGTTAGCCCCTTGGGTGCGAAATCGGTTTCGATATCCGATGACCAGCCATGCTCATAATCGGCCACACGCGCGGCGGCATCATAGGCGGCTTGGTCTTTGACGGGGGAGTCTGTCATGAATGCGCTCCTGAAAGCGAGGTCAGGTTAATGTTCGCGAGCGCCCCACGCACCGCATCGTTCACCATTGGCCAATGCGCCTGCACCCGGCAATTGCCCTCTAAACCGCAATCATGCTTTCCGGTGTCGACACAGGCTGTCATCGCGATTGGCCCTTCAATGGCTTCAATAATATCGGCGAGGCTGACTGCTGCTGCAGGCCGCGCGAGCTTAAACCCACCGCCAGCGCCGCGCACTGAGCGGAGGAGGCCAGCGTTTGATAATTTGCTCACCAGTTTCTGGACGGTGGGGAGCGGAATGCCGGTCTCTTCGGCCAATTGCCCCGCATTGATTTGCGCATGGCCACAGTGTCGCGCGGCGGCGCTCATCATCACGACGGCATAATCGGCAAGGCTTGAAAGACGCATGATTTCCTAATCAGACTGATTCGTTCTGATTAGGAAATGGGCCTTAGCGCGCCCAAAATCAACCCAGCACTATCAAGGTATCAGTTCAAGTTCCTTGAAATTGCTTGGGTGGAGCGTAATCCGCATCACTGGGCTGCTGCTGTTCATCAATTGGCGCGGGGTTTGGCCGGTGACGCGCTTGATCTCACGGATCAGGTGCGGTTGATCAGCATAATGGGCGATGGCTTCAGCAGGAATATCGCCGCCATTCATGACGATTGCTGAGGCAGTTTTAAGCGCGCCGTAGGTGCGGGCAAGTGCCCGTGGCGGTGATCCGAAATAGCTATTTGAAATGCGCATGATTTGCCGCTCGGAAAGATCAAGCGATGCATAAAGATCGGCAATATCGGGAAACATCGCATCCGCAAGCCATGCCCGGATTGTCTTGATTATATGCCGACGATTGGGATGGACTGGCTTGATCATCCGCATCAGCCAACTATCCATAATCGGGGCCATCTGGGCGATAGTTGCAAGCGGTTGTAACTCATCGAACCAAGGCACCACGATATCGCCGAGTAGCGGTGCTGCATCCTCGGCACGATCAGTGAAATCTGAGGCATTTTGCCCGATCAGCCCGCCCCAGCTTTCGGGGAAAAGCGCAACGCCGATAAAGCGCACCGGACCCTGAACGACTGAACGCATATGCTCGGTAAACGGGCCATTGAGGAAAAAGCGCGCGGATTGATAGCGCTTGCCCTTCGCAAACTCATAATAGCCCGACCCATCAAGAAAAATGCGCAAATGGCCAGTATCGGCGCGTTGGACATCCTCCATAACGCTATACTCTTCACTCAGCAGATAATAAGTCGCCACCAGATGGGCGAGCGCAGGCGCAGGGTTGGCGAATTCGAGCTGCATGACGTTATCATAGGGCCATCAAGTCTGCGCCGATAGGGGTGCCACAGTGCCGGCGAGTTGCGACCGACCAAAGGTAAGTTCTGAAAGCCGCGACGCATGTTCTTTGATTGCGCCGGGCGTTATCCCGACAAATTCCTTAATCTCGCGGATACAATGCGACTGATCATAATAAGCCTCATCGATAAAATCCTGCCAGTCACCATTGCCGCTAGCGATCGCATTGGCCGTACGCAGGGCGCGATATTTGCGCTGAAGCAGCTTTGGCGACGCACCGTAAATTTTCTTGGTCATTCTATCAATTTGCCGCCGTGAAAGCCCGGTGGCTTTTTCGAGGTCTAAAATATCTGGCGAAAGCCGCTGCTCCAGCCATTCATCAACTGCCCGAATAAACCAATGGGGCACTTTTTCAGCGCGCGATTCGAAATGGCGCGCAATTTGGTTCATGATCTCAGCCATCTCGGCGAGCGTTTCCAAATTGCTGAGCATTGCCATCGCTTCAACTGCATTAAAGCCAAGGATAATCGCGGCATCAACGAGTGTATCAGCATGGCTTGCCGCCGATGCCTTGGTCAGCGCGCTCCATCCTGCAGGGAGCAGGCCAACGCCAAATAATTTCACTGGCCCAGTAAGTGTCACTGAAGAGGCGGACATCCTTGGCCCAAACAGCGACAATGGAAAATTATGACATTTATTCCCGTTGGGAAACGTAATCTCACCGCGTCCAGAAAGAAAGGCGCGCAATTGTGAAACATCGGCACGCTCAATATCCGCAAAATGCGGCTCGTCGCTTTCAAACAAATAATACGTAGAGATATAGGCGCGCAGGTCAGGCGGCGGGGCCAAATACTCAAGCCTAATCACTGAAAAGCTACCATGTTTCGCAATCCGCTTGTAGGGCTTTTCAGCCTGTTCAACACGAACAAGTTCTGCACCCCTTGGTGCACAGATACCCGAAATCTGCCAAAAAAAAAGTGGCCTGACGTAAAATACGTCAGGCCACAGGCAAGGGTCTCGCAAGTAAGAGCCCTTCGGGTCGCAAACCGAGCGATAGCCGAGCGAGATAAAACTGAATTGGAGGAATCAACAAAAATTGAACGGAATCGACATTGCCGCAAAAAGACTTGTTGAAAGACAAAAAAAAGGCCCAGCGGGTTACCGCTAAGCCTTCAGGTAAAGGTTTTTTCGAATTGCTTCGAAAGCCCCTCGGGTCGCAATGTTGGTTTAGCACGTTGCAAAACATAGTATTGGATGAAAACGACATTAACGATGCCGAAACTTTTGGCCCTTTTGACGCCAGTGAGCGAACATGATAGCGCACAAGAATGTCGCTTTTCAGCCTTGCCCGGCCACTCTTGTTTGGCCTTGATCCTGAATTGGCGCACCGATTAACTATAACAGCACTCAAATATGCACCATCAAATAAATCGATTGCGAACGACTCAGTTCTTTCTTCGCGTCTTGCAGGTGTGCAGTTCCCATCGCCAGTTGGGCTTGCGGCTGGATTTGACAAGGATGGTGACGTCACCGCCGCAATGCTTGAGTTAGGCTTTGGCTTTGTTGAGGTTGGTACACTCACGCCTTTGCCGCAGGCTGGAAATCCAAAACCGCGCCTTTTCCGGCTTGTTGAAGATCAAGCAGTGATCAATCGGATGGGGTTCAATAATGGCGGGCAGGTTGCTGCTTATCCCCGCCTCGCTGCCGCGCGTGGCAATGGGGTGATTGGGGTCAACATTGGTGCAAACAAGGATTCGGTGGATCGGATCGCTGATTACGTCACCGGCGTTCGCGCTATGGCGGATGTTGCAGCGTATCTCACGATCAATATTAGTTCACCCAATACGCCGGGCTTGCGCGGCCTTCAGGACAAAGAGCAATTGCGTGATCTGCTTGACGCAGTGCGGGCCGCGCGCGGGGAGGGTGGTCCGCCGCTGTTCCTCAAACTCGCGCCAGACCTTGAAGCCCAAGCGATTGATGATATCGCCGAAATCGCAGTGCCGCGTGTCGAAGCACTGATCATCAGCAATACGACGCTTGAGCGCACAGGGCTCACGTCGCGCTTTGCTAGCGAAAGTGGCGGTATGTCGGGCGCGCCGCTCGGCTCGCTTGCGCATCAGCGACTCCGTGATTTCCGCAAGGCAACAGGAGGCGCTCTTCCTTTGATCGCGGCCGGCGGAATCGCGAGTGCTGATGATGCTTATATCCGGATCAGAAGCGGAGCATCACTGGTTCAGCTCTATTCAGCGTTGGTGTATCACGGGCCTAGTCTGGTCAAGCAGATCACCGAGGGGCTGAAAACCCGGTTGATTGTCGATGGTTTCACCAATGTGATTGAGGCCATCGGGGTTGACGCACGTTAGGGGCTTGCCGCGCGGGGCAGCATGGCTAGTGTAGCCATCATGAAAAAATTCCTCTTTGCGCTCGTCAGCCTGTGGCTGCTTATTCCCGTCTCCGCCCACGCCAATGGTGGGGTGGTCTCCTCAGCCGATCCGCGCGCAAGCGAGGCTGGCCGTGAAATCCTCCGTGCAGGGGGCAGTGCGGCCGACGCGCAAATGGCGATGATGCTGGTGCTGACCGTGGTTGAGCCGCAATCATCGGGCATCGGCGGCGGCGGCTTCTTCCTCCATCACAGTGCCAAGACCGGGGCGATTGAAACGATTGATGGCCGCGAAACCGCACCGTCGGCCACCCGTCCGACGCGATTTATGGGGGCTGACGGAAAACCGCTCCCCTTTGTTCAAGCATTTCCCGGCGGAATTTCGGTTGGCGTTCCGGGCAACATTGCGCTGATGGCAAAGGTTCACGCCAAATGGGGCAAGCTCGATTGGGCAAAACTCTTTGATCCGGCGATCCGTATCTCCGAAAATGGTTTTCAGGTGACACCTGCGCTTGCGTCGCGACTGAACCAGCTCAAGAAAATCTGGGTCGATTTCCCAGAGGCGCAGGCGATTTACTGGCAGGACGGGCGACCAAAGACGGCTGGCGAAACAATCAAAAACCCTGCAATTGCGACACTGCTCCGCTTGGTCGCCAAGGGTGGGGCCAAGGCTTTTTATTCAGGCAGCAATGCCAAGGCGATTATCGCCGCGACGGCTGCTTCTGCGCGCAACAAGGCGGTGATCACATCACGCGATGTTGCGAGTTACCGCGCCAAAGATCGTCCAGCGGTCTGCACCACCTACCGCGCCTATAAACTGTGCGGGATGGGGCCGCCTTCATCAGGCGCGACGACGGTGTTTCAGATTCTCGGGATGCTCGAACGTTTCGACATGAGGGCGATGGGCAAGGATGATCCAAAGGCGTGGCACGCCATCGCAGAGGCAATGATGCTTGCCTATGCTGACCGTGAAAAATATCTTGGCGATGCTGATTTTGTCAGCGTTCCCGTCGCGGGGCTGCTCGATAAAGGCTATATCGCCAATCGTTCAGCGCTGATTTCGCTTGAAACATCGCTTCCCAAATATGCCGCAGGTGATCCACCCGGCGCTGCGAAGCGCACCGCTGCGATTTCGGGCGAAGTCGATGGCACCACCCATTTCGTCGCGGTGGACGGCGCGGGCAATGTCTCCTCAATGACATCAACGATTGAGGGCCCATTTGGCAGCCAACTGATCGCCAACGGCTATTTCCTCAATAATGAGCTGACCGATTTCACTTTCGCGCCTGAAAAAGACGGTGCGCTGGTGGCGAACCGTCCGCAGGCGGGCAAGCGGCCGCTGTCGTCAATGTCGCCAACGATTGTCTACGGGCCAGACGGTAAGGTGATCCTCGCGATTGGTTCGGCGGGCGGCAAGCGGATCATCATGCATGTCACCAAATCGCTGATCGGTGCGCTTGATTTCGGGCTTTCGGCGCAAGAGGCGATTGCGTTGCCCAACATATATTTCGGCGGTGACGCTGTGTTGATTGAGGCGGGGACAAGCCTTGACGCAATGCGTGACCGGATCGCCGTACTAGGCCGGACAGTGGTTTCAAGCGATTTGGGATCAAAGCTCAACGCGGTTGAACGGACACCAACTGGCTGGCGCGGTGCGGCAGACCCGCGCAGTGAGGGCGTTGCGCTTGACGAATGACGCTTAATCCAAAAAATGATAAAAAGGCGGGCAAGGACAGGATTATGGCAAGAGAATTTGAAACATTCCCCAATTTGGTGACGATGTTTTTCACGCGCGCGCGTGAACAATCGTCGCAGCCTTTTTTATGGCACAAAGCCCCAAACGGCTGGGCATCGCAAAGCTGGGGTGAGGTCGCGGCTAAGGTTGCGGCGATGGCAGCCGCACTCAAAAAACTAGGGCTTGTGCCAGGTGACCGCGTGATGCTTGTCTCCGAAAATCGCCCCGAATGGTGCATCGCTGATCTTGCGATCATGGCCGCAGGCTGCGTCACCGTGCCGACCTACACAACCAACACCGAACGTGATCATGCGCATATTGTCGAAAATTCGGGCGCGCGTGCGGTGATTGTCTCAACTGCAAAACTTGCCCGCAACGTGTTACCAGCCGTGATGCGGTCAACTGCGGCACGGATTGTGATCGGGATTGAGGATATCCGCGTTGGCCAATCAGGCGATGTGGCAATCCATGATTTTGGCAAACTGATTGCAAATGAAACCGCCGATATTGCTGTGATCAGCGCGGGTGCCATGGCGATGAATCGCGACGATCTCGCCTGCATCATTTATACCAGCGGCACTGGCGGCGCGCCGCGTGGGGTGCGCCAGCATCACGGGGCAATCCTCCATAATGTCGCCGGCTGCATTGATGTGATCGCAACTGATTTTGGCTGGAGTGATGAGGTGTTCCTCTCCTTCCTGCCGCTCAGCCACGCCTATGAACATTCGGCAGGGCAGTTTTTCCCAATCGGACTTGGCGGGCAGATTTATTATGCCGAAGGCCTCGAAAAGCTGGCGAGCAACATGGAGGAGGCGCGCCCCACGCTGATGGTTGTCGTGCCGCGCCTGTTTGAAGTGCTGCGCGCACGGATGATCAAAACCGTTGAGAAAGAAGGTAAGCTCGCCCAAGGGCTGCTCAAACGCGCGCTTGCGCTTGGTGCCAAGGATCTTGGCGGCGGCATCCCGCTTTGGGATAAGCCGATGAACCTGTTCATCAACAAAACCCTGCGCCCCAAGGTTCAAGCAAAATTTGGCGGGCGGATCAAGGCGCTCGTTTCGGGCGGCGCGCCGCTTAACCCTGACATCGGGATATTCTTCCACGGGCTTGGGCTGACGCTGCTGCAAGGCTATGGCCAGACCGAGGCTGCGCCGATCATCTCATGCAACCGGCTTAACCCACCGCTTAAGATGGAGACGGTCGGCCCGCCGCTTAAGGGCGTTGAGGTCAAAATCGCCGAGGACGGTGAAATTCTCGTGCGCGGCGAACTCGTCATGCACGGCTATTGGCGCAACGAAGCCGAGACCGCGCGCGTGCTGGTGGGTGGTTGGCTTCATACTGGCGACATCGGCCATATCGACAAGGCTGGGCGGATCGTAATCACTGACCGCAAGAAAGACCTGATCGTCAATGATAAGGGCGATAATGTCGCGCCGCAGAAAATTGAGGGGATGCTCACGCTTCAGCCCGAGATTATTCAGGCGATGGTGATTGGCGATAAGCGCCCGCACCTCGTTGGCCTCGTCGTGCCCGATCCCGAATGGTTGACCGATTGGGCGATTGCCAATGATGTGAAGCCCGATTTCAAAGAACTTTGCGATAATCCAGCAGTGCAGCGCGCGGTGATGGCCGCAGTCGACCGCGTTAATAAGGATGTCTCGACAACTGAGAAAGTCCGCCGCGCGATCCTCACTGATCAGGCGTTCACGATTGAAAATGAGCAGCTAACGCCAAGCCTCAAAATTCGGCGGCACAAGATCAAGGAAGTTTACGGCGTGCGGTTAGATGCGCTTTATGGGGGATAGGGGGTGGAGGGCTGCTTTCGCGGGAGAAGCGTGCAGCGGATAGCAGAGTATTTACAAAACGCCTTCTATTTTTTCCAGCCAATTATTGAAGTGCGGACACGACAAGCGGATTACGTCGAGTCCGATATCGTAGGCGATCAACGGCCCATGAAAAGTCTTCTGATAGCCAGTCATAGCGTTCAATATGCGCTTTGATGGTGCGGTATGAGGATGGTCATTGATCTCTTCTGGTTCAGTCTTAAGCCGAATTTCGCGCAAGGGGCTTAACAAGTCATCATCATCAATCCACTGCTCAAACGCTTCAATCTGGCTAAACAACAACGCCTCAAATTCATAAACGAGCAGATTGGGAATAAAATTCCCTAACGCTATGTCTTTTATGAGCTCAGCTTCGAGAAAATTTGCCCTCGCATGCCCACCTGACAATTTAGGATATGCTGGGCTGTTTCTTCCAGGAAAGTCCTTTGGCAACGCATACAGGTCAAACAATGTGGTGACGTAAGCGTCAGCGTCCTGTTTACAGAGCCTCTCAATTTGGGGCCTCACTTTGGCATAGCTTGTCATGCCACCTCGGTGGCCGGGGCTGGTACTGACGACAATGGGCGTCAAGAAAAGGCCCATCGGAGCGTAGTGCGGTGTGAGTAACTCGTTAACAAAGGCCTCTTCGGTTTGACCTTCTACAAGAAGGTATATCCGCCTCATCGACCAGGCCTCCCACCGAGTATATTCTTCTTCCAAAGGTCACCTAAGCTATACTCGTCCAACCACTCAGACAGTCTTTTGGTATCTGGGCGGGTGAACGTTGAAGAGCCGCCTCGCTTGTCAACTACGATGAGATCATCAGCATCAAATTCATTGACCAACTCGACAGACTGGGTCGAAACGATTATTTGATGTTCCTGTGAGGTAGACTTCATCAGCCCTCCGAGTACGCTGATAGCAAACGGATGTAAGCCCAGCTCTGGCTCATCAATCAGAATGGTTGCCGGCATAAAATCATCCGGTTGCAGCAGTACCGTAGCTAGACAAATAAAGCGCAATGTGCCGTCGGATAGGGCGCTTGCCGGAAAAGGTTCATCTTGCCCCTGCTCAGTCCATTCGAGTTGAATTTTCTCTTTGTTATCAACGGTGGGTCGTAAATTAAAATCTCCAAAAAAAGGTGCGACTAAGCGGATAGCCTTAACGATCCGCCAATAATGCTCTAAATGATGATTTTGCAATCGCAGCAAGAACGCTGCCAAATTGCGGGCATCATCACGTAGATATTCATTATCATTGATATTATGAATCTGTTTAACCTGCGCACTCACGCCAGTGTCATGGAAATGATAAAGCCGCCAGCTCCGCATTGCGGGAACGACGTAGTTATAAATACGCGTAAATCCTTTCTGACTTTCTGCATATGATTCAAAATGCCCTGAGCTTGGATGCCATTCTCCATATTGGCTCCACCAGAGCGCTTCATGATAAAATAGCATCCGGTTATCTTGGGTTGGGCGTAGGGTAAAGCGGTAGCCATTATTGCCAAAATACAGTTCCGCGCGTAACTGTTCCGTTTTCTTACGGCCAAAATGTAGCAGCGCATCTGGCCCCCCGGCCAAACCAACTGTGGTCTGCAACTGTTTATCTAGAATTCGATTGATCAACCGGAAAAAGCCGATGAGGTTTGATTTTCCTGCGCCATTAGCGCCTATCAACACGTTAAGCCGACCGAGTGTTAGATCGCATTCGGCAATGGATCTATAACCATAAAGCACGAGCCGAGAAATTTGATGCTGATTGTTAACGGCCTTAATCATATTAGCGTCACGGTCGCGACTGTGTTAGCTCTCATCTTTACACCTCCCCCCTCACCCCCGACACGCCTTAATCGCCTCAGGTGCTGGCCGTTCCCCACTAACGGTGAAGCGCATGAGGAATATGCCTTCGTTGGGCAGGGACTGCTGATCGAGTTTTTTATAGCCAACCGCCGCCATTTCGCATTCGAGGAGCTTGGGTGGGATGCCGTGTGCGCCGGTGGGGCGGTCGGCGTCTACCACAACGACTTGCCCGCCGGGTAGCAGCGAGGGGCGGAGCCGCCAGAGAAATTCATAGGGCGCCGCAATCTCATGATACATATGGATCATGAACACGCGGTCAAAGCTGTTTTCTGGTAACTTGGGATCACCAGGCGCGCCGAGCATGACGCTGACATTATCAAGCCGTTCGCGCAGCGCGCGTTCAGCGAGTTTTTCGCGCACTTTTGGGAAGATATCCTGTGCCAGCACACGGCCTTCCTTGCCAACGCGCGCGGCGAGGCGAATCGTGTAATAACCTTCGCCAGCGCCAATATCGGCGACGCTCATGCCCGCATTGATCCCGGCGATGTCCATCACCTTGTTGGCCTCATCAACGCTGTCACGCTCTGCCTCGCTCGCCCAGCGGTCGGAGACGATGGCAGAGACGGGGCGCTGCGCAGCCGGGAATGTGCTGCTTGCGGTATCGGTATCGGGTGCTGCACTGATGTTGCCCGGCGCACTGTTGCACGACGCAAGCAGCAGTGGCCCCAAAAGCAAGAAAAAATTTGGCTTAATCGACATCTTCAACGTCAACCGACTCCCCAGTGACCCGTTGGGATAGGGCAGCCGCCATGAACGGGTCAAGTGCGCCGTCAAGGACATCGCCCGGCGCGGTTGAGGTAACCCCAGTGCGGAGATCTTTGACGAGCTGATAGGGTTGCAAAACATAAGATCGGATTTGATGCCCCCAGCCAATATCAGTCTTGCTCGCCGCTGTTGCACTCGCTTCGGCCTCACGCTTTTGCAGTTCGGCCTCATACAGCCGCGCGCGAAGCTGGTTCATCGCTTCGGCTTTGTTTTTATGCTGTGACCGCTGGTTCTGACATTGGACGACGATATTGGTTGGGATATGCGTGATCCGCACTGCGGAATCGGTCGTGTTAATATGCTGTCCGCCCGCACCTGACGCGCGGTAAGTATCGATGCGAAGCTCGCTCTCGTTGATTTCAATGTCGATGTTTTCGTCAACCACTGGATAAACCCAGACGCTGGCAAAGCTGGTGTGCCGCCGTGCGTTGCTGTCATACGGGCTAATCCGGACGAGGCGGTGGACGCCGCTTTCGGTTTTGGCATAGCCGTAGGCATTTTCGCCCTTGAGCAGATAGGTAACCGATTTAATCCCGGCTTGTTCGCCGGCATGATAGTCGATCAGTTCAACCTTCATCCCGCGCCGTTCGGCCCAGCGGGTGTACATCCGGCTGAGCATTTCGGCCCAATCCTGACTTTCGGTGCCGCCAGCACCCGCGTTGACCTCAACATAGGTATCATTGCCGTCGGCTTCGCCAGCGAGCAGCGCCTCTACCTTGTCATGTTCAGCGCGCGCGGCGAGTGCGGCAAGCGCAGCACCGCCTTCGGTTACCATCGCGTCATCGCCCTCGGCTTCGGCCATTTCGATCAATTCGACGGTGTCGGCCATTTCGCTTTGGATTGCGCGCGTTGCAGAGATTGCTTCATCAAGCCGCCGCCGTTCACGCATGACCTCTTGGGCTGCTTTTGGATTGTTCCACAGTGCCTGATCTTCAACGCGCGCGTTGAGTTCATCAAGCCGCTTAAGCGCGCGATCCCAATCAAGAAAGCGTCGCAACAGGTCTAGCGCCTGATTGATCTGATCAACATGTGCCTGCGCTTCAGCGCGCATCGGTATTCTCCAATTTATTCGTCCGGGTAACGCGGGTGCGTCAATAGATCCCGCCTTCACGTTGCAGGAATTCGCTATCGCGTGGCTGATTGCTGGTTGAGGTCTCGCTTTTCTTGACCGTCTTTGTTTCAGTTTTGAGCTTGGGCAGCTCATCGCGGCGGATTGATCGGCGCGGTTCGCTCTCAGGCTTAAACGCTTCCCAGATGACGGCAGCTTTAGGATCGCTCCCCGGCCACGCGCCGTAAACGCGCTTGCCAGAATTGCGATCAATCCGAATCATCCGAATGCCAGCGGGGGCGCGGAATGGAACAACTGGCATATCCTTCATTGCCTTTGATGCGAAGGATTTGAAGATTGGCACGGCGAGCGTCCCGCCCTGCGCATAACTGCCCATTGGTTTTGGCTGATCAAAACCAAGATAAACACCAGCGATCATATCCGCCGACCCGCCGACGAACCAGACGTTCGTTGGCCCTGTGGTCGTGCCTGTTTTGCCAAAAATTGGGCGCTTGAGATCAATCAGTTGAGTCGCTGTGCCGCGCTTGATCACGCCTTCAAGCATGTTGACGGTCTGATAAGCGGTCATTGGGTCAATCGCTTGCTTAGTGCGCACGGCCGGTCGCGGCATTGGCTTGCCGTCATATTCGGGCATGTTGCAGCCTTCGCAGGGGCGGGTATCGGCGCGGTAACGTATCTTGCCATTGCGATCCTGAACGAAGTCAATCAGCGTTGGTGAGACATCACGACCATTGCGCGCGAGTATCGAATAGGCGTTGACCATTTTCATAACGGTGGTCTCGCCGGCACCTAGCGCAATCGCAAGCACCGGCGAGTAATTGCGTCCGGGTTGACTTATCCCAGAAGCTGCCGCCAGTTTTACGACCTTATCCATGCCCGTCTGTGATGCAGCGCGCACGGTCATCAAATTTCTTGATTGCTCAAGCCCCCAACGCATTGTGTGTGGGCCAGAGCCACCGCCGCCGCCAAAATTCTTAAAGCATTTCCGGCCAAGTTTTGCCGATTGATATACGCAAAATGAGCCATCAATGATGATTGAGGCTGGTGTCATCCCACCATCAAGCGCTGCGGCATAAACAAATGGTTTGAAACTTGATCCCGGCTGGCGCTGCGCCTGCGTTGCGCGGTTGTAAGATTGGATGCGCGAATCGAACCCGCCCTGCATCGCAAGTAT
This sequence comes from Sphingomonadales bacterium, assembly GCA_031418495.1. Taxonomy (GTDB): domain Bacteria; phylum Pseudomonadota; class Alphaproteobacteria; order Sphingomonadales; family Sphingomonadaceae; genus Aquisediminimonas. The sequence continues at coordinate 14,622 of JANOXQ010000182.1, forward strand.
GCGTCCGGTATGCGGGTTTTGTACCACCATCCCGCCCGAAATTGCGGGGACACTGCGAAGCACCCAAGCATTGCCTTCGGCCTTTACTAGAATAGCATCGCCAGCTTTCATGGCATTGAATGCGGTTGTGCCAGTGCCGCGTTTTGGCATCGTTGCGCCCCACGCTGGGAGCGTTCCAGTCGTGCCATCAGTAAACCCAATACGTGCTTGACCGACGCCCTTATCAAGCACCATTGCCACGCGCCATTCGGGATAACCAGCGCCGAGATTGGCGCCTGCGAGCCGCTGCGCCCACCCGGTTCCAGGATCAAGCGTCTTGATCGGGCCAGTCCAACCACGCCCACCGTCATAACGGATAAAGCCGTCACGCAGCGCTTCTTCGGTGTAACTTTGGATTTGCGGATCAAGCGAGGTACGGATCCACAAGCCGCCGTCATAGACACTGAACGGATTGCGCCCGCTCTCAGACGTTTCACCAAATTTGCTAATCAGTTCACGGCGCACTTCTTCAAGGAAATAGCCGCCTGCAAGATCACTGGTCGATGAAATGCGCGGAATAATCCCCAGAGGGCTTGCCATCGCGGTTTGATAATCCGCCTCATTGATAAAATTATTCTCAAGCATTTCTTTAAGAACAAAGGCACGGCGTTCAAGCGCGCGACCTGCATTTTTAGCGCGCCCATAAGTTTCGGGTGCCTTAGGCAAAACCGCCAGAAACGCCATTTCAGCAACCGAAAGCTCACCCACATCTTTGGCGAAATAAGCGCGTGCTGCTGCCTGCACACCAAAGCTGTTACGGCCAAGCGCGATTTGGTTGAGGTAAAGCTCCATAATCTGCTTTTTGGTCAGTGCAGACTCGATCCGTTTGGCAAGGATCGCTTCTTTGACTTTGCGGACATAGCTGACTTCGTTGGTCAGCAGCAGATTCTTCGCAACCTGCTGGGTGATGGTCGATGCGCCAACTTTACGCCCTGAACTGCCAATATTGGTGATCATTGCTGAAACAATACCGGGATAATCAAGCCCGCTATGTTCAAAAAAAGTTTTATCTTCGGCTGCCATATAGGCATGGACAAGCCTTATCGGAAATTCATCATAGCGAAGCTGAACGCGGCGTTCGCGCGCATAACTATGAACAGGAGTTCCATCATAGCCACGCACATTGGTCGGAAGCGGTGGTTCATATGTCTTCAATCTGTCAACCGAAGGCAGGTTTCGCGCAAATGTCAGCCAGATGATCAGCCAGCCGAGTAAAGCTAGACCAAGCGCGTAGGTCGCGTAGCGGAACCAGCGTTTATCCCAGCTTTGCGATAGGCTTGCGAAAAGACCGCCGCTTTCGCGGCGAAGGCGCAATTTCAAACTTGGGGACTCTAACGCATCATCCATAATGAAATGCGTCTAACAGCTTTGGCCATGATTTCCAGAGCGATTTCCCGAAGAGGATGTGCGAGTCATCCAAAAGCAGATAGGCGTGAACGAAAATCGTCTATGCCCATCTGCTTAGATCAAGCCAGTTATGCTCAGGCGAGTACGGAATTGGGCACAGGCTGAAACGGGTTACGCAGGGCTGGTTTGGTTGTCGCATCATTGAATGTCGAACCCAAATTACTCGCAAAGTTCAGAAAATTTCCAAAAATTAGGAACTGGCTGAACAAACCACCAAGCTCACTCAGGCTCTGAAGTTCGCTGCCCGGCCCAAATTCACGGCCAACGCGGGTCGCATCAAGATCTTTCTGCGTGGCGAGCGTGCCACCTTGGGTCATCCAGCCGCTGCCACATTCATTTTCATTGAGCTTAAAGCCATCGCGGTGAGCGGCATCGACGGCGCGCCCGTCATTCGACAGTGTCATCTTGAGATCGCCAAGTTTATTCTGGCTTACGCCGTCAATGATCAGTGCGTTCGAACCCTTGGTGACCACCACTTGACTTGCAACATAGGCGTTGGGATTGCCGCCCCACTGCTCGGTGTTGATCGTGATTTTGGTGCCGTTCTCAAGCGTGAAGGTCGTTGTGCCCCAGAAATCATAGGCTTGTTTGCCATCAATTTCGACATGTGGATCACCCCAGATGCGGGTGCGCTCACCGGTCTTTTCATTGATAATCGTGATCTGGCTTGAGCGTTCGTCGATTTCGAGGCGGTTGCCATCGCCGAGATCAACCTTGGCAGTATTGCCGCCCGTCATACTTGCTGTCCATGTGTTCTTTGGTTCTGGCATCACGCACGGGCCGCAAGGAGGAAAGCCACAGCTTGGCGATGTGCCGCAACGCACGTTGAAAAGATTTGGCATCTGCGGGAATGCAAATTTGCCGGCTGAAAACTGATTGAAAAACTGACCCATGATGCCAGCCGCCATGACGAACGCACGTCCATCAACAATGCCGCTTTGACCATTACCACAGCAGCGATTGTTCTGCTGGGTAGGTGCGAAGAAATTCTGGTTACCAATATTGTTCATGATCTTTCTCCCGTTAGTGCAAAATTCAAAGGCTGGTGAGCGACCATTTGCCATCCTGTTGCCTTGCATATGCACCAACTCGGCGTGCTTCACACTCCGCGAAACGACTAGAAAACTAGTCGTTTTGACTAGTTTTTGATTAAATTTTGCGCCCCAACCGGCCCGCGCACTCGACGGCATAGTGCCATGCAACCCGGCCTGAGCGTGCACCACGCTGCGCAGCCCATGTCAGCGCATCAGCGGCATCAAACGGGAAACCGTGGGTTTTTGCATAAACTGCGATCATCGCAAGATAGGCTTCCTGATCACAAACATGAAAACCAAGGCTCAATCCGAATCGGTCAGCAAGGGCAAGGCTATCATCAACCGAGTCGCGCTGGTTAATCGCACTGGCTTGCTCTGCCATGTCACGTGCAACAATGTGGCGGCGGTTTGAGGTAACATAAATCCTTACGTGCGCTGGCCTGGCGTTTGCGCCGCCTTCAAGCACCGAACGTAGCAGCCGCGTCGACTGATCCTGCCCTTCAAAAGCAAGGTCATCGATGAAAAGGACTGCCGCACGCGGCCAATCCGCAATGGCTGCAAACAGCAAGGGTAGGTCGGCGATCCGATCAGGCGCGATTTCGATTAGGGCAATCGCTGCGCCTTCGGGCTGAAGTGCTGCAACACAGGATTTGACGAGCGCCGATTTGCCTGATCCGCGCGCCCCCCACAGCAATATATCATGCGCGGCGTGGCCCGCCGCAAGTCGGCGACTGTTTTCGAGCACAGCGTCACGTTGCGCATCAATTCCGGTGAGCTGATCAATCGGCAGAGGCGCAAAGCGCTGTATGCTTGAAAGGCCGTGATCGCCCCAAACATAGGCTGGCGCTGACGGATCAACTGGCGCGCATGGCGGCGGCGCAATCCGTTCAAGCGCTGCGGCAATACGTTCAAGGGCGGTCAGATCAATCACATGCGGCGAATATGGCGCGTTGGCCTGCGGCGCAATGCTATATTCGGTTGAGCAAATCCTGCGCAGCCTTACGCTCGGCAAAATCTGGCATATCGATTGCAGCTTTGAGATGCGGCTTGGCCCCGGCCTTATCACCGCTTTCGACTAGCACTTGCGCAAGCTGGAAGCGCAACATCGGGGCATCAGGAACAATTGCGACCGATTTTTTGAGGAGGGCAATGCCACTCACTTTGTCCTTACCGCTTTTGAACAATATCCAGCCATAGGTGCTGGCTAGCGCAGGATTGCTAACCGCAATCGCGTAAGCGGCACCTGCATAGGTCAGCGCGCGGTCATTATTGCCCTGCCCAAACCAAGCCCAAGAAAGTTTATTGAGGATCGTCGCATCGCGGTTGCCAAGCCTTGCCCGCAGGCCATCAAGCGTTGCTATCGCACTATCCCATTGTTTGGTTGCTATAAAATGATCGGCGGCAAGCAGGAGTGCTGCAACACTGCGTGGGTTTTGTGAAAGAAAGAGATCAAGCACCCGAAGCGCACCATCATTATCGCCGCTGCGCTGCTGCGCATCAATCAAACGAAGCGCGATTGGCTCAGAAAAGCGAATGCTGGCCGCCTTTTCGTAAATTTTTACAGCATCGCCAGGTCGGCCAAGCGCCGTCAATGCGTCTCCAACCAACACATGCGCTGCAGGCGCACCTGGGTTTAGATCACGCAGGCGTTCGGCGGCACGCAAGGCTTCGGCGCTGCGTCCGCTACGGATCAGCGCGGTGATCCGAGGGATCGCCACATCGGCGTTATCCGGGTTGCCGCTGTTCACCATTGCCATGCGGGTAAGATCGCTTGTCATGTCAAAAGGCGCAGGTTCGCCGCGCACAGGAAGGGCCGCACGGTCTAGGAATGCAGCGGCTACGGTACGATTCCCAATATCTTCATAAGCGCGACCAATGACTGAAAGGGTATAGCTGTCGGCGTCATCGCGTTTGGCAACGGGTTCAAGCACCGCAATGGCTGAACGCGGGTCGCCCGCGCGCCACATCGCAGTGCCAAGCAGGCGGCGTGCTTTGAGATTTTCGGGCTGGGCCTTCACAATATCATCAAGCTGGCTAATCGCCTGCTCGCTATTGCCAGTCGAGAGATCAAGCACGGCTTTTAACAGCCTGACGCCCGGAATAGCATCCATTTTCTCATCGATCCGGTAAAGCAAGGCGCGCGCAAGATCAGGTTTGCCAGCACGCGCGGCAAGAACGGCCTGCAAATACCATGCGTCGGTATTGCTCGCGTCAACGACCTGAATCCGTCGTGTCATATCGAGCATGGCGCTTGCGCGGCCTGCTTCGCCAAGCGTGGCGGCAGCTTGCACCATCGCTGGCACATTGGCAGGATCAAGCGCAAGGACACCTTCAAACCAAGGCAGCGCCGCAATCAACCCGTATTGATCGCGAACGAGTTTCCCCATCAACATCATTGCATCAATGTTGTGCGGATTGAGATTAACCGCGCGGATCGCTGCATCAATTGCACCAGCAACATTGCCGCCAAGTAAACGGAAATTCCCAATGTCAGTCCAAAGCTGGGCGTTATTGGGAGCAACGACGATTGCCCGATCAAAGTTTTTGGCGGCAAGTGGAATATCGCCACGCGCGATGGCGGCATTGGCTTTAATCCGTGCAGCATAGCCAACCGAGATTGCGCGAACGCCTTGCAATTCGGGCGCGTCTAGGACGCGGATATAGTCCTTTTGCAGCAGCCATGCGTTGAGAAACAAGTGCTGAATTTGCGTCTCGTGCAGCCCAAGATCAAGTGCGCGGCGAAGTTCAGATTCAGCCGCAACGCCGTCCCCAAGTGCTAAATAAATCCGTGCCTGAAACGCATGAGCAAGCGCCCAATCGCCATCAGCCTTGATTGCATTGAGGATTTCAATCCGCGCGGTCTGCGGCTTGCCTGCATTAAATTGCGCGATGCCAGCAACCATTGCTTGCCGCGCCGCTTGCCGATCTGCGGCATAAGCGGTGCCGGGAAGTGCCAGCGCAAGAAGGACTGTGAAGGCAATAAACTGAACAACACCCCAACCCGTTCGTGTCGAGCGAAGTCGAGACACCTGCAAGCGTAACACATCCCTCGACTTCGCTCGGGACGAACGGTTAACGTCAGCCTCAAATAATTTACGGGCGTGACCTGTACCCATCACCCTACACCACCAGCCCGTGCTGCTTGATCAAATCGTAAAGCGTCGGGCGGCTGATCCCGAGCAGCTTGGCAGCGTTCGAGATATTGCCCTCGGTGCGTGCAATCGCGCGGCGGATGGCGCGGCTATCGGCAATGTCACGCACCGCTTTGAGGTTGATCATATCAATCTCATCATCATTGTCGGCTGGCTTGCCAAGGTCAAGATCAGCAGCGCTCACCAGCTTGCCATCGGCCATAATCACCGCACGCTTGATCCGGTTTTCAAGCTCACGGACGTTGCCCGGCCAACTCCACCGATCAATCGCGGCCAGTGCATCGGGGGCGAGTCCCTTCACCGCAGGGTTCATTGTCGGCGCAAATTTCATCAGGAAATGCCGCGCGAGCAAGCCAGCGTCGCCGGGCCGCTCGGCAAGTGTTGGGATGCGGACAACGATTTCGGCGAGCCGGTAATAAAGGTCTTCGCGAAAACGGCCTTCGCTGATCATCTCTTCAAGATTTTGGTGGGTGGCGCAGACGATCCGGGTATTGACCGCGATTGGTTTACGCCCGCCGATCCGCTCAATCACCCGCTCCTGAAGGAAGCGCAGCAGCTTAACTTGAAGCGGAAGTGGAATGTCGCCAACTTCGTCGAGGAAGAGTGTGCCGTCCGCCGCCAACTCAATCTTGCCCTCAATAGTTTTAACCGCGCCAGTAAACGCGCCTTTTTCGTGGCCGAACAGTTCAGACTCGAGGAGGTTTTCAGGGATTGCCGCGCAGTTGATCGCAACAAACGCGCCGTTCTTGCGGCGGCTCGCGTCATGAACCCCGCGTGCGAGCAATTCCTTGCCAGTGCCGCTCGCGCCGAGCAGCATCACCGAGACATCGGCGGCGGCAACGCGTTCAATCGTGCGCGCAACCTTAAGCATTTCGGGCGCTGCGGTCACCATCCCGCCAAGCACGGTGGCATCAGGCGTTGGTTGTGCGGCAAGCCGCGCATTATCGGCCTCAATCGCATGGAGGTGAAACGCGCGTGCGACGATCATGCCGAGTTCGTCAATATCAACGGGCTTTTGGTAAAAATCATAAGCGCCACTTGCAATCGCGCGCATTGCACTTTCACGCGCACCATGACCTGAGGCTATGATCACTTTAGTATCAGGCTTGAGCGCGAGAATCTCAGCAAGTGTGGCAAAGCCTTCGCTCACCCCATCAGGATCGGGCGGCAGGCCAAGATCAAGTGTGACGACCGCTGGCAATTCAGCGCGCAGTGCGTCAATCGCGCTTGTCCGGTCGCCCGCGACGACAACCTCATAATCATCATAGGCCCAGCGCAATTGACGCTGAAGCCCTTCATCATCCTCGATGATCAGCAATTTGAGTTTAGGCGTTTCGGTCATGCGGCTTCCTGTTGGTGAACTGGCTGTTCTAAAATTGGATCAAGGTGCATTTCGGCGACGCCCGGAAGAATGATGGTGAAGCGGCTCCCCTTGCCTTCGCGGCTGGCGACTTCGATCCGCCCGCCCATCGCCGCGATCAGCGCGCGCGCCTCAAACGCGCCAATGCCAAAGCCGCCGTCCTTGGTTGATGTGAAGGGCTTGAACAATTGTTCGCGAATGAAGGCGGGGGTCATCCCCTTGCCGTGATCAATCACGTCAATCGCAATTTCATCGCCTGCAATGCGCGGATTTATGCTGACGGGTTCAGCCAAGGGACTCGCGTCAATCGCGTTTTGGACAAGGTGGCTCAGCGCTTGGTCAAGCCGTGCCGGGTCGGCGCGCAGGATCAGCCCCGATGTGCCGCCAACAATCACGGGATGCGCGGCGCGTTTGGCCTTGGCAATGCTTTCAGCAATTGGCTGGAGTGCGACCGCGCGTGGTTCTTCGGGGCGGGCCTTATTATGCTGTGAAAGCCTGACGAGCAGATCATTCATTCGTGCGGTTGAATTTTTGAGCGTAATAATCATATCGGCGCGAAATTCAGGATTATCAGCATGACGTTCGGCATTGCGCGTAACAAGGCTCAACTGGCTAACGAGATTCTTGATATCGTGCATGATGAAGGCAAAGCGCCGATTAAACTCATCAAAGCGCTGCGCATCCGAAAGCGCTTCTTGCCCGCGCGCTTCGGCCAAGTAGCTTGCCACTTGTCGCCCAACTACACGGAGCAGATCGAAATCCTCCCAATCAAGCACCCGCGCAATCACTGGCCGTTCAAGAACTACAACGCCTGCCAGCCGTCCGAAATGAACGAGCGGGATCATTGCCCATGCGCGCGGTTCACCAATCAACCATTCGGGGATATGGCGTGCGTCTTCATCAAACCCGCTTTCGGCGCTACGAAGCTGGTCGAATTCGACGACATGCCCGCTTTTTTCAAGCCAGTATGCGGTTTCGTTGCTTGCGGACAGCGCAGGCGGATCAATCAGATTCCAATTCCAACGGGCATGGCTAATCAGGCCACCCGCAGGCCCAGGCACAAGCAATAATCCTCCGGGCGATTCAGTAATGTCAGCCACCGCCTGAATCACCCGCGTCTCAAGCGACATTGCACCCTCTCCGGGTCGCCCAAGCGTATCAGTAAAGCGCAGCCACTCAGCGCGGTAATCATAGCGGTGCTGAAATAAATGTTTGGAAATCTTGACGCGAAACCATGCGCGCAACCGGCTCGATGGGAGTAAGACCAGCGCGATTACCGAAGCACCGAAGACAAAGCTGACCTGGGCAAGGCGGGCATATTCGCCGCCGATCAGCTCAAGCAATGAACTGATCACCAGCATCGTCACAACATAGCCGCCAATCGCAACGAGGCTGAGTGATTGGAAGGTGACGGCGCGCGAAAGGCGGATGTTCCAATTTTGCGAACGACGCGCGGCGAGCGCGAAAATCAGGGCGGCAATCGCGGTGACAATTCCGCGAAGCGAAGACAGCTCATCAGCCGAAGTGCGCGCGAGATAGCTGATCGTATAAAGATTGAGATCATAAACCCACATCAGCGCCAGTGCGAACATCGGCAGTCGTATTGCCGCGCGCGTTTCAACCGTCGCAGCATTGTAAAGATTATGGACGAGCAAAAGCGCACCAACCGCGACCATCATCCTGATCACTGCCGACGCAGCAAACAACGCGTCAAGCATACGCGGCGAGAGCGTAGTCGTTTCCCCCATCATGATCAGCCCCGCCGCCAAGGCGATTACGCAAGTGAGGACAGCATAAAGTGCGGCCACTGGGCGGGCGCGGTGCGCCTTTTCGCCGTTGTGCCACAGCACATACATAAAGCCAAGCCAGCCAGCATTGCGGAGCTGTTCGCTGATCTGCGTCGCGACGGAAAAATGCGATGTCATCGCAACCAACAGCGCCCATAATGCGGTAAGCAATGCGGCGCAGAGCAGAGCCCGCCCTTGGCCATCGCGCGCCTGACGCTGCACCTGCCATACCGCCAGCGCGCCAAACAGGATCGCCGCAAGCGCGTGGCTCCACTGGCCGATAAATTCAAAGAGCGCCGCACTCATCAGCGTGCACCCTCTGGCCAGAGAACTACGCGGAACGTTTGGAGCAGGATCAAGACATCAAGAAAAGGCGTATAATTTTTCGCGTAGTAAAGGTCATATTCCAGTTTATGCCGCGCATCCTCAAGGCTTGCCCCGTAAGGATAGTTGATCTGTGCCCAGCCCGTAATGCCGGGCTTTACCATATGGCGTTCGGCATAATAGTTGAGCTTGGTTTCAAGGTCAGTCACAAATTCGGGGCGTTCTGGGCGCGGGCCGACGAAGCTCATATCACCCTTGAGCACACTCCATGCTTGTGGCAGCTCATCAATCCGGGTCATACGGATAAATTTGCCAACCCGTGTTATGCGCGGATCATTTTTCTGGGCCCAGACGGCCTCGCCATTCACTTCGGCATCCTGCCGCATTGACCGCAGCTTGATCAGCTCAAAAGGTTCGCCGTAAAGGCCAACGCGCGTCTGGCGAAAGAATGCCGGGCCTTTGCTTTCCAGCTTGACGATGATCGCGCCGATCAGGATCAGCGGCGCAGCAATGACGAGCAACGCAAGACTCGCCAGAATATCAAAAATACGCTTGGCAAAGGAGGACAGCCGCCGTCCACTCGAAAACCCGTCAGAGAAAATCAGCCATGACGGATTGACCGTATCCAGATCAACCCGGCCCGTCTCACGCTCAAGAAATGAGGTCAGCTCATTGACATGAACCCCGGTTGTCTTGACTCGGATCAGATCATTAAACGGAAGCGCGTTGCGCCGTTCCTCAAGCGCCAGCACAACCTCGCTCGCGTTGAGCAAAGTCGCATGTTCAGCGAGATTTTCGATATGAACCCGGTTGATCGCGGTTGGGATAACGGGCTCACAGTCATTCATCGCGACATGGCCGACAACGATAAAGCCAACGCCTTTTTCAGCAGCGAGGCTCCTGATCCGCGCCGCACGTGGCCCAGCGCCAAGCACGAGCAAGCGCCGCTTAAACCCATCGCTACCAAGCAATTTGCCAAACAGCGCACGCACCGTGACCATCAGGACATAAGCAAAAACCATCGCATAAAGCGAATTTGACCGCCACAGCGTGATCCCCGGCAGCGCGAAAAACATGATCGACATGAAAATCACGCCAAGCGAAATCGCGACGAGCAAGCGCGCAGCGGCAAAGCGCAGCGAAAGCAGCGCATCAATCCCGTAAACGCCCACCGCGATCATCGCCGTCTGCACCGCCAGCGCAAAGGTCAGCAGTGGCAGCAGCCGCGTCGTCAGTGGATCAACGAACATATCAATCTGGCGCGCGCGCACCACCCACGCCAGTTCCGCCGCCGTCACCAGCAACAGGAAATCAAGCAGCGCAAGCAACACCACCGCGTGCGGCACATAATGTTTGAAGACTCTAAACACGTTCTGCGAATCGACTCCCATGAATGAGGAAAACGTCAAATTTTCCGACACCTGTGCCACTGTCGCTCAAATTTACAAATATTTGCTGAAGGACGGCAAACTCCACGCTATAGGCCGCACATGACAAACTTACCCAAAATCACCCCCGTCATCCTCTCGGGCGGCGCTGGCACCCGGCTTTGGCCAATGTCGCGTGAGGATCGGCCAAAGCAGTTCCTCCCGCTGACCGCCGATCAAACGATGTTTGAACTCACGCTGGCCCGCGTTGCCGATCCCGTGCGCTATAATCCGCCGATTATCGTTTCGGGCGCGGGGCACGCCGCACTCGTCGATGAACAGCTTAGCCACCCCGCCGCCGCGATCATCCTTGAACCCTGCGCGCGCAATACCGCCCCCGCCATCGCGCTTGCAGCCCTTGCCGCATCCCCGCAAGCCATCCTCCTGATCATGCCGAGCGACCATGTGATCGCTGATGGTGCCGCGTTTGAAACCGCCATCGCCGCCGCACTGCCGCTGGTTGGCGATGGCTGGTTCGTCACCTTCGGCATCGCCCCAACCGGCCCCGAAACCGGATACGGCTACATCGCGGTTGGCGAGGCATTGGCGCACGGCGTCCACAAAGTCGCGCGCTTCGTCGAAAAGCCAGACCGCGCGACTGCCGAGGCGATGATCGCGGGCGGAGACCATGTCTGGAACGGCGGCATCTTCCTCCTCCGCGCCGATATGTACTTGGGTGCACTCGCCGTCCACGCGCCCGAAATGCTCGCCGCTGCGAGGGCCGCAATGGCGGGCGCAGCCCGCCACGGCACCCATATCCACCCCGACGCAGCCGCGTTCGCCGCCTGCCCGTCAGACTCAATTGACTATGCTGTTATGGAAAAAGCAGCCAAAGAAAACGGGGGCCGTGTCGCCGTCGTCCCCGTCAGCATGGGCTGGTCAGACATTGGCAGTTGGGATGCGCTCCACGATTTCGGGCAAAAGGACGAAAGCGGCAACGTCATCGGCGGCGACGTGATCGCGCTCGACAGCCGCAACACCCTCATCCGCAGCGACGGCCTCCGCATCTCAGTCAGCGGCGTAAGCGACCTCATCATCATCGCCAGCGGTAACGACCTAATGATCCTCCCACGCGGCGGAAGCCAAGCGGCAAAGGTGATCGCGGGGGAACGGAAGAGGTGAGGGTGGCTCACGCCTAAATCAAGATTGTAATCAAACAATATCATGATAACTTCTGATCAAGGGGTGGTTCATGACAACATCATCGACTAGGTTTCGTGGACAAAGGGTATCCACAGTTTGATTGAAGCGATGGCGACGAAGCCGAGATAGGACTCTTTGGTTTTGTCGTATCGGGTGGCAGCCCTGCGCCAGTTCTTGAGTTTGTTGAACAGGCGCTCGACAAGGTTGCGCCAGTGATACTTTTCCCGATCATGCGGAGTGGGGGATTTCCGGTTGCTCTTGGCCGGGATGACGGCCTCGACTTCGGCTTTGGCCAGTTCATCGCGGATGGCGTCGCTGTCATAACCTTTGTCCGCTAGGAAGGCTTCGATTTTGTCGGTGATCATTCGAAAGAGCGGCGCAAAGCCGTTGACGTCGTGCGTCTGCCCCGGCGTTAGAACGAAGCCGAGCGGGCGGCCTTTGGCATCGCACCTTGCATGGAGCTTGGTGGTAAATCCACCCCGCGATCGGCCAAGCGCCTCGGTTTCCTGAGTCCCCGTGTCACGGTCCTATGATCCCCCGGATCATAGGCTGCATTCCACTATGCCGACTGCACAGTGATGTGCCCGGACAACGGTGCTATCGATCATGTCGGCAGAGGTGTCTCGCTCCACCAAACCGGCAAGCGTTTCGAGCATTGCGTCGAACACGCCGGTCTCGACCCATCGTCGGTAGCGGCGAAAGATGCTGTTCCATTTGCCATATTCGTTGGGCAAATGCCGCCACTGCGCGCCCGTCCGCGCCATCCACATCATGCCTTCGTAGTAAAGCCGATTATCCTGCGCCGGGCGGCAACCCGGCCACGTTCAGAGGGCAACAATGACCCTATCAATGCCCACTCATCGTCCGATACCCCAATTCGCTCGCCCAAGACTGCCTCCCAAAAGACAGCCTTGAATCAATCTCAAACCATTATGTCAACCTTTGTCCACGAAACCTAGTATCGCGACTTCACTAGTTCAGGGCTCTGGCGCGGAACTGATTGGTATCCTTTGAGGAACCCTTGTGGTCGGTACTGTCGACAATCTGATCTACCCTCTGCCTGTTGGAAACCGGCTGAAAATGCATACCGTGCCGACATCCATTTCTCTCGTGGGGGGACTGATTGTATTTAGTGCTTCGAGGTTGATCTTGGGATCGGTCGTGCTGAGCGTGACGCTGTTCCTTGTCCAATACTGGCGTACGCATATTGAAGAGCGGCACGGCGCGGAACAGCCTGCGTCATAGCACCATCTCAGATTTATTTTCACCTTGCTGAGCCGGAATTGGTGTTTCGCGGGCTCTCCCATAATAAGGAGAATAAAAATGAAGACGCTACTTTTAGGCGCTCTACTTGCGTCTCTCGCGCTTCCCTCATCGATTGCAATGGCGCAGTCTGACAGCAGTTGGTCTGATCGACAGCGTGAAGAAGATGCGCGCGCTAACGAGCATCGGGATCACCGCAAGTCAAACACGCATCGCGATCGCGGTTACGCCAATCAGGCGCACTAGAACCAAAGGGTTAAGCGGCAAAGTCAGCGCCAGCGTCAAGCCCAACGCGCCGCGTGGCGTGAGTATAACCGCTACGACTATAACCGCTATGAGCCGCGCTACGGCAATTATCAGGCCAACCGTTATTACCGCGACGGCAGCTATTATCAGGACCGGCGGCTCTACAATCAGGATCGCATCTATCGTGGTTCAGATGACCGTTATTATTGCCGCCGCGATGACGGCACGACCGGTCTGATCATCGGTGCCGCTGGTGGTAGCCTTTTGGGCCGCGCAATCGCGCGCAATGGCTCCAAGACGCTGGGCACGATCCTTGGCGGTGCCGGTGGTGCTCTGATCGGGCGCTCAATCGGTCGCAGTGGCGTGCGCTGCAACTAACTCCAAAACCAGAAAGGAACTTTGACATGATAACGACAAAATCAGCGAAAAAGAAGATTACGTCGCTCAAAGAGGCTGCTGTGGAGCAAATGAGCCACATCACCACCAACTAGAAGATAGCCAGTGCGGCAGCCATAGGTGTTGCAGTAGGAGCGGCAGCAGCAGCCTTGGGGAGTTCGCTCCTCCACGGCAGCAGTGAGGCCGACGCCAAAGTAGCTCCAGCGAATGCCAAAAAGGCCCCAGTGAAGGATTGAAGGATGGACAAGTGACCGGGCCGTTCCGGCATATGTTTGAACATAATGGCGGCGTGGTTTTGCGACCCAGCCACGCCGTCCCTTTGTTCTAGGCGGGGAAATATAGAATGCCGTTTGACGCGATAGCAGCAACCATTCAATCGGCGGTCGCGCCAGTCTTTCTGTTTGCTGGCATCGGTGGCATATTGAATGTCATCGGGATGCGGTTGAGCCGGTCGGTTGATCGAACCCGTGTCCTTGAAGCACTCCACGCCGAACCAAAAGGTATCGAACATCAAAAATACATTGCTGAACTCGCGATGCTTGAACGGCGGATCAAACATAGCAACCGTGCGACAACGTTGAGCGTCGCTAGTGCGCTTGCGGTGTGCTTGGTCGTCGTTCTGTTGTTTTTCAGCCAGATTTCGGGCTTCGACCTAGGCACTGCCATCGCGCTGGTTTTTGTGGCCGCAATGATTTTGCTTGCGGGCGGATTGATCGCATTTCTGACCGAGATCCATATTGCGATTGGCGGGAGGCGCATCCACCGGGAACATTTGCGTGTCACGCGTGTTTAGTCATCACCGTCTACCGTTTAAGGGGTTTGATCATGCGCAGAAGTCTGATCGTCATGCCACTGTTCGCACTAATCGCGGCCTGCTCCGAAAATGACAGCCTTGAGAATAAGGGACATGAGGCAGGCGCTGCTGCTGATCAAGCAATTGACCGCGCAGAAAACCGCGTCGATGCCGATCGGGATGAACTTGAGAACCGCGCTGCCAATGTCAGCGACAAAGCGAGCGACGTCAAAAGAGACGTCAAAGAGGGGCTGAGCAAGGCCGAGAACGCGGTCGATGCGGCAGCGGCAGAACTGAAGAAATAATCGGGCGTAGGGGCATTATGAAACGCGCCCTGATCGCAAGCAGCGTCTATTTTCTGCTGCTCTTTACTCTCGGCTTTATCTTGGGCGCGATCAGGGTAATGTTTGTAACCCCGCACTTTGGGGTGCTTGCCGCAACACTTGTGGAAGTGCCGCTGATGCTGGCTGCGGCCTATTTTTTCTGCCGCTGGGCCATCCGGCGCTGGCAAGTGCCGCTCGACACGCCTGTCCGATGGGCGATGGTGCTGTGGTTCATTTTCCTCCTTTTTGTCTTTGAAACGCTGCTTGGCGCTTTGCTTTTTGGACGGACAGTCGCCGATCAATGGACGACGCTGAAAACGGCCGCCGGGTTGATCGGCCTCACCGCCCAGCTCATTGCCGCGCTTTTTCCGGTGTTTGTTGGGAGAAGTGCGCAGCCGTCATGAAAATTGTGTGACCGCCGTAGATCAGCTTGGCAGTTCAGCAATTGGATGCAGCGGATAACTCAGTGTCACCACCGTACCAGCCCCTGCACTCGTGATACCCAATTCCCCGCCAAGCTGCTGCGCGAAGGCGTCCATCAACTGCCTCCCCATTGAGCCTGTCTCCTTCGTCGTATCAAACCCCATTCCGTCGTCTGAGACAGACAGCGTCGCCCGATCATCCACCACGTCGAAATGGAGGGTGATCGCCCCGCTCTGTCTAGCGGAGAAACCGTGGCGATAGGCGTTCGTCACTGCTTCCACCGCGAGCAAAGTAAGCGGCACAGCATTGTTGATCGGCACAGTCTGTGAGGTCGCGTCGCAGGTGAGATGGACATAAGTCTGACCCCGGTGGAGCGCGCGGAGCTGCGAACAGAGCGCGTTCAACAGGCTAGCGATATTGACGTTGCCGTGGTCGCTGTCGTGGCTTTCTTCATAAAGCAACCTGTGAATTTGCGCGAGCGCACCGATCCGTGCGCGGGTCTGGCTAAGCGCCTCGCGCGCTGCGGGATCGCTGATCTTTCCCGCTTGCAGATTGAGCAGGCTGCTGACAATCTGGAGGTTGTTCTTAACCCGGTGGTGAATATCATGCGTCAGTGCAGTCTTGGCATCAAGTGCGGCCTGGAGCGCATGATCGCGCGTATTGATGGCGTGAGCCATGCTGTGGAGATCAGCGCTGAGCAGACCAATTTCGCGCGGCGCGCGTTCATATCTGGCGGCATCTCCCGCAAAATTCCCCAGTGCAAACTGCGAAGCGAGCGTTCGCAGCGATTCCAGCCAGCGCAAGACCAGCCGATTGGTGCCGAGCCAGATCGCCAGACATGCGATCAGCAGCGCGACGATAGGCAGCAGCAGGCCGATCCGTACCTGATTGAGCGCGGTGGCCATCAAGACTTCGGTCGGTTCGGCGTACACGACGTAAAGCTCGCGGTCGTAAAGCGGCGCGACGGCGTACATCCAGGCGACACCGTCAGGCGCTTTTACCTCGGCTACATGGGCGTTTCCGGCTTTTACGTCAAATCTCGGCAATTCATTTTGGCCGCTCGTCAGGACTACCGTTCCGGCTCCATCGATGATCGCGAGCGCTGCGTCGCTGGACATTTCTGATGCGGCCATTGATCGTTCAAGCCACGACGCATCGATCGCGACCGTGACCGCGCCCATAGTGCGACCGTCGTCGCCAATTACGGGCTGCATACCGATGAGCGCGCGCTTCTTTGAGATTTGCCCAATAACGGGCGCGCTCACAGTAAACCCACGCGCCTTGATGCCGCGCCGCCACCAAGCCTCTTTTGCAAAGGAAAGCGCGGGATCAAATGGTAACACTGAACATTGGACGCGGCCCGCCATATCTGACCGTGCCATATTGAGCAGGGCGGGACTGTTGCCAAGGCCGGTTTTGAGCGCGTCATGGCATCCTGCCCCACCAGCCCGAACCGCCTCGTTCCGGCTAAGTGCCAGCATCAATTGCTTGCTGATGATAAGCGGATCACGTTCGCGTCCCGCCGTTGCGAGCGCACTTGTGACCAGCTGGTTGGTGATCAACGTGCGCGAATATTGCAAACTCAAGAGTGCCTGCCAAACGCTGAGTGTGCCAATCGGCAACAGCGCAGCCACCACGATCAGAACGAGGCCGTTGCGCAGGGTCACTGGTCGCATCAGACGCTTTTCCCTTTCAGACTATCGCGCAACCGTCGCCATCTTAGTTGGCGGTACGCGCAGGACGTCACGCAACCTATCCGCTGCGTCTTGTCCTGTTCCGGGTGTAGCGCGTTGCGGCGGCGACGCAAACAAAGCGCCGTCTGCCGGACCATCAATCAGGGCAGCGAGCGCGGTTCTGCCCCGTGCAAGGCGGCTTTTAACCGTCCCTATCGCGCAACCCGTAACTTCGGCAGCCTCTTCATAAGATAGGCCGTTTGCACCGATCAGCAGCAACACTTCGCGCTGTTCTGCCGGAAGTTTCTGAAGTGCCTTGGCGACATCCTCGACGTTAATGCCGTTTTGCTGCGCCGGTGCGACGACCAATACCCGCTCGGCGAATTCAGGATCAAGCGAGGTCATCCGCGCATTCTTGCGGATCGTTGTGTAAAATTGGTTGCGCATGATCATGAACATCCACGCGCGAAAGTTGGAACCCTGCGTATAGCTCGCCCGCGCCGCCCAAGCGCGCATCATTGTATCCTGCGCCAGATCATCGGCCATATCGCGGTTGCCGCACAACCCGCGCGAGAACGCCCGCAGCGACGGCAACAGCGTGACGAGCTGATCCCGGAACAGTTTGTCAGCGTCGATAGTCTCCACGCCGCTCATCAATGCGTCGCTTTTTTGGCGGCGATCTTGGTATCGATCTCGTCGAGCAGCCGCAGGAAATCATCTGGCAATTCTTCACTTGCCACCGCATCATGCATTTGCTTAAGCGCCGCCGCGATCGGGTCGCTGTTAAGATCGTCATCATGATTGCCAGGCTTGTTCGCCTTCGCCATCGCCTCTTGCTCCACCAGCGCCTGTTTTGTGTCTTGGCCAACCAGTGTGGGTGATGTATGCAGGTTTGTCACCGAAATCCTCGCCTTGGCCAAAAAATGCGACAGCGACATGCCGTCCACGATGAGCTAAACTCGGCAAGGCCGAAAAAAGTTCCGTGCGCGGGAACAAAAATCGATCTGCGCGGTATTCCCTGTCTCACAGAGGAGCAAACATGTCAGTTAAAGCAGCGGTTGGGCTTGAACTTCCCTTTTTGCGTCGCTACGCGCGCGCGCTTACCGGATCTCAAAAAATGGGCGATGCCGCCGTCCGCGAAGTGCTCGAAGCATTGCTGGCGGCTCCGGACGAATTTAACGAAGCCAAACCAGCGCGCGCTGAACTTTATCGCATTTTCCACAAATTGTGTCATCCCATGTCGGCTCTGGTCGAACCGAGCACCGGCGACGGCCTTGTCGCACAGTTGCCGATGGCTAGCCGCCAAGCGCTGTTGCTGACCGCAGTGGAGGGGTTTAGCGCGCATGAAACCGCCGACATTCTGGGCAGTAACATTGCGACGGTCGCAACGGACATCGCCGCAGCGCGCCAGTTGATCAATGACAGCCTTCAGGCCGCAGTGATGATCATCGAGGATGAAGCGATCATCGCGCTCCACATTCGCTCGATAGTCGAAGGCCTTGGCCATAGCGTCACCGGCATCGCCCGCACCCGCACCGAAGCCGTGGCGCTTGCCGAACGAACCCGCCCCGAACTTGTCCTCGCCGATATCAGTCTCGCCGACGGATCAAGTGGGATCGACGCGGTCAAAGACATATTGAGCGCGATGAGTGTGCCCGTGATCTTCATCACCGCCTTCCCCGAGCGCCTGCTGACCGGCGAGCGGCCCGAGCCAACTTATCTGATCACCAAACCGTTTGAACCCGAAACCGTGATCGCGACTATCGGCCAAGCCCTCCTCGTCCACCGCGAGCGCGCGGCGGCGGAAGCCCCGGCGTTACTGGTGATGGAAGATGACGCGCCCAATCCCCGCAAGCATTTCGACACGCCCGAGGCGCTGCTCGCCGATCCCGGCCTCGCGGATACAGAGAAAGCCGCGCTGCTCACAGATTGGGATGCCGATCTGGATGGCCGATTAAACGCCGAATCCGAAGGTATGAGTGCATCCGACCCGATCAGCGCAGGGCGTGAAGCAAAGCTGGCCGATGAAGCCGGGCATGTGAAGACCGCCCTGACGGAGGTTTTGGAGAAGAAGGGGTAGGGGTGGGCCTGAAAATTGAGTGGCGGAAATCGCGAACATTGTTGCCGTTCGACATTAAAATTGCTGTCGTTAAAACCTGTCATACGTTCAGTAGTGTTGAGAATGGCTCCCCGCCGCCGCGAGGAGCCATCGCGACTAAATCTCGGTGCGTTCTGCAAGGGCAATCGCGTCGTCGATGTCGACGCCCAGATAACGAACTGTATTCTCAATGTTAGAATGGCCGAGCAATATCTGGATGGCCCGCAGATTCCCCGTCGCCTTGTAGATGAGCGAAGCCTTCGTTCGACGCATCGAGTGCGTGCCGTATTCACTTACGTTGAGGCCGACGGCACCGACCCATTCGTCAACCAACCGCGCATATTGCCGGGTGCTGAGATGGCCCATGTAATTGACAGGGCTCGGGAAGACAAAATCCTCCACGGAGCCTCCTCGACGGTTGAGCCAAGTCAGAAGAGTTTGGCGTGCCTCGGTCATGATTTCGAACTGGACGGGGCGCTTGGTTTTCTGTTGCATGACGGTCGCCCGATTTCGGATCGCTCCACCAGCAACGATGTCACCGATCTTCATTTTGACGATGTCACACCCACGCAACTTGCTGTCGATTGCCAAATCGAAAAGCGCTCGGTCGCGCAATCGTCGATGCTCATCGAGATAAAAGCGGATCGCCCAAACGTCGCGTGGTTTGAGTGGGCGCTTGGCGCCGACCATATTGCCAGCGTTCCAAGGACGGCGCCCGTGAGCGTCGGGATCAAGATCAGAAATTCCCATGTCACAACTCCTTTGGCCGGAATGGCCAAAAGCAAGATACTCTCGTTGACAACAACCGCGCTTGCATTGCTCATCGAATGCTCTGCGTTGGGCCGAAAAGAGAATGCCGGGTTTCAGACTGACAAAATGGTCGCCTGCCTTCGATGGAGTGTTTATTCTGTCCTCAGGTAGGTATTTGGTGTTGGTGCCCAGTCGCTATATTGGCCCAATTTCAGCGACGCGAAAAATGCTACCACGCGATACTCGCTTTGTGGCCAAGCCTAGCGCTCTCAAGCCAAAACCTTAACACCGACAATCACCAATGTAGCAGCAAGAATTATGCGCAAGCGGTGATCGGACATCCGCGTTGACAAGAGGCTGCCAACGATCACACCGGGAATTGACCCGACAAGCAAGGAACCCAGCAGGGCCAGATTGACCGACCCGATCATCCAGTGACCGATCCCGCCGATCAGAGTCAACGGAACGGCATGAGCGATGTCCGTTCCAGCGATCCTAGAAATCGGGCGTTTTCGTTAAAGGATCAATAACACCGTAACGCCAATCGCACCTGCGCCAATCGATGTCAGCGAAACCGCCACGCCGAGAACAAGACCAAGTACGACTGTCAAACTTGTAACGGCTGTCGCTGACATATCCTTCATTCGCACAGCCGTCCAAGCCAGTATCTGCTTTCGAAGCAAGAGGCTGATTGCCGTCAGCAACAGCATGCTGCCCAATACCGTCGTGATCAGACTTGCCGATTCTGCTGACAAACTGCCCATTTTGGACAACAGCACAAGCGTAACAATAGCAGCTGGAATGCTGCCCGATGCAAGTAAGGTCACAATCCGCCAATCGACAGTACCGCGCCAACCATGCACCGCCGTACCAACCGATTTTGTGGCTGACGCAAAAAGAAGATCAGTGCCAACCGCTGTCACGGGGTGAAAGCCGAACAACAGCACCAGTATCGGAGCCATAAGTGATCCGCCGCCAACACCAGTGAGACCGACCAAAACGCCGACAAGCGCGCCGGACAAAATATACAGCGGGTTGATCGATGACATAAATACCATATTTCAGCCAATCGATTTGTGACGGATGCCGGCGCGCTGCGGAAAAATGACCATGATAGCCAATATGGCTGCCGCCAGAATCAACGATGCTATTGGCCGACTGAAGTTCAGCCCGCCATGATCAAGCGGCTTGTCGAGGAAGTCGCCTACGGTGGCTCCAAGCGGCCTAGTCAGAATAAACGCCGCCCAAAACAGGAATACCTTGCTGACGTTTGTCCAATAGTGAAGCAACAAGATGACGGCCAGCACCACTCCGAAGATAGAAGCTGCGCCCAGATACCCCATGCCGCCATTATCGGCCATCCAGTCACCCAACGCAGTTCCCAGCGTCTGTGAAAAGGTGATGGTAATCCAATAAAATAACTCTGCCTTTGGTTCATGCACGGTTTCAACCGACACAGATCCCAGCACATATTTCCATGCAGCAAGCGATGCGATCACGCTTGCCAAGAGCAATGCTGAGCCGCCTTCATATCCGATGCCGAGCGAACGTGTGGTATAGTCAGCCAATGTCGTGCCCGCCGTGGTCGATGCGATAATTGTTGCCCAGTAAAGATAGGGGTGGAACTTACGTGATTTAATCTGCCAAGTTGCTAGCCCAATCAGGATTACGCCGAACAATGCGGTGCCAGCAAGATAACCCCAGTTTAGGGTCATGCTGACCGTGTCGCCCGCAGTTTCTCCAAGCGTGGTAGCAAGGATTTTTATGATCCAGAAGCCAAGTGTAATGGCCGGAACTTTGCTAAGCGCTGCACGCTCAATATCTGTCATTACGAGTTCCTTCGCTAAAAATCGACATGAACGCCGAGCCTTAATGTGCCTGGCCGCAGCGGTGTAATCTGCTGACCACGCGCTACTGAAAAAGGATTGCCGTAGGAAAAACTATTGCCGCTGATATTGAGCAAGTTAGTGGCATCAAGAGTTATCCGCCATGCACCGGCATCGATACCCGTTGAGGCATCTACTTGAGCATATTCGCCCTGTTCAATGATAAGGGGCGGTATTGTCCCTAGCCGTGACGCGCCGACATAGCGCACGGTACCATTGGTTTTGAATTTCATCTTTTCCGATATTGGCAGTTCCCACGCGGTAGTGAAGCGTCCACCAGCCTTTGCGACATTGGGAAGCCGACGTTCAACAGCAGAAGCGGGCCCAGTTGCAGATGTATTGAGCATCGCATTATTGAAGAAAAACGCGCCGTCCAATGTAAGCGTTTTGCTTAAATGCCAACGGCCATTGGCCTCAATGCCGTAAATTGTCCCGTTTCCGATATTGGTCGTGAAAGGTAGCCCGTCGGCACTGATCAGATCGGCCTGAATTGACCTCCACCTTGAATAAGACGCTGAAATGCCTGCCGATAAGCGCCGCGCTGCTCGATCCCCGGTTCCGCCCAAGCGCAGCCCCAATTCCACGGTATTGATTTCATCAGAATCAAACCTTTCAGCGCTATTGAGCTGGTCACTGCTGACAGCAAGACCGCCGCTGCGAAACCCGCTTTGATAGCGCAGAAATGCCAGCAGGTTCTGGCGTACTTTCCATGATAGGGCGGCGGTTGGTAAGAAACGTGTTTGTTTGGCTTTGGGTTCAAAGCCAGCACCTACACCACCGATCAATTCGCCAGCGGACAATGCACGCGTCACCCGTGCGCCAATCGTGCCCGACCAGTTGGCTGAGATTGGCTGGGTTGTTTCGCCAAAAACTGCATACTCCTGTTTTTCATCACGGAGCAAGGCGAGTGATTGCGGCTCATCAATCGGCCCAAGCGTCCGCTCTATGCGATCTATGCTGCGTAGTGCGCTGACGCCAGCAACCCAAGTCCCGCCATTTTTCCCTTCGTGCGAAAGCCGCGTTTCATGTGTGATGAGGCTAATCTTGTTGCTTTCATCAAAAGCAAGGAGCCCGGCCCTGCCTTGAAACCCAGTCGCATCAAACCGCTCGGATAAATCATGCTGGACGACGCCTGTGCTCGATATCAGCGAGAACCGATTCCATTTTTTTGCGATAACAATATCTCCAGCCTTAAAGTCATTGTCATGCGGTTGATCAAGGTTGGAGGCGTGAGTTCTCAGGGGCAGGCCGCGTTCGGCATATTGGCTATCGCGTGTGTCGATATTTTGAATGACGCCGCCAAGATCAATCGTCCACCCGTTGCTAGGGCGCACACGCAACGTTGCCCTGCCGCCTTGGATAAGGGATCGGTTAACATCCTGCCTGCCACCAAGATCGTTGATATAGCCACCTTCGATCTGACGATATCCAACGATACGCACGCCCACATGATCAGCAAAAATTGGCACATTAACAGTACCGCCAACATCATAACCTGACGCGCTGGCTTTGGTCGTTGAAACACCTCCCGATGCTGAGACATGATAGCCCCCTAAATCAGGCGCATTAGGGATAATACGAATGATCCCGCCAAGCGCGCCTGCGCCGTAGAGTGTGCCCTGCGGGCCTTCGATCACTTCAACCTGATCAATATCATAAAGACGCAGATCAGGTTCAGGCGCATTGTAGGTCAGGCGGAGATCACCAAGATAAAGGCCAACAGTTGACTGCGTTGGCCCCGAAAAACTGCTGTCGGCAATACCGCGAATAAATATCTTGTTGCGGCCAGGCCCAAGATTGGTTGATGTGAGGGTTGGAATCCGCGAGATGAATGCACCCGTGCCCAGATTTTCTGACACGCCGACGCCGCCGATTTTTTCAACATAGGCGGAGCCAGGGTAGCTTTCGAGACTTTGCTGTTGCTTGCTCGCGGTGATGATGATTTCTGGCGACGGTACGTCTGGCAATGGCGGCGGTGGCAGAGGTTCGGGTAATGGCGCTTTAGGTGATTTGACTGGCTTGGGTTTTGGTTGTGGTTTGGGAATGGCACGAATAATTTTTACAGTGCGA
Organism: Sphingomonadales bacterium; assembly: GCA_031418495.1. Classification (GTDB taxonomy): domain Bacteria; phylum Pseudomonadota; class Alphaproteobacteria; order Sphingomonadales; family Sphingomonadaceae; genus Aquisediminimonas. The sequence continues at coordinate 38,216 of JANOXQ010000182.1, forward strand.
GAATCAATCAGAGTGAAATCAAAACCAGTCTCACGCAGCATTATAGTGAGTGCTTGAGAAACCGAGAGCCGACCGCGAACCGCCTTGCCAGACACTGTTGAAAGCCGCGCATCAATGCCACCAATCGAAATTTGCGCCTGTTCACCCAGTGCGATCAGGGCTGAATCAAGACGCTGTGCAGGGATGTTGAAGTTGCCTTTAGATTGCGCACATGCAGGTGATACTGCAATGCTCACCGCAATAATCGCCGCTGATATCACTAACCTCATATATCTAAGATGTCAGTTGCCATCCATTCGCCGTATGCCGTACACGTACGCTAAGCAAGGATTCGAGCCTGTGGAAAAATACCTCCTTGTCCTGTTCGATACGGATCACACCGGTAAAGCGACGGCCAGCAACATCCCTCGACACGCTAATCGGGGTGCCAAGGGTGCGCGTCAAATCCAACGCAATCACGCTCAAAGGTGTTGCCTGATATGTAAGACGCCCTTGCCGCCATCCTCCAACGCTTACTGGATCGGCCTTTGAAACCACCGGCACTGGCCGATCACGCGATATAACAAGTCGATTGCCAGCAGTAACCGTCACAGCTTCATCATGGGGGTTATATTGAACAGCCCCTTGAGCGACTGCGACCTCAAGCGCACCATCATCCTGACGTACATTGAAGACGGTTCCCAAATCACGCAGCGTTGAGTCCGTCGTTTCAACTACAAAAGGATTGGCCGCATCGTGACGAATGGTGAACACCGCTTCTCCGGCATCAATCCGCGCAAAACGATTGCTTTTTTTATCAAGCGCAAGGCGAGTTCCTCCGTTCATCGCGATCTGCGAACCATCCGAAAGCGCAATTTCACGCGTTTCACCCGGCTGAGTTTCATAGCGCTGCAAATCCCTGCTAGACATGAGCGCAGGCGATAAAAGCACAGCAAGGGCCGCACTCGCAGCAACGGCAAGAAATCCGCGCCTTTGATACCATTTGGCAGGCGCTGGCGCATTATCATTTTGCGGCAATGCAGGATCGGATTTTGCTATTGCCAGCGTATCGGTCAGATCGGCGTCAGCCAGCGCGACACTATCATAAATATCCGCGTTCACCGGATCAGCTTCAAGCCAATTGGTGAAATCATCCCAATCCTGAGCTGAGGCAGCCGGATTGGACAGGCGCAGATGCCATGCAATTGCTTCATCCTTTCGCAGTTCAACTGACATTGCCGTGCCCTTCAAACTCAAGACGTTCTGGCGAACTGTTTTCCGCATTCAGCTTCTTCTGAACCTCAATCACCGCTCGGTAGGCCCGCTGCAAATGTTTCTCGACCGCGCTCACACTGATCCCCATTGCGAGTGCGATTTCTTTTTGCGGTGTTCCCTCAATGCGTACCGCACGAAAAGCAAAGGCTGTGCGTTCGGGCAGCGTATCAAGCGCAGCATTTACCCGCCGCAAATGATCACGTGCGAGCAAAATGCGCTCCGGGTTGGGCTGACTGTCAATCGGGCTATCAAAAGTCCCATCGATTTGACCTTTAGTCCATTCAGTTTCACGACTGATGCGCCGTATCGCAGAGCGCCTGCGATCAAGCACGAGGTTTTCTGTCATGCGGTAAAGATAGGCAAGAGGTTCAGCAATCGGGCCAGTTTCAAGCAATGAAAGTTTTAGCCAGACATCCTGAATTATATCTTCTGGTTCGCCGTCACCACGAAACCGCGCCCGGACATAACGGAGCAGCGTCTGACGATTGGCCAAGAATATGGACTCAAGCCCGCCTGCCGTTGTCATCTCGTTACGTACCACCGATGTTTCGCTGTCTGATCTGTAGCGAGCAAAGCGCGAAAAACTAGCAGTATGTGACCGCGCAATCATGGTCGAGGTAGCAATATGGGAATTTAACGAGAGCAATTACGGCTCGCAAAAATGAGGAGTCTACACCAAATCGGGAGATTGCGCGTATCAGCCCGAAGCCTGGACGGAGCAGAATATTGAGCGAATTCAGGCGGAAAAATTCGTCCGCTGGCGTCGAGGTGAATTGCTTTGCGCGTTTCCATGTTGTGTTGACGACACCGCTTTCACAAACTCGCACATTTTATTTCCAAACGCTATGCGACGTCGTGTCATGCGACATAGCGCATATCGTCTGCGAGCTGCTGGTAAGTCCAGAACAAGGCTTCAAAATGGTAATCGATAGTTGGAGCCTTGGTTGCGGTGCGTGCTGTAGCGGCTTTGAGCGCATCAGGATCGCGATTGAGCAAACGCTCAATCGCTTTGGTTGCCGATGAAGTGTCGCCTGAGATGTAATGCTCGCCAGTGTCATGGGTCACCATGTCAGATGCGCCGCCCTCGTCGGGCACGACAAGTGGCAGACCTGATGCCACAGCTTCGGCGGCAACCAAGCCAAATGTCTCAGCCTCACAGCCATGAATAAGAGCATCTGCACTTGCCATGACTTCGGCCAGTAGCGCACGATCAGTAATCGGCGCGAGCAAATGCACGTGTGGATTATTGCCGATGTGACGGATCAGCTTGGCCCGGTCCCGCCCATCGCCAATCAATACCAAGCCGACCGGGCGCGAATGGCCAGCGGCAATGCAGGCGTCAATCACGAGCGGCCAACGTTTTTCCGCGCTATGGCGACCAACACCAAGCAGAAGTGTAGCATTCTCATTCAAACTACAGCGCGCCAAAAGGTCGCGGCGGATTTGCGGATTACGGTGATTGACTGAGAATATTCCAGGATCAACGCCCATCGGGATTGTCCTGACACCTGCGACACCGCCCATTCTTAGCCGCGACGACAGACTTTCATTAGCGCTGATCACAGTATCAAAACGTGCACCTAAGTTGCGCAAATGCCTCCAGAATAAATCGAAACTACGGTCGATGGTTTGACGGCTCGAAATCTTGCCAAAC